>DASYBY010000118.1:0-30267 GCA_036500525.1 Baekduia sp. | reverse complement strand
CCGATCTGCGCAGATGTGCGTAGGCGGCTATGCACCTGAACGTCCGAGTGGTTGTGCATCCCCGCGCGGTCGAGCAGAGTGCCGCGCCGTGTACCGATCGATCTCCTCCGTCCTCCTCGCGCTGCTGGCGACCGCCGCCGGCGCCACCGCCGCCCACGCCGACACCCCGCCGCTGGTCGCCTACCCGGCGTCGGTGACCGGCATCGCCCAGGTACGGGCGATCGCCGAGGGGGCCGGGAAGGTGTGGCTCGCCGGCGACGTCAACGCCTTCCACCCGTCGCTGGTCAGCTGCATCGACGAGGCGACCGGGGAGAAGTGCGCGCCGAGCTACCCCATCACCTTGAAGGACGCGGGCGGCGTGAACCAGACCGACCCGGTCGGGATCGCGATCGCCCACGACGGCGCGATGTGGGTCGCGAACTTCGGTGACGAGGACAACGCAGCGGGCCACCCGGTCGGCGGCGTGACGCGGATCGACCCGGCGACGGGCGCGTCCACGACGTTCACCGGCGCCGTCACCGCGCCCCACGCGATCGTCGTGGGCGCCGACGGCGACCTCTGGGTCGCCAACGACACCAACACGATCTCGCGGCTGAACCCGGCCGACGGCGCCGCGCGGGCCGGCTCGCCGCTGGCCACCGGCGCGACGGCCGCGCCCGACAAGACGCTCTTCCCGATCGACCTGGCCGTCGGGCACGACGGCGACGTCTGGGCGACCCTCTCCGACGGCGACTCGGCGGTGCACTCGCGGTACACGCGCCTCGACGGCACCACGGGCGGCGTCGTGGCGGGCTACCCGAAGCCGACCGGCGGCGACCGCTTCCCCGGGCCGCTGACCGTCGGCGCCGACGGCGACGTGTGGATCAGCGACGGCAGCAGCGGGCAGGTGTCGCGACTGGCGGACACCGGCGCGAACCGGCCGGGGTACCCGAAGTTCAAGACGCCGGCGACCGGGATGGCGACCGGCCTCGACGGCGACGTCTGGCTCACGGGCGGCAACCCGGCGGTCGTGGATCGCCTCGATCCCGCGACCGCCACCAGCCGCGCCGGCTACCCGCTCGCGATGCCGACGGCGACCGACGCCATCACCATCGCCGCCAACGGCGACCCGTGGGTCGCGGTGACGCAGACCGACGCCGACCGGGTCGTGCACATCAACCTGTCGGGGTCGACGGTGACGCCGGGCGGGGGCGACGGAGGCGGCGGGAATGACGGCGGCGGGGGCCAGACGGTCCCGCTCCCCGGGCCGACGCCACCCGCGCTCCTCCCGCCGGGGGTCGGCACGCCGCTGCTCCTCCCCACACCGCGCGACACCACCGCGCCCCAGCTCAAGCTCTCCGGCGCGACCACGCAGAGGCCCGGCACGTCACTCGCGCTCACCGTCGCCTGCCCCACCGAGGCCTGCACGGCCGGCGCCGCCGCCACGCTCACGGTCCCCGGCGCGGGCAAGGCCAAGACCTACAAGCTGGCCAAGGTCACGCACAAGGTGGCCAAGGGCAAGGCCATCACCTTCAAGCTCGTGCTCTCCCAGACCGCGCGCACCGCCGTGGCCAAGGCCCTCCGCAGCCGCAAGACCCGCAACGGCGTGAAGGCCGCGGTCACCGTGACCGCCACCGACGCCGCCGGCAACGCGCGCCGCGCCGCGCGCACCATCAAGGTCAAGGCCGCCGCCGCACACGCGAGCGCCGCCAAGCACGCCGCCAATCCCGAGACCGACACGCACCTCGGCCCTGAGGCCGGCGCCGGCCACTACCTCCCCGGCCAGAGCCAGACCGCCCAGTGGCACGGCTGCCGCAAGTCCGACATCCAGTGGTATCCGACGTCGCTGCTCACCGACCAGCCGACCACCTCGCCCAGCAGCCACCGCTACGTGACGTTCACCGTCGGCCAGCATCCGACCTTCAGCTGGAAGGTCAAGTCCGGCTACAGGATCTGCGGCGTCGAGGCGTTCGTGACGCTCGCCAGCGCCGAGACGCAGGGCGGCCAGCTGCTCGCGTGGGCGTCCTACAAGTCGGGGCCGACGAGCGGCTCGACCGCCGTCGACGGCAAGGAGACCACCATGGTGCACATGCCCGCGCACCTCGACAGCGACCAGCCCGACCTCAAGATCTACCAGGGCAAGACGCTCGGCATGTACGCCTTCCAGGCGATCGCGGTCTATGTGAAGAAGCGGTAGGGCCGTTAGCCTCCGCAGGGAGGCACGATGTCGCTCCCCGTTCTCCTTGTCGTCGACGATGACCAGGACGCCCTCGCGGACGTCACGGCGCAGCTCGGCCGCCGCTACGGCCAGGACTACCGCGTCGCGAGCGCGAGCGGCCCGGCGCAGGCGCTCGACGCCCTGGCGGAGCTGGCCGACGCAGGCGACGAGCTGGCCCTCGTGCTGGCCTCCCACACGACCGGCGGCGGGGTGCTGGAGCGAGCACACCAACTTCACCCCCATGCCCGGCGCGGGCTGATGGTCGCGCCGGGCGCGCTGGCCGACCCGCCCACGGCCGAGACGATCGTCGACGCGATCGCCATCGGCCGCATCGACTACTACGTGCCGATCCCGGCCGACCCGCCCGACGAGGTGTTCCACGAGACCATCTCCACGTTCCTGCTCGAATGGGCGACCGAGCGGCGCCGGGTCCCGCACACCGTGCACATCGTCGGCGAGGAGTGGTCGGGGCGCTCCTACGAGCTGCGCGAGACCTTCGAGCGCTGCGCGGTGCCGCACGACTTCCACCTGGCCGACTCCGACCAGGGGCGCGCGCTGCTGGCGCAGGCCGGCCCCGGCGCGACGCTCCCGATCATGGTCCTGCCGGACGGTCGCGCGCTGAGCGATCCGTCCAACGCCGAGATCGCGTTGGCCGCCGGCGCCCCGGCCGACTTCGACCAGCGGGACTTCGACGTGGTGATCGTCGGCGCCGGGCCGGCGGGGCTGTCGGCGGCGGTCTACAGCGCGTCCGAGGGGCTGCGCACGGTCGTCGTCGACGAGGGCGGCATCGGCGGCCAGGCCCGGTCCAGCTCGTTGATCCGCAACTACCTGGGCTTCCCGCGCGGCGTCAGCGGGCAGCGGCTGGCGGAGCAGGCCTACGAGCAGGCGTCGGTCTTCGGGGCGAGCTTCGTCTTCATGCACCGGGTGCTGACGCTCAGCCGCGCCGAGCGGCAGCTCACGGTGACGCTCGCCGACGACCGGCAGGTCCGCGGCGCGGTGGTGATCCTGGCCACCGGCGCGAGCTACCGCCGCCTGGGCGTTGCGGCGCTCGAGGCGCTGACCGGCGCCGGCGTCTTCTACGGCGGCCCGGTCTCCGAGGCGCACGCGCTCAGCGGCGGCGACGTGTTCGTGGCGGGCGGCGGCAACTCGGCGGGGCAGGCCGCGCTGCACCTCGCGCGCTACGCACGGCGGGTGACGCTCATCGTGCGCGGCGGGTCGCTCACGGCCGGGATGTCGCACTACCTGACCCAGCAGATCGCGGCCACGCCGAACGTCGCCGTGCGCACGGGCACCACGGTCGCCGGTGGAGGTGGCGACGGGCGCCTGCAGCGCCTCGTGCTCCGCGGCCCCGACGGCGACGAGCAGGAGGTCGCCGCCGACGCGCTCTTCGTGCTGATCGGGGCGCGCCCGCACACCGACTGGCTGCCGCTCGACATCGCGCGCGACCGCCATGGCTTCCTCTACACGGGCGACACGCTGCCCGACCGCAACGGCTGGCCGCTGGACCGCCCGCCGTCGGCGCTGGAGACGAGCATGCCCGGGGTGCTCGCGGCGGGCGACGTCCGCCACGGCTCGGTCAAGCGCGTGGCGTCGGCCGTCGGGGAGGGATCGATCGCCGTCCAGCTCGTGCACGACCTGCTGGTCGGCGCGGCCTAGCGCTTGGCCTTGGCCTCGTTGAGCGCCACCGCGGCGCGGAACAGATCCTTCAGCGCCGCCTCGTCGATCTGCTCGCCCTCGGTGAAATCGATCGCGCGCCGCGTGTTCCCCTCCAGGCTGGAGTTGAACAGGCCCGCGGGGTCGTCCAGCGCCGCGCCCTTGGCGAAGGTCATCTTCACGACGTTCTTGTAGGTCTCGCCCGTGCAGACCATGCCGTCGTGGTACCAGACCGGAACGCCCCGCCACTTCCACTCCTCGACGATCTCCGGATCGGCCTCCTTGACCAGCGCCCGGAGCCGGCCGAGCATCGCGCCCCGCCAGTCGTCGAGCTCGGCGATCCGCGCGTCGATCAGCTGCGACGGCGCCGGGGTGTCCTGCGACTCGCTCTTCGTCATCCCCTCAGAGTCCCAGCTCCGACGCGATCGCGTCCGCGCAGGCGACGGCAGCCGCGGCGATGCGCGGCAGGTCGTCGTCCTCCAGGCGCGACGACGGCATGACCACGTCGACCGCGAACGCCGCCGCGCCCTGCGAGCGGCGGATCGGCGCCGCGATGGCGCTGACGCCCGCCTCCAGCTCCTCGCGCTGGTAGGCGTAGCCGCGCTCCAGCACCTGCGCGAGCTGCGCCTCGAGCGCGCTGCGGGTGGCGATCGTCTTCGGGCCGAGCCGCTTGAGCTTGGCCTGCGGGTAGAGCTGACGCACCTGCTCCATGGACAGCGTCGAGAGCACCGCGCGGCCGCCGGCCGTGGCGTAGGCCGGCAGCGTGCCGCCCAGCCGCCCGGCCGCGCGCACGACGTACGGCCCCTCGACGGCGTCGAGGCAGACCATCTCGCCGCCGCTCTGGAACGCCAGCAGCTGGACCGTTTCCTTGACCTCACCGACGAGCGCCTCGATGTGGGAACGGGCGACCGTGCGGATGTCCAGGTTGCGAAGGCCGCGTAGCCCCATCTCGACCCAGACGGGGCCGGCGCTGTAGGCCTTGGTCTGCGCGTCCTGGCGCACGAACCCGTAGAACTGCAGCATCTGCAGGAGGCGATGCGCCGTGGAGGGCGCGACGCCGAGCTGGCTGCTGGCGTCCGACACCCGGACCTCGGACGACTCGCCGAAGAGCAGTAGCAGGCGCAGCGCGTTGTCGACGGAGCCGATCGGGTAGGCCGGCGCCGACTCTGTCTCTGGCTTCGGCACGGCGTGAGATATACCACGCCCCTTGGGCTCCTGCGTCATCGTCTCACCGGTCCTCGCCCATGTGTCATCATTCCGTCCCCCAGAATACCCTTCTGTGGGACGGATATCCCCGACGCCCGGAGCGCGAGACGAATGAGCACCGCCGACCACGATTCCACCGAGTTCTTCGCGTCGCGCGGGTTCGGTCTGCGCATCGGCTTCGGCGAGCGCCCCGCGGTCATCGTCGTCGACCTGATCCAGGGCTTCACCGATCCCGACGCCCCGCTCGGCGCCGACCTCGGCGAGCAGCTGCGCCACACGCGGGCGCTGCTCGACGTCGCCCGCGCGGGCGGGCTCCCGATCCTCCACACGACGGTGCGCTACGACGAGCAGGACCTCGCCGACGCCGGCGTGTGGCGGCGCAAGCAGGCCGGGCTCACGTCGCTGGCCGCGGGCACGCCCGCCGTCGAGCTCGACGAGCGCCTCGGCCGCCGCCCCGACGAGCAGATCGTCGTCAAGAAGTACGCGAGCGCCTTCTTCGGGACCGACCTCGCCTCGCGCCTGGTCAGCGCCGCGGTCGACACGCTGGTCATCGTCGGCTGCACCACCAGCGGCTGCGTGCGCGCCACCGCCGTCGACGCCGTGCAGCTCGGCTTCCGCCCGATGGTCGTGCGCGAGGCCGTCGGCGACCGCTCGCCCCGCGCGCACGAGCAGGCCCTGTTCGACCTCGACCAGAAGTACGCCGACGTTGTGACCGTCGACGAGACGCTCGCCGCGCTTACGCGCGGGTAACTGTTCGCGCGGTGCCCCACGCCGCCCCGAGCGCGGCGCCCACGGCGTCGGCCTCGGCGGCGGCGAAGGTCGCCGCGACGTACCGGTCCGGGCGCACCAGCACGTACCGGCCCGACACCGCGGCCAGCGCCTCGCGCAGCCCGCCGTCGAAGTCGGCGATGGTGGTCAGGCCGTCGTTGCCGGGGAAGCGGTCGTCGAGCAGCACGCGGATGAGGTGCGGCGCGAGCGCCGACCACGGCGGCGTGTCGGGCACGACCGGCTCGGCGATGTCCACGGCCAGCAGCGCGAAGCCGCCGCCCAGCACCTCGTCGAGCCGCTCGACGTGCCCCTCGGGCCGCAGCACCCGCGGCTGCGGCACGGCGCGGCCGACCATGCCGGCGCGGTCGCCGACCGTGGTGACGAACCCGTGCTCGTAGCGCTGGCGCGGGAAGAAGCGCATCTCCTCGATGAATCGCCGGCTCGGACCGAAGCGGCGCAGCGTCCGGACGACGACGTCGCGCACGCGCGCGGTCGGCGCGCTGGTCGTCATGACCACGCTGCCCATGCGGACCGAGAGGTCGATCGTCGCCTGCGCGTGCGGCCGGCGCTCGGCCTCGTAGGTGCCGAGCAGCGCCTCCCCCGCGCGCCCGTCCAGGACCGCGGCGAGCTTCCACGACAAGTTGCTCGCGTCGCGCACGCCGGAGTTCAGGCCCTGCCCCGCGAACGGCGGCATCATGTGCGCCGCGTCGCCCGCCAGGAACCAGCGCCCGTCGCGCCAGCGGTCGGCGTTGAGCGCGTGGAAGTTGTAGATGGCGACGCGCTCGACCTGCTCGCGGGCGATCGGCCGGTGCGGGCCCAGCAGGCGCTCGACCAGCTCGAAGGGCGGGTCGTCGAACGACGCGGGCACCTCGGACGGGTGCAGCAAGAACTCGTACCGGCAGCGGCCGGCGCCGCCCGGGATCACCACGAACGGGCGCTTCGGCTCGCCGTGGTGCATGCCGTAGCGGTGGTCCTCGACGTCGCCCAGCGTGTCGACGACGATCCACGGATCGGCGAACGACTTGCCGCTCATCGCGACACCCATCAGCTCGCGCAGCGGGCTGCGGCCGCCGTCGCAGCCGAGCAGGTAGGAGCAGCGCGCGGTGCGCGGGCCGTCGGCGTCCTCGAGCACGACGTCGACCCCGTCGGCGTCCTGCGTCGCCGACACGAAGCGCGTGGAGAACGCGGCCTCGACGCTGGCGAAGCGATCGAGCCCGGTGTGCAGCACGCGCTCGAAGTCGGGCTGCGCGAACGGGCTCTTGATCGGATGGCCGTGGATCGGCCGGCGCGGGCCGCGCGCGTAGGCGATCGGCCGGCCGTCGGCGCCGTAGTAGCGCGTGCCGGTGCCGGGGAGCACGACGTGGCGCAACTCCTCCAACAACCCGGCGCGCTGCATCGTCCGCAGCGACTCGTCGTCGATGCTGATGGCCTTGGCCGCCGAGCTGGTGGTGGCGTTGCGCTCGACCAGCAGGACCGAGATCCCGGCGCGGCCGAGCAGGTTGGCCGTCAGCAGGCCGGCCGGGCCGCCGCCGACGATGCAGACGTCGACGGCGCCGTGGCGCTGGGCCGGGGCGATCGTCACGCCGCGTCCCCGGCGACGACCGCGTTCTCCAGCACGCCGACGTGCTCGATCGTCACCGTGAGGCGGTCGCCCGCCGTCAACAGCACCTTCGGATCGCGACGGTAGCCGACGCCGCCCGGCGTGCCGGTGAGCAGCACGTCGCCGGGCTGCAGCATGGTGAACTCCGAGACGGTGGCGACGATCGTCGGGATGTCGAAGATCAGCCGGTCGGTGTTGGACTCCTGCAGCCGCTCGCCGTTGCGGTCGAGCGTGATCGCGAGGTTGCCCGGGTCGGGCACCTCGTCCAGCGTGACCAGCGCGGGGCCGAGCGGCGTGCTGTCGTCCCACGCCTTGCCCTGCAGCCACTGGTGCGACTTGTACTGGTAGTCGCGCATGGTGATGTCGTTGGCGAGGGTCAGCCCGGCGACGTGCTCGTACGCGCGCTCGCGCGGGATCCGCCGGCCGGCGGTGCCGATGATGACCGCGAGCTCGGCCTCGAAGTCGACCTGCTCGGACTCCGGCGGCAGCGCGATCGGATCGCCGGCCGCGCAGAGGCTGCTGCCCCACTTGGTGAAGAACACGGGGTAGGTCGGCAGCTCGCGGCCGGTCTCGTCGACGTGCGCGCGGTAGTTGAGGCCGAGGCACACGACCCGCTCGGGCCGGGGCACGACGGGGCGCAGGACGATGCTGCCGTCGAGCGGCTCGGTCGCCTCGGCGGCCGCGGCGCGCAGGACGTCGAGCGGCGTGTCGCGGCCGATCTCGGTCAGGCCCGGCACGCGGAGCAGGCCGCCCTCGGACTCCAGGGCGACCGCGGGCTCGCCGTCGGCGTAGACGGAGCGCAGGCGCATCGCTCAGGCCCCCGCGACGCGCGCCGGTGAGCGCCAGGTGGGGCCGATGCCCCACAGGTTCGTGGTCCGCGCGTCCTTGATCCACGTGCGCCGGTACTCGGCGATCTCGTCGTGGTAGAGCTCCATCTCAGCCGAGAGCTCGACGTGGTTGCCGTCGGCGTCGTCGAACATCACGAACAGGTTGTTGCCGGGACCATGGCGGCCCGGGCCCCAGCTGAGCGGGACGCCGATCGTGCTCAGGCGGTCGGCCCAGGCGGCGAAGTCGTCCCACCGGCTCAGGTCGAACGAGAAGTGGTCCAGCTGCGACGCGGCGTCCGACTCCACCATCGCGACCGTGTGGTGCTCGGCGCCGCAGCGCAGCCACGCGAAGGTCGAGCCCATGCGGTCGGAGACGCGCATGGCGAGGACGGATTCGTAGAACTCCAACAACTCCGGCACCGACGCGGTGGCGAAGGTGATGTGCTGCAGGCGCGTCGGCCGGCGGGCGGGATCGGCGCCGAACTCGCCGCTGCGGTCGACGCGGCCGTGCAGCTCGATCGTCCGCCCCTCCGGGTCGTCCAACACGTAGGACTCGGGATGGTCGCCGTCGGCGGCGCGGAGCTCGACGGCGACGCCCGCCCCGCGGACGCGCTCCACCAGCCGCTCCAGCTCCGCCGGGTCGGGGACCTCGAGCCCGAAGTGATCGAGCCCGGGCGTGCCCGGCAGCAGGTCGAGGGCGTGCTGCCCCGCGCCCCAGCCGAGGCGGACGCCGCCCTCGTCGGTGGGATGCTCGGCCAGGCCGACGGCATCCCGGTAGAAGTGCCCCGCACGCGGGACGTCGGCGCAGCGCAGCGCGATGTGCGAGAGCTGACCATGCCACAACAACGGCTCCATGACCGTTCCTCCAGAGCTACTCATATGCGTTGATCAGGGACAGTGGGGCTACGGCTACGGCGCGGGCGCCGCGGGTGGCGCGGCCGCCGCGGGCTCGGGACCCGGCGCGCGGCGCCGCAGGCGCAGGTCGCCCAGCGAGATCCGGTCGCCCAGCACCGCGGCGATGAGGATCACGCCGGTGACCACCTGCTGCCAGAAGCTCTGGATGCCGGCGATGCTCAGGCCGTTCTGCAGCACGCCGATGAAGAGGACGCCGAGCGCGGTGCCGCCGACCCCGCCCGCGCCGCCGAACAGGCTCGTGCCGCCGAGCAGCACCGCGGCCGCGGCCTGCAGCGCGAGCGTGTTGTCGACCTGCGGCGTCGCGGCGCCGATGCGCCCGGTGGCGATGATGCCGCCCAGCGCGGCGCAGGCGCCGGTGATCGCGTAGACCGAGACGATCGTGCGCGAGGTGCGGATGCCCGAGAGCCGCGCGGCGGGCAGGCTGCCGCCCACCGCGTAGACGTCGCGCCCGAAGTAGGTCCGCGTCTGCACGTACAGCCCGATCAGGAACGTGACCACCATGATGATGATCGGCGTCGGGACGCCGAGCGTGTCGTCGACGCCGAGGCGCGCGACCACCGGCGCCGTGATGTAGAAGGACTTGGTGTTGGCCCACAGGTTGACCACGCCGGTGAACACCGTGAGCGTGCCGAGGGTCACCACGAAGAACGACAACTTCATCCGGCCGATCAGCAGCCCGTTGGTGAGCCCGCCGACCAGCGCGCCGACCAGGATGGCCAGCAGCACGGCGATCCCGCCGGGCACGCCCGCGTCGAGGATCTTCGCGAGGAAGAGCCCGACGAACACCGAGAGCGCCGAGACCGACAGGTCGACGCCGCCGGTGATGATCACGAAGGTCATCCCCATCGCCACGACCCAGAGGATCGAGACGCCGGTCAGCAGGTTCTGCAGGTTCTGCCCGGTCATGAACACGCTCTGGGTGAGCGCGAAGTACACGAACAACACGATGACCAGCAGCAGCACCGGGCGGAAGCTCCGCGTCGCGGCGAACGCGCTGCTCCAGCGGCTCGGGCCCGCCGCGACGGGCGCGGCGCCGACCTCGGGCGCAGGCCCCGTGTCCTGGGCGGTCTGCACTCCGTTACTCATGATGTCCTCCGGCATAGCTGGCCAACACGGGTTCGGTCGCCTCCTCGGCGTCCAGCGAGGCGACGACGGCGCCCCGGTACATCACGACGATGCGATCGCAGAGCCGCAGCAGCTCGTCGTTCTCCGAAGAGCTGACGAGCAGCGCGAGCCCGCGGTCGGCGGCGCGCCGCAAGAGCTGGTGGATCTCGGCCTTGGCGCCGACGTCGACGCCGCGGGTCGGCTCGTCGAGCAGCAGCACCTGCTGCTCGGCGGCGACCCACTTGCCCAGCGCGACCTTCTGCTGGTTGCCGCCGCTCAGCGTCGACACCAGCGCGCTCGGCGAGGCGGCGCGGATCCGCAGGACGTCGTAGACGCGCTCCACGATCTCGCGCGTGTCGCGGTCGCGCGGTGCGCGCAGGCGGCCGGTGTCGGCGGTCACGACCATCGTCAGGTTCTCCGCGACGCTGCGCTTGAGGACCACGCCCTGGACCTTGCGGTCGGGCGGCAGGTAGCCGACGCCGCGGCCGATGGCGTCGCGCGGGCCGCGCGGCGCGAAGGCGCGGCCGCCGACCTCGATCGTGCCGCCGCCCAGCTCGCGCAGGCCGAAGATCGCCTCCAACAACTCGCTGCGGCCCGCGCCCTCCAGGCCCGCGAGGCCGACGATCTCCCCGGCGCGCACGTCGACGCCGACGCCCTCCAGCACGCCGGGGACCGTGAGCCCCTTGACCGACATGGCGGTCGGCGCGTTGCCGGAGGGCCGCGGCCGCGAGGTCACGACCGGGCGCGTGAGCGCCTTCGTGTCGCCGACCATGGCGGCGATGAGCGAGTCCTCGTCGAACTCGGCGACCGGGCCGGTGGCGACCGTCGCGCCGTTGCGCAGGACGGTGAACTCGTCGACGAGCGCGAACATCTCCTTCAGGCGGTGCGACACGAAGATCGTGGAGACGCCGTCGGCCTTGAGCCCGCGGATCGTCTCGAAGAGCGCCGCGACCTCGTCGTCGCTGAGCGAGCTGGTGGGCTCGTCGAGGATCAGCACGCGGGCGTTGAGCGACAGGGCGCGCGCGATCTCCACCATCTGCTGCTGGTCGGGGCGCAGCGTGCCGACCAGCCGCCGCGGGTCGTAGTCGAGCTGCAGCCGCGCCAGGACCGTGGTGGCCTCGCGGCGCGTGCGGCGCCAGTCGATGCCCCACGGGGCGCGCACCATGCGGCGGCCCAGGAAGATGTTCTCGGCGATCGACAGGTCGGGCGCCAGCGCCGTCTCCTGCGAGACCATCGCGATGCCGTGGCGCAGCGCGTTGACCGGGCTGGCGAACTCGACCGGCGCGCCGTCGACGTAAATCTGGCCCCAGTCGGGCTGCTTCTCGCCCGAGAGGATCCCCAACAACGTGGACTTGCCCGAGCCGTTCTCGCCGATCAGGCCGTGGACGGTGCCCGGCGCGCTGACGGTCATGTGCGCGCGGCGCAGCGCGTGCACGCCGCCGTAGCGCTTGTCGAGGCCGACGACCGCGAGCGGCGCGCCGGCGCCTGGCGGTTCGGGGACGGGGGGTGGCCGGTCATCCATGGGTCGGTATGAGTAGCAGAATGTCATTCTGCTGTAAAGAATCTCGCTCGGTTTCTGTCAGGATCACGTGCCATGAGCTCAGCCGTCACGGTCGCCAAGGTCCTGGAGCTGCCGACCGTCAAGCGCGGCGTCCCCGAGGTCGTCGCCGGCGCGGCGAGCCTCGACAACCCCGTGCGCTGGGTGCACGCCGGCGAGGCGCCCTACATCGGCGCGCTGCTGCAGGGCGGCGAGCTGCTGCTGACCGGCGGGCGCTCCATCGGCCCCGCGCCGCGGCAGGAGGAGCACCTCGTCGACAGCCTCGTCGAGCGCGGCGCCTCCGGGCTGGTGATCGAGCTGGGCAGCCGCTTCCAGTCGGTGCCCAAGGTGCTCGCCGCCTCCGCCGACCGCCAGGGCCTGCCGGTGATCGTGCTCCACCGCGAGGTCCCGTTCATCGCGATCACCGAGAGCGTCAACCGCGAGATCATCGACCGCGAGGCGGCGCTCGCCCTCACCGCCGCCGACGTGCACGCGCGCGCCACGCAGCTGCTGATCGACGGCGCCGGCGTCGGCGACCTGCTCGCGCTGCTGACCGCCCGCATCGAGAACCCGACGATCCTCGAGATGGCCAGCGGCGGCATCGCCTTCCAGATGACCCACCGTGCCGGTGACCGCGAGGTCACCGCCGCCTGGGACACCTTCGCGCGCCAGCTCCCCGCGGCGACGGACTCCGAGACCTACACCATCGTCAGCGACCGCCGCGGCGAGTGGGGCCGGCTGGTCGCGCTGGCCGTCGACTCGCCGCTGGACGACGCCGATCGCCTCGCCGTCCAGTCGGTCGGCCGGCTGCTCGCGGTCGAGCTGATGCGCGGGCGCGAGCCGGCGACCTTCGCCGAGCGGCGGCGCAGCGACTTCCTCGCCGACCTGTTGAGCGGAGACGTCGACACCGCCGAGGCCGCGGTGCGCGCCTCGGAGCTGGGCTTCAAGCAGCCGGTCAGCGGGCTGATGCCGGTCGTCGTCGTGCCGCGCGCGAGCGACGACGCGCTCGCCCAGCCGGCCTCGATGCGCGAGCCGCCCTGGGACCTCGTGTGGCGCGACGTGCGCTCCGGGCTCGGCGGCGGCGCCACGCAGGTGCTGGTCGGCCACCACCGCTACGGCGAGCGCGTGCTCATCGTCGTCGGCCTGCACGCCACCGAGGAGCGCCACGCCGTGGCCGAGCGCCTCGCGCGGCTGGTCACGCACAGCATCCACTCCCGGCTGCCGGACGAGGCGCCGCGCGTGATCTGCGTCGGGCCGTCGACGCACTCGTGGGACGCGCTGCGCACCGCGCTGCAGGTGACGATCGACGCGGCGACGCCCACGGCCTACTCGCAGCCGCGGCCGTGGCACGACGTCACCGTGCCGCACATCGACCGCCTGATCTGGTCGCTGCGCGATCGCAGCGAGCTGCTGCAGTTCGCCACCGCGCGGCTGGAGCCGCTGCTGCAGCGCGACCGCCAGCGCAAGACCAGGATGTTGCCCACGCTGGAGGCGCTGTGCCGGCACGCGGGCCGCAAGGCCGACGCCGCGCGCGACCTCCACATCGAGCGCCAGTCGCTCTACACGCGGCTGGCCCGCATCGAGGAGCTCATCGACGCGGACCTCTCGGACCCCGACACGCTGTCGAGCATCCAGCTCTCGCTGCGGATCCTGCAGGTGCTGGGCAAGCGGGACGAGCGCCCGGTCTGAGCGCTCGCCCCGCCCCGTGGCGCTACGCCCCGTTGGCCGGGGTGTACTTGTCCGCGTTGGCCTTGGTGACCATGGTCCCGCTGCGGATCACGATCTCCTTGGGCAGCGGCAGGTGCTGCTTGGTCGCCAGGTCGTAGGCGGCGACCGCCTGCTGGCGGCCGATCTCGGCCTCGTCGGGGCCGTAGGTGCCCCACAGCTGACCGGCACGGATGAGCCGCACCGCGGTGGCGTCGCCGCCGTCGCCGGCGATCTTGATGTCGGGCTTGCCCGACGAGCGCGCCACCGCGACGGCGGCCTCGGCGGCCGTGTCGTTGTAGGCGACGACGACGTCCACGTCGGGGTACTTGGCGAGGATCGCGGTCATGGCCTGCTGACCGGCGTTGGCGGTGTCGTCGTTGGCGTCGACCTCGCCCGCGAACTTCAGGCCGAACTTGTCGTTCCAGTAGCGCGAGCGCTCCATCGCGTACTTCAGCGACGGCACCGGCAGACCCACACCGAGCAGCGCGTACTTCGCGCCCGGGGCGTCCTTGGCCAGCTCCTTGGCGATGCTGTAGCGCGAGATGTCGAGGCCCTGGTGGACGTTGGTCGCGTAGCCCGCGGGCAGCGGCTCGCCGGCGACCGGCGGCGTGTCGTTGGTGACGACCGGGATGCCCTGCGCCTCGGCCTGCTTGATCTTGGACGCCAGCGCCGTCGGCAGCAGCGGGTAGGCGACGATCACGTCGGGGTGCTGGGCGAGCAGGTCGCTGAACTGGCTGACCTGCTTGTCCTGGTTGAAGTTCGCGTCGTACCCGATGAACTTGCCACCGTACTTCTCGGTCTGGTCCTTGACGCCCTTGTACACGGACGCCAGGAACCCGATCGACGCGTTGGGCGACAGGTAGCCCAAGGTGTACTTGAACCCGGGCTTGGGCGTCGGCTCCGGGAAGGTCGCCGGCAGCGTCGACTCCGGCCCGCTGAACGGGATGCTCACCGCGGGCGCCTTGGTCGCCCCCGTGGCCGCCGGGCTCGACGAGCCCGAGTCCGAGCTGTCGCTGCTCCCACAGCCCGCCACCATCGCCGTGGCGGCCAGCAGCCCCACGACCCAAGCGGCTGCTCGCGGCAGCCTCCTGCGCACGTTCGTCCTCACGATGACTCCTCCTCCGTTGATCTTCCTGTCGGCCCGCCGGCGAGCGCCGGCGGCCGGGTGCGTCGCGGCGGGCGGGCGCATCAGCTGCGCACCAGCCCGCCGTCCACGTTGAACGTCTGGCCCGTCACGAACCCCGCGTCGTCGGAGACGAGGAAGGCCAGCGCGCCGACCAGGTCCTCGGGCTCCCCCGTGCGCGGGATCGCCTGCTTGGCGCGGTCGAGCGCGAACTGCTGAGCCATCTTGCGCGATGTGCTCGGCGTGCGCGTGAGGCCCGGCGAGATCGCGTTGACGGTGATGCCGTCGCCGCCGAGCTCGCCGGCGAGGGCGCGCGTGAGGCCGATCAGGCCGCCCTTGCTCGCGATGTAGTGCGCGAAGCCGGTGGGCAGGCCCATGCCGAAGGTGTTGGACGCGATGTTGACGATGCGACCCCAGCCGTTGGCGCGCATTCCGCCCACCAGCGCGCGCGACATCAGGAACGGGCCTTCGAGGTTGACCGCCATGATGGAGCGCCACGACGCGAGCGTGATGTCCTCGAACGGCTCGGTCCGGCTGGTGCCCGCGTTGTTGATGAGGATGTCGCAGCCGCCGAGGCGCTCGCCGACCTCGGTCGCCAGCGCGGCGACCGCGGCCTCGTCGGCGATGTCGGCGGTCAGCGCCAGCGTGCGGACGCCGTGACGCTCGGCGAGCTGCTCGGCGGCGGTGGTGCACGGCTCCAGGTCGACCAGCACCACGTCGGCGCCGTCCCGCGCCAGGCGCGCGGCGAAGCTCGCGCCCAGGCCGCCGGCCGCACCGGTGACAACCGCGACGCGACCGCCGGGGCGAGCAGGGGCTCGCACAGGATCGGACATCGGCTCCACTGCCTCCGCGATGTTCAGGAGGCGCCGCGCGGAGCCAGATGGCCGCGCGGGGTGACCTCGACGAAGCGTGAGTATCCGAGGCGCACGGCGGGCCGCCAAGCTGTCGGATGTACCTTCTCGCGGCACGGGAGGTGACACACCGTCGTCACGCGCCCAGCGCGCGGACGGCCTCGTCGTAGGCGTTGGCCAGGTACCACTCGGCGATGTCGTCGCTGGTGCAGAACCAGACGTCGTCGTGGTCGCAGACGTGGCGCAGCGCGCGCTCCAGCGCGCCGATGCGGAACGGCTGGCCGACCAGGAACGGGTGCAGCGACAGGCCGAAGACCGCGCCGGGGTGCCGCTGCGCCTCGGCGTGCAGGACGTTGAAGTGGTCAACGATCATCGTGGCGAACTGATCGGCCGTCGTGCTCTGGTCGAGAAAGACCGGGATGTCGTTGACCTCGATCGAGTACGGCACGGCGAGCATCCGCGCGCCGGGCACCGCCAGCGGGAAGGGCTGGTCGTCGGCGGTGCCCCACCCCAAGGAGTACGTCAACCCCAGCTCGGCCAGCAGCGGCAGCGTGTGGGCGGTCTCGGTCAGCGCCGGGCCGAGCCAGCCGCACGGCCGTTGGCCGGTCGCGTGCTCGATGCGCTCGACGACGTCGCGCAGGGCGGCGCGCTCGACGTCGGGGTCCTCGTGCGTCCACAGCTGCGAGTTCGTGGCGCCGTGGGCGACCCACGCCCAGCCGCGCTCCCGCCCGGCCTCGACGATCCGCGGATAGGCGGTCGCGGCGTCGGCGTTGAGCATCACGGAGGACTTGAGGTTGAGCCGGTCGAGCAGCTCGATCAGCCGCCAGATCCCGACCCGCGTGCCGTAGTCGCGCCAGCCGTGGTTGAGCGGGTCGACCGGGAGCGCCGCGCTCACCGCCGCGCGGCTGGTCGCGCGCACCCCGGGGTGGAAGTGCTCGATGTTCATGGCGATGTAGAAGGCCATGGACTTGCCGTCGGGGTAGCGCAGCGGCGGACGATCGACGATCGGCCAGTCGCGGTACGGGGGCTGGGGCACGGGCTCGGTCATGACTGCCTCCTCGCGCCGCCATCGACGCAGAACTCGGATCCGGTGACCTGCGCGGCGGCGCCGGAGGCCAGGAAGACGACGACGGCCGCGACCTCCTCGGGCGTGCCGAGGCGGCCGGCGGGCATCGCGCGCCGGACCTGCACGTAGTGGTCGATCGCCGCCTCGTCGCCGCCGAAGTCGGCGACCAGGCCGGGGGTCCGCGTCGGCCCGGGCGAGACCGCGTTGACGCGGATCTCCGGGCCGAGCTCGATCGACAGGCTCTTGGTGACGCTGAGCAACGCCGCCTTCGCGGCGGCGTAGTCGACGAAGCGCGGGTCGGGCTGGCGCGCGAGGTCGGAGGCGACGTTGACGATCGCGCCGCGGCCGTGCTCCTGCATCGGCGGGATCGCGGCGCGGGTGATGCGCAGCGTGGCCAGGAGGTTGCGCTCCAGCGTGGCGTTCCACGCCGCGTCGTCGCGGTCGAGGAAGCCGCCGGCGCCCCCGGGGCCGCCAAGGCAGTTGACCAGGATGTCGATCCGGCCGGCCGCCTCGACCACCGGCCCGACCGTGCTCGCCCCCGCGTCGGCGGCGAGCAGGTCGACCTTCAGCGGCGTGACGCCGGCCAGTCCGCGCAGCGCCGCGGTGTCGCGGTCGGCCGCCCAGACGCGGGCGCCCTCGGCGGCGAGCGCCCGGGCGACCGCGAGGCCGATCCCGGCGCCCGCCGCGGTCACCAGCGCGGCGGCGCCGTCGAGGTCGAGCTTCATCGCTCGCTCGCGATTCTGTGGAGCAGAATCATATTCTGCGACGTTATCGCGGCCTGCCGCGCGGCGCAAGGGCGCATCACGGCAGGCGCAGCAGCCGCTCCGCGTTGAGATGCGCGATCCGGGCCTTGTCGTGGTCGCTGATCGGTGCGTCGTCGATGTAGGCGCGGCCGAGCGTGTCGGCGCCGAACGGGTAGTCGGCCGAGTACATGATCCGGTCGATCCCCACCGCCGAGATCGTCAGCAGCAGCGGCGGGAGCGTCTCCATGCCGCCGGGCGTGATGTGGAAGTTGTTGGCGAAGTACTCGGTCGGCGGATGCTTGAGGTGGCTCGCCAGCCGCGTCAGCCGCTGGTCGATCCGCCCCAGGTAGAAGGGGATCAACTCGCCCCAGTGCCCGAGGATCACCTGGAGCTTCGGGTGCCGGTCGAAGACGCCGCCGAGGATCATCCGCAGCGCGTGCGTGCCGGTCTCGACGTGCCAGCCCCAGCCCGCGGTCGCGAACATGTGCTGCAGCGCCTCGACGTCGTCGCCGGCCACGTCGAGGTTGCGGTAGTACGCGTCCTTGAGGATGTCGGTCGGCTCGGTCGGGTGCAGGTAGAGCGGGACGTCGAGGTCGACCGCGGCGGCGAAGACCGGGTCGAACGCCCGGCCGTCGATGAAGCCGCCGCCGGTCTGGCCATGGATCATCGCCCCGACGAAGCCGTGCTCCTCGACGCAGCGGCGCAGCTCGGCCGCGCTCGCCGCCGGGTCGGCGGTGGGCAGCGTGGCGAAGCCCGCGAAGCGCGTGGGGTGGCGGGCGATGGCCGCGGCCATCTCGTCGTTGCCGGCGCGCGCGGCGGCCAGCGCCGCCGCGGGGTCGTCGAGCTGCGCGCCGGGCGAGTGGTGCGAGAGCACCTGCACGTCGACCCCGGCCGCGTCCATCGCGGCGAGCCGGATCGTGTCGATGTCCAGCAGCCGCTCGGTGAAGACCGTCGACTGGAACTGGCCGTGCTCGGCCGCGAGCTTGTCGTGGGCCGCCGCCATCGACGGCGTGAGGCAGTGCTCCTCCAGGGCGACGTACCGGCGCGGCGCGCTCATCGGGCCACCTCCCACCGGCGGGTGCTGCGGGTCGCGAACGGCTCGAGGATGCGCAGGACCGCGCGGGGATCCTCGCGGAACGGCAGGTGGCCGGTGCGGCCGAGCACGTTGAAGTCCAACTCCTCGCTGGTCGTCGACAGCAGCGCGAACAGGCCGTCGCCGTGGGCGACGGTCAGCAGCGGATCGTGCGATCCCCAGAGGATCGAGATCGGCAGGTCGTAGCCGGTGTCGCGGCAGTGGGCGAAGAAGTCCATCTTGGCTCCGAGCAGGTCGGTGGTGAGGCGGATCGCCGCCTCCGGGTGCGACAGCGCCTCGGCCGCCGACGCGCGGGCGGCGCCGTCGGCGTGGCGCGCGAGCGCGGCGACGATGTCGTCGGTGACGTGCGCGGCCGACGAGGACAGGCGGTCGAGCTCCCAGCGCGTGCGCGCCGCGGCGCCCTGGGCGCTCGGCGGGTTGAGCAGGACGACGGGGCTGACGCCGTCGCTGGTCGGCGCGGCGCCGGTGGCGGCGATGACGGTCACACCGCCGACGCTCAGGCCCTCCGGCGGCCGGCGGGCCAGCAGCAGCGCCACCAGCGACGCCTCGCCGTGGCCGACGGGCACCGCGACCTCGATGCCGAGCGCGCGCAGGGTCGCCCCCACGCGCTCGGTCGCGCCGGCGATCGTCAACTCGGCGGCGTCGGCGATCGGCGAGCCGCCGCAGCCCGGCAGGTCGATGGCGATCACGCGCCCGCGCGGGGCCATCGCCTCCATCAGCGGCCGCCACAGGTCCGCGGCGCCCTGCCACGGCCCGTGCCCCGCCATGCCGCCGTGCAGCAGCACGGTCGCGACCGTCCCGCTCCCGCGCTCCAGGATCCGCACCGGCCGTCCGTCGACCTCCACGGTCCGCTCAACCACATCAACTCCGGTCATAGCCCGCCTCCTCGATGAACGCCCCGACGGTGTCGTTGAACCACAACGGGTGCTCCCGATAAGGGAAGTGCCCTGACTTGTCGACGATGTTGAGCACGGTCCGGCGCTCGTTGGCCGACACGGTGCGAAACAGCTCGTGCCCGCGGTCGGGGTGCGCGGTCCGGTCGTCGCGCCCCCACACGATCTGGCACGGACGCTGCAGCCGGCCGTCGCTCAGCCACTGCAGTGTCTCGCGCTTGTCGCGCGCCAGCCCCGGCAGGAACTGGGTCGGCAGCAGCAGGTTGCGCTGGATGCGCTCGACCGACTGGCGGTACTCCGGCCGGGTGAGGATCTCGTAGGACTGCTCGACCCAGGCGTCGGTCACCGCGGTGCGGTCGTGGCAGTACTGCTCGTAGACCCAGCGGATGCTCTCGCGCGAGTACGGCGGGTGCGGCGGCCGGGCGAGGATCACCTCGTTGGTGCCGATCCCCGGGCTCAGCGTCCCGGAGTTGACGATCGTCAGCGACCGCACGAGGTCCTGGCGCAGCAGCGTCGCCCGCGTCACGACGTAGCCGCCGCGCGAGTGCCCGACGAGGTGGACGGGCGGCAGCCCGAGCGCCTCGATGAAGCCGATCAGGTGCTCGACGACCGTCTCCATCGTGTAGTCCTCGTCCTTGACGGGCGCGGCCGTGAAGCCCTGGGCGGGCTTGTCATACACGATGGTCCGGAAGCGCCGGGAGAGCCCGTCGACGGCGAGGTCCCAGGCGTAGGCGCCGGGCGCCGACTCGGGGCTCCCGAAGTTGCCGCCGTAGACGAAGACGACGGGGATGCCCGCGCCCTGCTCGGCGTACCACGTGTCCAACCCGTTGACCTCGATGGTGCGCGGATCCGGCAGGCCGGGGTAGCGCGGCAGCGGGGCGGTCTCGCGCACGGGGGCGCTCATCGCGTCATCTCCTGTTCGAGGGCCCAGGCGGCCAGCTCGCTCTTGGTGGTCCACCACACGCGGTCGTGGTCGCGCACGTGGCGCAGCACCGACCGCAGGGTGGGGATGAAGGCCGGGCGGCCGGCCATGTGGCAGTGCAGGACCATGTCGGCCCAGGCGGGGCGGCCGCGGACGCCCTCGGCGTAGAGCGTGTCGAACATCGCGAAGAAGCTCTCGCCGAAGACGCTCGGCGCGTTCTTGGGGAGGATCCACTGCAGGATGTCGTTGGCATCCATGTTGGCCTTGGGCAGCACGGCCATCGTGCGCCCCGCGACCTCCTCGACGAACGGCACGTCGTCGCTGGCGTCGTCGCCCGTCCAGGTGATCCCCTCGTCGAGCAGCAGCCCGAGCGTGCGCGCCGAGGACATGTTGCCCGGGCTGGCCCAGCCGGTCGGGCGCCGCCCGCCGGCCGCCTCGATGGCCGCGATGGTGTCGCGGATCATCGTGCGCTCCTCCTCCTCGGAGGCGGTCGCCATCAACCGGTCGTTGACCCAGCCGTGGGCGACGAGGTCGTGCCCGGCGTCGGCGACGGCGCGCACAGTCTCCGGGTGCTCGGCGGCCAGGCGGCCGCTGATCGAGAACGAGGCCCTGACCTCCTCCTCGGCGAGGACCTCCAGCAGTCGCCAGACGCCGACGCGCCGGCCGTACTCGGCGTAGGACAAGGAGAACAGGTCCAACTCCCCCACCTTGCCCTCCGTGCGCACCTGCGAGTGCAGGTCGAACGCCTCCAGCGCGACGCCGATCGTCATCGCGATCGTCTCGTCCTGCGGCCAGCGCACGGCGCGCCGGACCGACGCCGCGCCCGCGCGGCCCTGTGTTCGGTCAGCCATCGTTCCTGCCTTTGGGGTTCAGCGGTTCTCGACGATCGCCACGGTGCCGCCGTCGACGACGAGCGTCTGGCCGGTGACCCACGAGGACTCGTCCGATGCGAAGAAGAGGGCGGCGTGCGCGACGTCCTGCGGCTGGCCGATGCGGCGCAGCGGGACGGTGGCGGCGATGCGCTCGCGGGCGCCCGGCGGCGCGAAGATGCTCGCGGTGACCGGCGCCTCGATCAGCCCGGGCAGGATCGCGTTGCAGCGGATGCGGTGCGGCGCGCCCTCGGCGGCCGCCTGGCGCGTGACGGCCAGGACGCCGGCCTTGGCCGCGCTGTGCGCCGCGCACGAGCCGCCGCCGGTGATCGGCAGCGGCAGGCCGCGCAGGGCGGCGGTCGACGACGTGTTGACGATGCTCGCGCCGTCCTCCTGGGCCATGAGGTGCGGCCACGCGGCGAGGATCGTGGCGAAGACGAGGTCCAGCTCGCCGCGGATCGTGTACTGCCACGAGGACCAGGCGTCGTCGTCCTCGATGCGCCGCATGATGGTGGTCGACGCGTTGTTGTACAAGATGTCGATGCGCCCGAAACGTTCGATCCCGGCGGCGATCCAGCACTGCGGGCCGTCCTCGGCGGTGAGGTCGAGCGGGTGCAGCGAGGCCATCTCGCCGCCCTGCTCGGTCACCAGCGCGACGGTCTCGGCGTCGCCCTCGGCGTTGAGGTCGCAGCCGAAGACGGCCGCGCCCTCGCGGGCGAACAGCAGCGCCGCGGCCCGGCCCTGGCCGCCCGCGGTCCCCGAGATGAAGGCGACCTTGCCGGCCAGGCGGCCGGCGCTCATCGTGCGACCGCCGGCGCCGTGAGGGCGATCGGCGCGACGGCGGGCGCAAGCTGCGGGTCGAGGTCCAGGAGCGGGAGGACCAGCTCGGCGACGCGGTAGGCCTCCTCGATCGACGGCGGCGCCCAGAGGATGAGCCGCTCGATCCCGGCGAGCTGCTGGATCTCGCGGATCCGGGCGGCGACCTGCTCGGCGCTGCCGATGAGCATCGTGCCGGGCAGCGGGAGCTGGCGCATGACGTCGATGCCGGCGCGCTCGATCGGGCCGGTCCACATGTTGGGGTAGAACTCCAGGTCGCGGGCCTGCGGGCGCTCGCCTCCGTCGATCGCGTCCATGGCGCGGCGCTCGCGCTCGTCGGCGTTGTCGCGGCCGGCGGCCAGCGCCGCCTGGAACCCGCGCGAGGCGGCGATCTCCTGCGGCGTGATGTGCGCGAGCTTGCGCTCGGCCTCGGCCCACGCCTCCTCCTCGGTCTCACGCACGAGGATCCCGAACGACACGCCGAACGACGGCACGGGCCGGCCGAGGTCGTGCGCCATGCGCCGCGCGGCGTCGGTGCGCTGCGCCAGCTCCTGCGGCGTGCCCGCGTGGGCGAGGTAGGTGTCGACGAGCGACAGCACGCGGCCGAGGCCCTCGGGCGAGCCCGACGCGCCCCACAGCGGCGGGTGCGGATCCTGCACGGGTTCGAGGCCGAGGAACGACGACGGGTTCTCGATCGGGAAGAACCGGCTCTCGGGCACGGGCTCCCCGGCGTAGAGCGCGCGGAAGGCGTTCCAGTAGTCCTCCAACATCTCGTAGCGGTCGGCCTTGTCGAGGTGCAGGCCGTGCGCGGCCATGGTCACCGGGTTGCTGCCGACGACGTTGAGCATCACCCGGCCGCCGCTGAGGTGGTCGAGCGAGAGCGACATGAGGGCCAACTGGGTCGGCGTGACGATGCCCGGGTAGACGGCGATCAGCCAGCGCATCCGCTCGGTCAGCGGCGCCACCGACGCCGCGACCGTCCACGGGTCGTAGGTGCCCGGCACGCCGATGGCCAGCAGGGCGCCGGAGAACGGCAGGCGATCCAGCGCGCCGGCCAGCTCCTGCAGCCGGCGGATGTCGGGCCGGTAGCGATGGGCGGGGTCCCACGGGTAGCGACCGTCGTAGCCGCCCCCGAGTGTCCACAGGACTTCCATGGGAGCTCCTTACGTCGTGGGGATCAGGTGGCCGGCGGCGCGGTGCAGCGCCGTCTGCAGGACGCCGGCCAGCTGGGCCGGGCGATCGAACTGGGCGAAGTGCCCGCACTGGTTGACGAGCTGGAAGTCGAGCTCCGCGGGGCCGCCGGCGAGGATCGATGCGAGGACCGTGCCGCGGGTGACGGTGGCGGTCGGATCGCCCGCGCCCCAGAAGACCGTGACCGGCTGGGCGTAGCCGACGTCGCGGCAGTGGGCGTAGAAGGCGTCCTGCGCGTCGATCTGCGCGCCGAGGAGCGCCGCGGCCTTCACGGGGTCGGCGAGGAGCGCGGTGGCCGCGGCGTGCGGGGCGCGCTCGGCGTTGGCGACCAGCCGGTCGAGGAGCGCAGCCGGGAAGCGGTCGGGGACGTAGGTGAGGCGGTCGACGGCCCAGCGCTGCGAGCGCCGGCTCCAGCGCGGCGGCGGCGGGTGCAGCAGCGAGACGTTCTGGATGCTGTCGCCGATGGGCGCCGCGGCGTTGGGGGCGATGAGGAAGCACGAGGCGACGGCGTGGTCGCCGGCGCCCTCGCGGGTGAGCTGCAACGCGGCGAGCGAGGCGTCGCCGTGGCCGAGGACGTGGAGCTCGGTGATGTCCTGCTGCTCGGCGGCGATGAGCGCCTGCGCGAAGGCGACGATCCCGGCCGTCGTCAGGTCGGCGGGGCCGGTGAGGTCGGTGCCGCCGGCCCCGGGCAGGTCGGGGGCCAGCACGCGCAGGCCGTCGAGGTCGAGGCGGCCGATGAGGTCGGCGAAGAGGTCGGACGACCCCGCGAACGGCGAGCGGCCGGGCGCGCCGGTGTGCAGCGCGAGCAGCAGCCGCGGCCCGTGGCCGGCCGACAGGTGACGCACGGTGCGGCCCTGCAGCTCGACGGTCGTCTCGGTGACGGGATCAGACATCGGCTTCGACCTCCGCGACGAAGGTGGTCAAGGTGTCGTCGAACCACTGGGGGTGCTCCCGGTAGGGGAAGTGCCCCGACTTGTCGATCATGCTGAGCGTCACCCGCGTCTCGTGCCGCGCGACGATGTCGTACAAGTCGTAGCCGAGCTGCGCGGGCACTGTGGCGTCGGTGAGCGACCAGACGATCTGGATCGGCCGCTGCAGCCGGCCCTCGCGCAGCCACTGCAGCGTCTCGCGCTTGTCGCGCGCCAGCTCGGGGATGAAGAAGCGCTCGATCAGGCGGCCGGCGGTGATCTTGACCATCATCTTGAGGTACGGCTCGGCCTCCATGTGGTCGACGAAGGGCTGGACCCACGCGTCGGTCACGTGGGTCGTGTCATAGCTGTACTTCTTGTACCCCCACTTCATGCCCTCGAGGCTGAACGGGGAGTGCGGGTTGCCGGCCAGCGCGACGGCGTTCATGCCGACGCCCGGGCCGAGCGTCCCGGAGGTGATGATCGTCAGCGACTGGATGAGGTCCTGACGGCGCAGCGCGGTACGCGTGACGATGAAGCCGCCGCGCGAGTGGCCGACGAGGTGGACGGGGCCGACGTCGAGCGACTCGAGGAACGCGATCAGGTGGTCGATCACGAACTCCATCGTGTAGTCCGCGTCGCGCTGCGGCGCGTCGGTGTAGCCGTTGCCGGGCCGGTCGTAGGTGATGACCCGGTGCGACTCCGCGAGCCGCTGCAGCGTGCCGTCCCAGCACATCGCGCAGCATCCCCCACCGAACGCGGGTGAGCCGAAGTTGCCGCCGTAGACCAGGACGACCGGCGGGCCGCTGCCGGCCTCGGTCCACCAGGTGCGCAGGCCGTTGACGTCGCGCCAGGCGCCGGGCGGGAACCCCGGGTAGGTCGGGGCGATCAGGGTGGTGGTGCTCATCGGCGCAGATCCCCCTGGAGTGCGACGTCGGCGATCTCGTCGGAGCGCGCGAACCAGACGCCCTCGTGACGCTTGCAGTACTTGATGGCCTCGCGGACGGCGGGCACGAGCGTGGGGCGCCCGGCGCCGTGGCAGTGCAGGACGATGCCGACCATGCCCGGGCGGCCCTGGAGCGCCTCGTCGTAGACGGCGTCGAAGGTCGCCTTGAAGCCCTCGACGATCGTGCTCGGCGGCTGGCCCCGGAGGACCCAGTGCAGGAGGTCGTTGGAGGCGAGGTCGGCGCTGGGCACGACCGCGAGGCGGCGGGCGCCGACGTCACGGACGAACGGGAGGTCGTCGCTGGCGTCGTCGCCGGAGTAGACGATGCCGGCGTCGAGCAGGATCTCGTCGGAGTCGAGCGAGCCCATCTTGCCCGGGCTCACCCAGCCGGTCGGGCGGACGCCGCCGGCGGCCTCGATGGCGTCGAGGGTGCGCTCGACCATCGCGCGCTCGGCGTCGCCGCCCGGCATGGCCACGTCGTTGGCCCAGGCGTGGCCGACCAGCTCGTGGCCGCGGTCGGCCATGGCGCGGACGATGTTGGGGTGGAGCTCGGCGGCCTTGCCGTTGATCGCGACGCTGCTCGCGACGCCCTCGTCCTCCAGCAGCGCGAGCAGGCGCCAGGCGCCGGCGTGGGCGCCGTACTCGCCGTAGGACAGGGAGAACGGGTTGATCCCCGAACCCGCCTCGGTCGTGAACTGCGAGTGCTCCTCGAAGGCCTCGAAGGCGAGGATGACCTGCACGGCGACCCGCGCTCCGCCGGGCCAGATGACGGTCCGCCACTCGGGGAAGCGCTGCAGCGTGGAGGCCGACGACGGCGATGCGGTGGCGTTCACGTGGCCCACTATCACCGCCGCTTCCGGCCCCCACCAGCTGTCGGGCGTCAGCTTCTGCGCGCTCCTGTCTGACGCTGTGTCAGGCCGATGGGCGGAGGTGCTCGCGGAAGAGGCCGTCGGGATCGAAGCGCGCGCGCAGCTCGCCGAAGCGCTCCCAGTGGGTCGCGCTGAGGGTGCGCTGCGCGCGGGTCGGACTGGCGAGGAGGTCGACGTCGCCGGCGTAGTGGCCGGTCGAGATCGGATCCAGCAGGCCGGTCGCCTCGCGCAGCCAGCGCTCGTTGCGCGCGTCGTCGTCGGGCGACTCCCACACGGTGTAGAAGGACACGAAGAAGCGGCCGAGGTGGGTCAGGGCCATGTCGGGGAGCGGTCCGTGGTGGTTGGCGAAGGGCATCTGCCAGAGGGCGTGGGTGCGGGCGCTGGGTGCTTGCTCGAGGTGCTCGCGGAGGGCGGTGAGCGGTTGCGTCGCCGGGGGCGTGTCGGTCCACTGGCAGTCGACGGCGTAGCGCAGACCGGGCGGGTAGAGGACGCGCTGGAAGTCGAACAGGTCGGTGAACGTGCTGGCGCGGGCGACGTCGCGGCTGAGCGCGCGCGCGTTGGCGGGGCAGGCGTCGAGGGGTTGGAGCGCCTGCTCGGCCTGGGGGCGCGAGGTGGCGAAGGCCACCGCGTTGAGCATCACGACGCGCTGATCGTCGCCGTGGGCGCCGTGGGGTGCGGCGTCGTCGTCGAGCGCGCCGACCGTGTGACCCTCCAGGTTGCCGATCCAGATCATCGGCTCGAGGATCGGGTCGAGGGTGTCCGCGTTGCCCTCCAGCCAGGCCGCGACCTCGTCGAGGGCGTCCAGCGGGTAGATGTAGGTACTGCTCGCCAGGGCGACGGGGTCGGGGTGGAGGTCGAGGTGGTAGGCGGTCACGACGCCGAAGAAGCCGGGGCCGCCGCCGCGCGCCGCCCAGAAGAGGTCGGGGTCGTGGTCGGCGCTCGCGTGGCGGAGGGCGCCGTCGGCGGTGACGACGTCGATCCCCGCGACCGACATGCAGCCGTAGCCCCAGGCGCCGGGGTTGAACCCCATGCCGCCGCCGAGCAGGAAGCCGCCGACCGCGACCGAGGGGCAGTGCCCGACGCCGAAGGCGAGGCCGTGGGGGCGGAGGTGCTGCAGGAGGGTCTCGCCCTGGCAGCCCGGGCCGACGACGGCGCGCCGCGCGTCCGGGTCGACCGCGACGGCGTCGAGGGCGGACACGTCGAGCAGCATCCCGCCGTCGCGGACCGAGGCGCCGACGAAGTTGTGGCCGCCGGAGCGGATCGAGATCTTCAGCCCACGGGCCTTCGCGATCCCGACGGCCGCGACCACGGCCTCGGCGTCGGTGGCCTGGGCGATGAGGTCGGGGAGGCGGTCGGGGCGACGCCCGTTCCACACGGCCTCGGTGCGGGCCTGCTCGAAGCCCGGGTCGCCGCGGGCGATCAGCGTGAGGGTCATCGCGCGGCCTCCTCCGCCTCGAGGCGGCGGACGAGGTAGTTCCACAGGTGCTCCAGGTGGGCCGGCGGCCAGACGGTGGCGCGCTTGGCCAGCGACGCCTCGTCGTCGGGCCAGGTCGCGGGTGAGCCGACCTGCGCGGTCAGGACCTGCTGCTGGCAGGCCTTCTCGAAGAGGATCGCGCGGACGACGGCCTCCTGGATCGTCGGGCCGGCCGTGACGATGCCGTGGTTGACCATGAAGCACGCGGACGCCGTGCCGAGGGAGTCGGCCAGCGCGCCGCCGAGCTCGGCGGTGACGATGAGGTTGGCGGTGAGGTCGAAGCGCGGGACCTCGGGCGGGACGAAGAGCGTGCCGGCGTGGGAGAGCGGGCGCAGCGGCTCCTGCGTGGCGCCGATGGCGATGCCGTGCGGCGGGTGGGAGTGCACGACCGCGGCCAGCTCGGGCCGGGCGGTGAGGATCTCTGTGTGGATCGGCCACTCCGAATGGCGCGGGCCGTCGCCCTCGAGCACCTCGCCCTCCCAGCCGACGAGCAGGACGTCGGCGGCGGTGATCTCCTCGAAGCCGAGGCCCGAGCGCTTCATCCAGACGCCGCGGCCGGCGGGGTCGCGGAGCGAGACGTGCCCCCACACGTGGTCGTCGTGGCCGTTGGCCCCGAGGACGCGCGAGGCGAGCGCGACCTGCTGGCGAGTTTCGTGGTCAGTCATGGCTCTTTCTGGTATACAGAATTGGATTCTGTGAAACCGTACACGGATGGGAGGTTCGTGTCGATGTCCTCGACGTTGACGGGTGAGGAGTTCCGCACCATCGTCGGCCACTTCGTCAGCGGCGTGACGGTCGTCACCGCCGTGCACGATGGTCGCCGGTTCGGCACGACGGCGAGCGCCTTCAGCTCGCTGTCGCTCGATCCACCGATGGTGGTGACCTGCCTCAACCGCTCCTCGGAGACCGGCGAAGCGATCTGCGGCGCGGGGCGGTTCGCGGTCAACGTGCTGGGCGAGGACCAGGGTGAGCTGGCGCTGCGGTTCGGGCGCAAGGGCGGGGACAAGTTCCGCTCGGTCGAGGTGGTCGGCGGCGCGGGCGGCGTGCCGCTGCTGGTCGGCGCGCTCGCGACGTTCGAGTGCCGGGTGATCAAGCAGACCGTGGGCGGAACGCATCGCGTGTTCCTCGCGGAGGTCGACCACGCCGTCGCGCGGGCCGACGGCACGCCGCTGGCGTACTTCCGGGGGCGGTTCGGGCGGCTGGAGGCGGGCGGGTAGCGCGTCCGTCAGGATGCGCCGGATGCGCGTGATCGGCGACGAGGAGCGGCGGGCCAGGCTGGGGGTGCGGCATGGGTTGGCTGCGCCGGTGGGCTCAGTGGAGGAGGCGGTCGCGGCGGTCGTGTGCCTCCACGCGACGGAGCCGGCGAACGTGCACCTGTCCGCGTTCGCGCGGTGCGGGGCGTCGCGCGAGGCCGTCGACCGCGCGTTGTACGAGGACCGCACGGTCGTCCGGCAGCTGGCGATGCGGCGGACGGTCTTCGCCTTCCCGCGCGATCTGCTGCCGGCGGTGCGGGGGAGCGCGTCGGCGCGGGTGGCCTCGCAGCTCGCCGCGCGGCTGGCGAAGGAGGTCGAGGCCAACGGGCTCGCCGATGATGGCGTCGCGTGGGTGCGGGAGGTGTGCGCCGCGGTCGTGGCGGAGGTGCGGTCGCAGCCCGCGACGACCGCGCAGCTGCGCGCGGCGCTCCCCGCGCTGGAGCTGCGGCTGACGATGTCGCCGGGGAAGTCGTACGGCGGCGAGGTGCCGGTCGCGTCGCGGGTGTTGTCGACGCTCGCCGCGGGGGGCGGGGTCGTGCGGGGTGTGAATGACGCCGGGTGGAAGGTGTCGCGGCCGTTCTGGACGGATGCGGAGGAGTGGCTGGGGGCGCCGCCTTCGGCCTTGGATGAGCAGGCAGGCTACGCCGAGCTGGTCGCTCGCTGGCTCGCGCGCTTCGGCCCGGGGACCGAGGCCGACGTCGTCTGGTGGCTGGGCGCGACCAAGGGCGCGGTCCGCCGGGCGCTCGCCGACGTCGATGCGGTCGCCGTCACGCTGGGTGACGGCACGCCGGCGTGGGTGCATCCGGACGACACCGACGAGGTCACCGCGCCGGCGGGCTGGGCCGCCCTCCTCCCCGCGCTGGACCCGACGACGATGGGTTGGAAGGAGCGAGGGTTCTACCTCTGCGACCACGCGGAGCGCATCTTCGACCGCAACGGCAACGGCGGCCCCACCGCCTGGTGGGACGGCCGGATCGTCGGCGGCTGGACGCAGGACGACGACGGGACCATCGTCATCGTGCCCGCCGGCGACTCCCTGCCGCCGGCCGCCGCCGAGCCGCTCGCCGCCGCAGCACAGCGCCTGACCGGCTGGCTCGCCGGCGACGTCGTACGCACCGTCTACCAGTCACCGCTGGTACGAGCGCTGCCGTGAGCATCCACCCAGACTGGATCCCCGTCGACTCCACCGCGATCTCCGCCGTCGCCTACACAACGGCGACCTCTTCGTTCAAGCCGCACCACCTCTGCCGCAAGCGCTGAACGGCGCGCGCGACCGTCTGACCGGCCGTTGAGATCCGCACCTTTTCGTACTACGATATTCGTCGTGGAGGTGCACAAGTCGGCACGCAAACACGGCGTCGCCGACGAGGACATCCTTCACGCCATCGACCATGCGCTGGCCATCGAGGACATCGGCGAAGACCCGGACCGCTGGCTCGTCCTCGGCCCGGACCGCGCCATCAACATGCTCGAGATCGTCGTGCTGACGACCGCGGACGGAACCCAGCTGGCGATCCACGCGATGCCCATGCGCTCGATCTACGAACGACTGCTACGTCCATGAGTAAGTCTCCCCGCAGGCCCACCGACGCCGAGATCCAGCGCCTCGCCGACGCGGCCGAGCGTGGCTACGACGTCGACGCCCTGCTCGCGCGCCGCGGCAAGCGTGGGCGACCGGCGCTCGGCTCGGCGCCCGCCGGCGTGGAGTCGGTCCGGCTCGATCCCGAGCTGCGCGA
>DASYBY010000117.1:0-15254 GCA_036500525.1 Baekduia sp. | reverse complement strand
CGCGGTGAAACATCTACTACACTGTCGCTGAGATTTTCACCGCAGCACCTGAGCAGACACGAACGGGAGACCACACCACATGGGCAAGACCATCGGCATCGACCTCGGCACGACCAACTCGTGCATGGCCGTCCTCGAGGGCGGCGAGCCGACCGTCATCGAGAACGCCGAGGGCGGTCGCACCACCCCGTCGGTCGTCGCCTTCGCGCAGAGCGGCGAGCGCCTCGTCGGCACGGTCGCCAAGCGCCAGGCCGTGACCAACCCGCAGAACACCGTCTTCTCCGTCAAGCGCTTCATGGGCCGCAAGGAGGCCGAGGTGCGGGAGGAGGAGTCGATCGTCCCGTACAAGGTCGTCTCCGGCCCCAACGGCGACGCGCGCATCGACGCGGGCGGCAAGCAGTTCAGCCCGCCCGAGATCAGCGCCATGATCCTCGCCAAGCTCAAGGCCGACGCCGAGGCCTACCTCGGTGAGACGGTCGACGGCGCGGTCATCACCGTGCCCGCCTACTTCAACGACGATCAGCGCCAGGCCACGAAGGACGCCGGCAAGATCGCCGGGCTCGAGGTCAAGCGCATCATCAACGAGCCGACCGCCGCGTCGCTCGCCTACGGCCTCGACAAGGACGCCGACCAGAAGATCCTGGTGTTCGACCTCGGCGGCGGCACGTTCGACGTGTCCGTGCTGGAGATCGGCGACGGCGTCTTCGAGGTCAAGTCCACCGCCGGTGACAACCACCTCGGCGGCGACAACTGGGACAAGGCGATCGTCGACTGGCTCGCCGGCGAGTTCAAGAAGGACCAGGCGATCGACCTCACGCAGGACCCGATGGCCCTCCAGCGCCTCTACGAGGCCGCCGAGAAGGCCAAGATCGAGCTGTCGACGGCGCAGGAGTCGCAGATCAACCTGCCCTTCATCACCGCCGACCAGGCCGGTCCGAAGCACCTCGACGTGCGCATCACCCGCGCGAAGTTCAACGAGCTGACCGCCGACCTGCTCGACCGCGTGGTCGCGCCGGTCCGCCAGGCGCTGGACGACGCGAAGGCCAAGGGCGTCGCCAAGGTCGACCACGTCGTCCTCGTCGGCGGCATGACCCGCATGCCCGCGGTCCAGGAGAAGGTCAAGGACCTCACGGGGTCCGAGCCCCACCGCGGCGTCAACCCGGACGAGGTCGTCGCCGTCGGCGCGGCCATCCAGGCCGGCGTCCTGGGCGGCGACGTCAAGGACGTCCTGCTGCTCGACGTCACCCCGCTCACCCTCGGCATCGAGACCAAGGGCGGCGTGATGACCAAGCTCATCGAGCGCAACACCACCATCCCGACCCGCAAGGGCGAGGTCTTCTCGACGGCCGAGGACAACCAGCCGTCGGTCGAGATCCACGTGCTCCAGGGCGAGCGCGAGATGGCCAACTACAACAAGTCGCTGGGCAAGTTCCAGCTGACGGGGATCCCGCCGGCCCCGCGCGGCATCCCGCAGGTCGAGGTCACCTTCGACATCGACGCCAACGGCATCCTCGCCGTGTCCGCGAAGGACCTGGGCACCGGCAAGGAGCAGAAGATCGAGATCAAGGCCGGCTCCGGGTTGAGCGACGCCGAGATCAAGTCGATGGTCGGCGACGCCGAGGCGCACGCCGAGGACGACAAGAAGGCCCGCGAGCTGGCCGAGGCGCGCAACAACGCCGAGAACGCGGCCTACCAGGCCGAGCGTCAGCTCAAGGATCTGGGCGACCAGGTCGACCCCGAGTCCAAGACGGACATCGAGGCCAACATCAAGGCCGTGCGCGAGTCGCTGACCAGCGAGGACCCGACCGAGATCAACGCCAAGGGCGAGGCCCTGCAGGCCGCCTTCCACAAGGTCTCCGAGGCCATGTACGAGAAGGCCCAGCAGCAGCAGGCCGCCGCCGCGGCCGACGCCACGCCCGACGGGTCGGCCAACGGCGACGCCTCGTCCTCCGCGGAGGAGGACGTCGTGGACGCCGAGGTCGTGGACGAGGGCAAGTAGGTGCCCGAGGAGCGCGACACGACGGTCGCCGGGCAGCACGCGGGGGCGCCGGAGGAGACTCCGGCGCCCGTCGAGGGCGACGCCGTCGAGGTCGACGGCGAGGTCGAGGACGACACCGAGGCCCGGGCGCAGGACGCCGCGGTCGAGGCTCCCCAGGAGCCCGACTTCAAGGACCTGTACCTGCGCGCGGCGGCCGAGACCGAGAACGTGCGCAAGCGCGCGCGGCGTGACGTCGAGGCCGCCCAGGCCCGCGGCGTCGCGCGCCTCGTGCGCGAGATCCTGCCCTCGCTCGACAACCTCGAGCGGGCGCTCGCCGCGGCCGAGGCCGAGGAGACCGACGCCGAGCATCACCTCACCAAGGGCATCAGGTTGGTCCAGCAGGAGCTGCTGGGCGCGCTGACGCGCGTGGGCATCGAGCCGTACTCGCCCCAGGGCGAGGCGTTCGACCCGCACCTGCACGAGGCCGTCGCGCAGCAGCCCGTCGAGGGCGCCGCGTCCGGCACGATCGTGCAGGTCTACCAGCCCGGCTATCGCTACAGGGAGGAAGTCCTCCGCGCGGCGAAGGTCGTGGTGGCGCAGTGACCCCGCCCGACCCCTACAAGATCCTCGGGGTCGACAAGAAGGCCACCGCGGAGGACATCAAGAAGGCCCACCGGAAGCTCGTCCGGCAGTACCACCCGGACCACAACCCGGGTGACGCCAAGGCCGAGGAGCGCTTCAAGGAGGTCCAGGCCGCCTACGACGTCCTGGGCGACGTCGACAAGCGCAAGCAGTACGACCGCGGCGGGATCTTCGGCGGTGGCGGCCAGTCCGGCGCCGGCGGCGGTCCCAGCGGCGGCTTCACCGCGGCCGACTTCGGCGGCTTCCAGGACATCCTGTCCAACCTGTTCGGCGGCGACAAGGCCGGCGGCGGGGCGGGCGGGCGTCCCGGCGGCGGCACGGCGAGCGGGCCGCGGCCCGAGCGCGGCAAGGACCTGGAGTCCTCGGTCGCGATCAGCTTCGAGCAGGCGATGCAGGGCGCGCAGATCCCGCTGAGCGTCGCCACGACGCAGGTCTGCCCGACCTGCCGCGGCACCGGCGCCAAGCCGGGCACGTCCCCCAAGGTGTGCCCGAAGTGCCAGGGCCGCGGCATCGAGTCCCAGGGCCAGGGCCTGTTCTCGATCTCGCAGCCGTGCTCGCGCTGCCACGGATCGGGCGCGATCATCGAGGACCCGTGCCCGACCTGTCAGGGCGCGGGCGCGCAGAAGACGGTCAAGAACTACAAGGTGAACATCCCCGCGGGCGTCCGCGAGGGCAGCCGCGTGCGGCTGGCGGGCAAGGGCGAGGCGGGCCGCAACGGCGGACCGCCCGGCGACCTGTACGTCGTCACGCACGTCACGCCGTCGGCGATCTTCGAGCGCAAGGGCGACAACCTCGAGGTCGAGGTGCCGCTGACGATCCCCGAGGCGATCCGCGGCGCCGACGTCGAGGTGCCGACGCTCAACGGGCGCAAGAAGCTCCGCGTCGCGCCCGGCACCAACCACGGGACGGTCCAGCGCCTGCGCGGCGAGGGCCCGCCGAAGCTCGGTGGCAAGGGCAAGGGCGACCTGCACTACCGGTTCGTCATCGACGTGCCGGCGACGCTCAGCGCGGAGCAGTCCGAGGCGGTGGAGAAGCTGTCCGAGGTGATGGACGCCGATCCGCGAGCGAGGTTGTTCTCATGAGGCGCACCCGTACGACGACGCGCGTCACGGTCTCCCACGACCGCGGCGTGTTCATGATCTCGGTGGCGGCCGAGCTGGCCGAGATGCATCCGCAGACGCTGCGGATGTACGAGCAGCGCGGGCTGATCGAGCCCAAGCGCTCGCCGAAGGGCACGCGGCTGTACTCGCACGAGGACGTCGATCGCCTGCGCCGCATCCAGGAGATGACCAACGACCTCGGGCTGAACCTGGCCGGGGTCGAGCACGTGCTGCGCCTGGAGCAGGAGCTCGACCGGGCACGGCGCCGGGTCGACGCGCTGGAGCGCCGCACCGAGGAGCTGCAGATCGAGATGGACACCCAGATCGCCGCGGTCAAGCGCGAGCTGCGCGGCGGCGAGCTGGTGCCGCTCAAGCACACGCGGGCGCTCGTGCCGCTGCACGAGGTCGCGCCGCCGGTGGCGCCGCGGGAGCCGATCGTGCCGCCCGCGCCGGCCCCGCCGGCACCCTCCGGGCCGCGCCGGATCCGCATCGAGCGCGAGGACGGGCGCGGGGCGCAGTAGCCGGTCGGCCGCACGATCGGCCGCGCCGCTGGATAGGTTGCACCGGTGCGACCGCTGAACCTCGGGGAAACACTCGACGCGAGCATCAAGATCGTGAGCGCCCGATGGCGCACGCTGGTGACGGTGATGGTCGTCGTCCTGCTGCCGATCCAGCTGATCGACATGTTGATCATCTCGTCGACGACCGAGGTCTACCAGGCCGGCTCGGGGTTGACGGGCAGCGGCAGCGCGACCACGTACGACGACGAGAGCGCGTACCTCACCGGTCAGTTCGTCATCCAGGTCCTCGGCCTGGTCGGCAACCTCATCGGGACGGTCGCGTGCTACCGGGCGGTCGCCGACAGCTACCTCGGCCGGGAGACGACGCCTGGCGACTCGCTGCGCTTCGCCTCCCGCCGGGCGCTCCCGACGCTGTGGCTGACGATCCTCTACGTCGTGCTGCTGGTCCCGGCGTTCATCTTCTTCGTCGTGCCCGGGGTCTGGCTGCTCATCGCGTGGTCGGTCGCCGTGCCGGTCCTCCTGGTCGAGGGCCACGGCGGGCTCGGGGCGCTCAAGCGCTCGTTCGCGCTGGTCAAGGACCGCTGGTGGGCGACCTTCGGCCGGCTGGCCGTCGCCTACATCCTGGTCGGCGTCGTCACGGCGGTGCTCGGCGCCCTGCTGCTCGGCGTCGCGACGGCGGCGGTCGACGACACCTCGTTCGGCGCGCTCGTGCTCGAGCACCTCGCCAACTTCCTGGTGTCGCTGATCACGACGCCGTTCCTCGCCGCGGTCGTGACGCTCGTCTACTTCGACCTCCGGGTGCGCAAGGAGGGCTTCGACCTGGCGGTGCTGGCCGAGCGCATGGGCGGCGCGCCGGCCGAAGGCCCGGCACCGGTGGTCGCCGGCGGGTACGGCTTCGGGGCGCCGGCGGGGGCGCGGGACGCGTTCGGCAACGAGGCGACCTCGGTCGCGCCGCCCGCGCCGCGGCCGGCGCCGCGCGCCCCGACCGCGCCGCCCGGTGAGCGGCCGTCCGGGCTGCCCGAGGGGTGGACGCCGCCAGTGGCGCCTGAGCCCCGCCGTCCGCCGACGCCGGACGAGTGACCGACGCGGCCCTGCGCGACCTCGCCGCACGGGCGGCGGGAGGCGACGGGACGGCCCAGCACGAGCTGGCCGCCCGGGCGCGTGTGCAGGCCCGCGACATCGTCGCCGAGGGTCGCTTCCACGAGGGTCGCCACCACGACGGGCCGCTGCACGGCGTGTTCGTCACGCTCGGCGACTGGTTGGAGTCCCTGATCGACGCGCTGCCCGGCGGCGCGGTCGGCGGGTGGTTCCTGCTCGCCGTGTGTGCGGCCGGGGTGGCGGCGATCGCGATGACGGTGGAGCGGCGGCGCCGGCGCTCGGGCGGCTGGGGCGAGGCGGTGGTCGGCGCGCCGGCCGCGGCGGCGCGCGCGGCCGGACCCGACGAGCTGGAGCGCCGCGCCGACGAGGCCGAGCGCGCCGGCGACCTAGACACGGCGATCCGCCTGCGCTTCTCCGCCGGCCTCCTGCGCCTGGACCGCGCGGACGCCATCGAGCTGCGGCCGTCGCTGACCTCCGGCGAAGTCGGCCGTGCGCTGGGCTCCGAGCGCTACGACACCGTCGCCCGCACCCACGACGCGGTCGCCTACGGCGGCCGTCCCGCCGACGCCGGCGACGCCGCCGAGGCCCGCGAGGCCTGGCCCGCGATCGTGGGGGAGGCGCGGCGGCGATGACGGCGCGGACCTGGGCGGCGCTCGGCGCGATCGCGGCGGTGGTCGTGCTCGCGGTCGTGCTCGGGCGCGCGGCGCCGCGGCCGAGCGGGCCGGCGTCGTCGACCTATGCGACCGCGCCGCGCGGGCTGGCGGCCTACGCCGATCTCCTCGGCCGCGCCGGCCACGACGTGCGGCGCATCCGCGTCGCCCTCCACGAGCGGGCGCCCGCGCGCGGCGAGCTCGTGATGCTCGTCGACGGCATGCCCCTGCCGCCCGACGACCGCCGGGCGCTGCGCGCCTTCCTCGCCGGTGGCGGCCACGCCGTCCTCGTCGGCCCGGAGGCCGCGCGCGCGATCGGCGTGGCCGCGCTGAGCCCCGGGACCGTCCCCGCCGGTCGGCGCATCGGGCGCGGCGCCGCGCTGCTGGTCCCCGCGGCGGAGCCGCTGACCAACCGCGAGCTGGCCACCGGCGACAACGCCTCCTTCGCGGTCGGCCTCGCTGGCGCCCCGGCACAGCGCGTCGCGTTCGTCGAGACCGTCCACGGCTACCACGAGACCCGCGGGCTCGGCGCGCTGCCCGGCCGCGTGCAGACCTGCCTGCTGCTGCTCGCCCTCGCCGCGCTCGCCTACCTCGTCGCGCGCGGGCGCCGCCTCGGTCCGCCCGAGGCGCTGGCGCGCGACCTGCCGCCGCCGCGGCGCGCGCACGTCGAGGCGCTGGCCGCCGCCCTGGCGCGCACGCGCGATCGCGACGAGCTGCTGACCGCGGCGCGCGCCCGCGCGGCGACGGACACCACCACCACGACCACGGAGAACCCATGAACGGACTGCACGAGCGGGTCGCGACCGAGGTCCGGCGCGCCGTCGTCGGCCAGGACGAGGCGCTGGAACTGCTGCTCGCCGCCGCGGCGCTCGGCGGGCACGTGCTGCTCGAAGGCCCGCCCGGCACGGCCAAGACGCTGCTGGCCCGCGCGTTCGCCGCGGCACTGGACACGAGCTTCCGCCGCCTGCAGTTCACCCCCGACATGCTGCCGTCCGACGTCACCGGCACGGTCGCGCTGCGGGACGGCGACCTCGTCTTCCGGCCCGGCCCGATCTTCGCCTCGGTCGTCCTGGCCGACGAGATCAACCGGACGCCGCCCAAGACCCAGGCCGCGTTGCTGGAGGCGATGGAGGAGCGGCAGGTGACCGTCGACGGCGAGCGCCACGCGCTGCCCGAGCCGTTCCTGGTCGTGGCCACGCAGAACCCCGTCGAGTACGAGGGGACCTACCCGCTGCCCGAGGCGCAGCTCGACCGCTTCCTCTTCCGCGCCGACATCGGCTACCCGGGCGAGGCGGACGAGGTCGCGCTCCTGCGCCTCGCGCGCCGCGGGCTGCAGCCCGCGGCGCTGGACGACGTCCGCGCCGTCGCCGGCGCCGCGGACCTCCGGACCGCTCGCGAGGCGATCGACGCCGTGCGGGCGACCGCCGAGGTCGAGGGCTTCGTGGTCGCGATCTGCCGCCGCACGCGCGAGCTGCCCGGCGTCACGCTCGGCGCGAGCCCGCGCGCCGCGGTCCACCTGCTCGCCGCCGGCCGCGCCTCGGCCGCGCTGGCGGGGCGCGACTACGTCACGCCCGACGACGTCGTCCGCATGGCCGTCGCCGTCCTCGCGCATCGCCTCGTCCTGGCGCCGGAGGCCGAGCTCGACCGCTTCACCGCCGCCGACGCCGTGCAGGCCGCGCTCGCCGCCGTGCCGGTCCCGCGGTGAGCACCGCTCCGTGACCCTCACCGTCCGCACCGCGCTCGTCGTCGTCGTCGTGGCGCTCGCCGCGCTCGTCGTGCCGGGCGCGGTCGCGGTGGGAGCGGTGGCGATCGTCGCGGGCCTCGTCGTGGCCGACGCGCTCGCGGCGCGGCGCCCGCCACGGGCCGACCGCACGCTCCCGCTCGTGCTGGCGCGCGGGGTCCCGGTCCCGCTGACGGTGGTGCTGCGCGACGCGGCGGCGCGCGTCCGGGTCCGCGTCCGCCAGCCGCTCGTGCCCGACCTGGGGCTGGACGTCCAGGAGGCCGACGGCGCGCTGCACGCCACGCTGACCCCGCACCGCCGCGGGCTGCACACGCTGCCCGCGGTGGCGCTGCGCGTCCGCGGGCCGCTCGGCCTCGGCGCGTGGCAGCACCGGGCGGCGGGCGAGCAGGAGCTGACGGTCTTCCCCGACCTCCCCAACGCCCGGCGGCTCGCGCTCGCCGTCCGCGAGGGCCGCTTCCGTGACCCGGGCGTGCGCACCCGCGGGCCGATCGGGCTCGGCACCGAGTTCGAGCGCATCCGCGAGTACCTGCCCGACGACGACGTCCGCCAGGTCAACTGGCGCGCGACCGCCCGCGCCGGCCGGCCGATGAGCAACCAGCATCGCGTCGAGCAGGACCAGGAGATCATGGTGGTGATCGACACCGGCCGCCTGATGGCCGCGCCGCTCGGCGACCGCACGCGGCTCGACGCGGCGCTGGACGCCGCCGCCGCGCTCGCCCTCGTCGCCGACGAGCTGGGCGACCGCTGCGGCGCGCTGGCCTTCGACGACGTGCTGCGCCGCCACGTCCGCCCGGGCCGTGCGACCGGCAACGCCGTCGTCCGGGCGACCTTCGATCTGGAGCCCAGCGACCGCGACGCCGACTACGAGCTCGCGTTCCGCACGATCGGCGGCGGCAAGCGCGCGCTGGTCGTCGTGCTCACCGACCTGCTCGACGAGGCCGCGGCGCGCGCGCTGGTCGACGCCGTCCCGGTCCTCACGCGCCGCCACGCGGTCCTCGTCGCCTCGGCCCAGGATCCCGACCTCGAAACGCTCGCCACTGCGCCGCCGGCGACCGACGATGCCGCGCTGACCGCCGCGGCCGCCGCCGACCTGCTCGAAGCCCGGAGCCGCGCCTCCGCCCGCGTGCGGGGCGCCGGGGCGCAGGTCGTCGAGGCCCCGCCGGCCACGCTCGCCGCCGCGTGCGTGCGGGCGTACCTCCAGGCGAAGTCCCGCCGCCGGCTCTAGGGAGCAGCGGCCGCCCGCCGCCGCCCGGCCCCCAGGACCAACCCCCAGTACAACGCGCCCAGCCCGAGCCCGACCACGTACGGCCCGGCCCCGCCCCAGCCCGCGGGCGACACATAGCCTTCAACAAGTCCCGCCACCACGAGCCACGGCGCGCTGCCGAGGACGACCGCGATCGCCGGACGGGCCTGGGCGGCCAGTGCGGCCCGGCGCGTGTGCGGTCCCGGGTCGATCAGCGCCCAGCCCATCTGCAGCCCCGCGGCGCCCGCCACCACGATGCACGACAGCTCCAGGACGCCGTGCGCGACGACGAGCCGCAGCACCTGGTCGAGGTTCCCGTTGGCCGCCGCGACGCCGAAGACCGCGCCGATGATCAGCCCGTTGTAGGCCAGCAGCAGGCCGCCGCCGACCGCGAACAGCAGCCCCGCTCCGAAGGACAGGAACGTGACCTGGATGTTGTTGGTGAAGATCTGACTGGAGAAGGCGGCCGACTGCCCCGTCGTCAGCCCGCGATCGCCGCGCGGCGGGTCGGCGCCGTCGATGTAGGCGCCCGGCACCAGCCCGGCGGCCGCGTCCGGGTCGAGGATCCCCCAGACGAACGCGAACAGCAGGCCGCCGACGAACAGCGCCGCCGCCACCGCCAGGGCGACCCGCCGCTCGCGCACCAGCCGCCAGTAGCCGGCCGTCACGAACGCCTTCGGCGAGCGGCGCGTGCCGACGTCGGCGTAGACCGTCTGCCGCGCCCGCGCGACGAGCGCCTCCAGCCGGCCGGTCAGCGGGTCGCCGGGGAACAGCCGCCGGGCGAGCGCGAGGTCGGCCGTGGCCGACCGGTACAGCCCGCCGAGCTCCAGCACGCCCGCGGAGCCGAGCCGCTCGGGCCGCCCGCGGGCGTCGCCGAGCGCGGCCTCCAGCCGCCGCCAGCCCTCGGCGCGCTCGCGCTCGAAGCGGTCGAGCGTCACCGCCGTTGCATCCGGGTAGCGTGCCGCACTGGATGGAGGACTACCAGGACCGGCTCCGCATCGCCACACCCGAGGGCCTTCCGGTCGACCTCGTCCTGGCCGGCCTCGGCTCGCGCTTCACCGCGACGCTCATCGATCTGTCGTTCAAGATCCTGATCGCGATCCCGCTCGCGATCGTCGCCCTGCTGATCGGCGACTACGGCACCGCGCTCCTGTTCATCCTCTGGTTCCTGGACTACTTCGGCTACGACGTCGCCTTCGAGGTCCTCGCCAACGGGCGCACGCCGGGCAAGCGCTGGACCGGCCTGCGCGTGCTGCGCGACGACGGCCGGCCCGTCGATCTCGTCTCCAGCGCGATCCGCAACGTCGTTCGCCTCGTCGACGGCCTGCCGCTCAGCTACCTGCCGGCGATGTTCTTCATCCTCGTCACCGACCGCAACCAGCGGCTGGGAGATCTGGCCGCCTCGACGATCGTCGTCCGCGAGCCGCGCCGGACCGAGAGCGTCAGCACGGCCGCCGCGCCCCTGCGGCCGGCGATGACCGTCAACGGCTTCGGCCTGCCGCCCGGCGTCGGCGACCTCTCGCCGGTGCGGCCCACGCGGACGACCGGCGACATCCTCGACGTCAGCGCGGTGAGCGCCGCCGACCTCGCCGCGGTCCGCGGCTTCCTCGAGCGCCGCATCCAGCTGACCGACGACGTCCGCGCCGATCTCGCCCGCCGCATCGCGGGCGCGCTGGCCCCGCGCGTCGGCGGCGCGACCGCGCACCTCCAGGACGAGGAGCTCATCGAGCGGGTGGCCGCGGCGAAGTCGCGCGGCCGCGACGGCTAGGTGTTGCCGCGCACGGTGCCGTCGCCCTCGGCCGCCTCGCGCTCCGCCTCCGGGCGGCCCGGATGGCCCTTGGGCAGGTCCTGCGGGACGATCTCGTCGTGGGCCTCGGGCGTGTCGCCGAGGTCGGTCTCGTCGTCCGGCGTCGCCGGGCCCAGCGGCTCCTCGGCGTCCTCGTCGTGCGGTGCTCCCGTGTGGCTCGGGTTCTCGCTCATACCCTCGCCGTACCCGCGCCCCAGCCGGTTGACGCGCGGCTGACCGCTGCTAAGATCTGAGTCGTAGCGACTGAGATTTAGCCGACGCCGGGAGATCCAAGCACCTTGAACGCCGACCGCTTCACCATCAAGTCCCAGGAGGCCCTCCAGGCCGCCATCGCGCTCGCCGCCTCGCGCAAGCATGCGCAGGTCGTGCCCGAGCATCTGTTGGCGATCCTGCTCGGTCAGGACGACTCCGTCGTGCCGGGCGTCCTGCGCAAGCTCGGCGTCGCCGGGCCTGCGCTGCGTCTCGACGTCGACGCCGCGCTCGACCAGCTGCCGACGCTCGCCACCGCCGAGGAGCCCGCGACCTCGCCCGAGCTGCTCGGCGTGCTGCGCGCCGCCGAGGTCGAGATGCGCGAGCTGGGCGACGAGTACATCTCGACCGAGCACGTGCTGCTGAGCCTCGCCGGCTTCGGCGGCCGCGCCGGTGACCTGCTGCGCGGCGCCGGCGCCTCCAAGGAGCAGCTGCGCAAGGCGATCGACGAGGTCCGTGGCGCCCACCGCGTCACCGACCAGTCGCCCGAGGACAAGCTCCAGGCGCTGGAGAAGTTCGGCGTCGACCTCACCGAGCGCGCCGAGCGCGGCGAGCTCGACCCGGTCATCGGCCGCGACGACGAGATCCGCCGCGTCATCCAGGTCCTCAGCCGCCGCACGAAGAACAACCCCGTGTTGATCGGCGAGCCCGGCGTCGGCAAGACCGCGATCGTCGAGGGCCTCGCCCAGCGCATCATCAACGGCGACGTGCCCGAGTCCCTGCGCGACAGGCGCGTCATCAGCCTCGACATCGGCGCGCTGCTGGCCGGCTCGAAGTACCGCGGCGAGTTCGAGGAGCGCCTGAAGGCCGTGCTGGCCGAGATCAAGGAGGCCGGTGGCAACGTCGTCCTCTTCATGGATGAGCTGCACACGATCGTCGGCGCGGGCGCCGCGGAGGGCGCGGTCGACGCCGCCAACCTGCTCAAGCCGATGCTCGCCCGCGGCGAGCTGCGCGCCGTCGGCGCGACGACGCTGGACGAGTACCGCAAGCACATCGAGAAGGACGCCGCGCTGGAGCGCCGCTTCCAGCCGGTGCTCGTCGGCGAGCCGTCGGTCGAGGACACCATCGCGATCCTGCGCGGGCTCAAGGAGCGCTACGAGCTCCACCACAACGTCCGCATCCAAGACGCCGCGCTGATCGCCGCCGCGACGCTGAGCGACCGCTACATCGCCGACCGCTTCCTCCCCGACAAGGCCATCGACCTGATCGACGAGGCCGCGTCGTCGCTGCGCATCGAGATCGACTCCAAGCCCGTCGAGATCGACGAGGTCGACCGCCGCATCCTCCAGCTGGAGATCGAGCGGACCTCGCTGGCCAACGAGACCGACGACGCCTCCGCCGAGCGCCTGGCCGAGCTCGACCGCGAGCTGGCCGACCTCAAGGAGCGCTCCGCCGGCATGACCGCCGCGTGGCAGGCCGAGAAGGACGCCATCGGCGGCGTCAACGACGTCCGCGAGCGCCTCGACCAGGCCGAGCGCGAGCTGGAGCGCGCCGAGCGCGAGGCCAACCTCGAGCAGGCCGCGCGCCTGCGCCACGGGGAGATCCCCGAGCTGCAGCGCCGGCTCGCCGAGAGCGAGGAGCGCACCGACGGCGACGGCGGCGGGGGGCGGGCGGGCGGAGGCCGATTCCTGCGCGAGATCGTCGACGCGGAGGACATCGCCGAGGTCGTCGCGCGCTGGACCAAGATCCCCGTCAGCCGGCTGCTGGAGGGCGAGGTCGAGAAGCTCATCCACATGGAGGAGCGCCTGCACCTGCGCGTCATCGGGCAGGACGAGGCGGTCGCCGCGGTCTCCAACGCGCTGCGCCGCTCGCGCGCCGGCCTGCAGGACCCCGACCGGCCGATCGGCTCGTTCCTGTTTTTGGGACCGACGGGCGTCGGCAAGACCGAGCTCGCGCGCGCGCTCGCGGAGTTCATGTTCGACTCGGGCGACGCGATGGTGCGCATCGACATGTCGGAGTACATGGAGAAGCACGCCGTCAGCCGCTTGGTCGGCGCGCCTCCCGGCTACGTCGGCTACGACGAGGGCGGCCAGCTGACCGAGGCGGTGCGCCGCCGGCCGTACACGGTGGTGTTGCTCGACGAGATCGAGAAGGCCCACCCCGACGTGTTCAACATCCTGCTCCAGGTGCTCGACGACGGGCGGCTCACCGACGGCCAGGGCCGCACGGTCGACTTCAAGAACACCGTGTTGATCATGACCTCCAACATCCCGGGCGGGAGGGTCGGCGCCGAGGCGCACTTCAAGCCCGAGTTCATCAACCGCCTGGACGACATCGTCGAGTTCGCCGCGCTGGACCGCGAGGAGCTGGGCGCGATCGTCGAGCTGCAGGTCGACCGCGTGCTCACGCGCGTCAGCCACCGCGGCATCGAGGTGCAGCTCACGCCGGAGGCGCGGACGCTCCTCGGCGACCTGGGCTACGACCCGACCTACGGCGCCCGCCCGCTCAAGCGCGTGATCCAGAAGCGGCTGATCGACCGGCTCGCGCTGGCGATCCTCGAGGGCGAGTTCCGCGCGGGCGACACGGTCGCGGTCGACGCCGTCGACGGCGAGCTGACGTTCGCCAAGGTGCCGGCGGCCGGCGAGCGGACGCCCGCCGCGGCGTAGGAGCTAGTGCAGCACCGCCGCGGCCCACCGGCCGCGGCGGGCGCTCACCTCGACGGGCACGCCGAAGCAGGCGGAGACCGCGTCGCTGGTGAGCACGTCGGCGATCGGGCCGGAGGCCAGCACGCGGCCGCCGCCGAGCAGCAGCGCGTGCGTGCCGGTCGGCGGGATCTCCTCCAGGTGATGGGTGACCGTCACCGTCGGCAGCTCCGGCCGGTCGCGCGCGAGCGCCACGAGCGCGCCGACCAGCCCCTCACGCCCTGGCAGGTCCAGCCCCGCGGCGGGCTCGTCGAGCAGCAGCAGGTCGGGGTCGGCCATCAGCGCGCGGGCCAGCATGATCCGCTGGCGCTCGCCCTGGGAGCAGTCCTCGAAGCGCCGGCCCTCCAGGTCCGAGGCACCGACCAGCGCCAGCAGCGCGTGCGCGCGCTCGGCGTGGCCGTCCTGTAGGCGGCGGTGCTGCAGGATGATGGTGTTGAACGCGCCGGTGAGCACCGTCTGCAGCGCGGTCTGGTGGCCGCGCAGCGAGCGCGCCAGCCGGGCGTCGACGAAGCCGATCTGCTCGCGCAGCGCGCGCACGTCGACCGCGCCCAGGCGGTGGCCCAGCACCTCGACGTGCCCGGCCGACGGCTGCGCCATCGCCCCGGCCAGGTGCATCAGCGTCGTCTTGCCCGCGCCGTTGGGGCCGAGCACGGTCCAGTGCTCGCCCGGGCCGACCTCCCAGTCGACACCGTCGAGCAGGCGCAGCTCGCGCCCGTGATCCTTCGACCACCGCGTCACGGTGGCGCCGCGCAGCGAGAGGGCCACTTAGGACTTCGGCGTGGCCTGGTGCACGTTGACGCCGACGGTGTAGAAGAGGAACTTGCTGCCGCGCGTGTAGGTCTTGCGGGTGTCGAACTGCAGCTGCCACTTGCCGTGCTGGGGGTTGGCGAACGGGAAGAGCCGGCGCTTGGCGGTGCGCTTGATCGAGCCGCACTGGCCGCGCGACTTGCCGAGCCGGACCGTCTCCTTCAGCTTGCCGCCGGGCGCGACGTAGTGCACGTACACGTCGGGATCGGGCGTGGCGAGGCCGAAGCCGCTGACCGCGAAGCGCACCTTCAGCTTGGCCGGATCGCCCTGCGACGGCGAGAAGCTGGCCTTGAAGCGCGTCACGGTGAAGGTGGTGCTCGCGGCGAGCGCGTCGGAGGTCACGCCGACCGTGAACATCCGCTCGTTCTGCGCCTTGGCCAGCGCGGGCGGGTTGAACGCGCCCTGCATCGTGCCGGCGCCGTCGATGGTCCCCGAGCCCCCGGTCAGCGCGGTGCTGTCGAGCGAGACCGCGTACGGGCGCGCGGGGGTGTAGCCGTCGCCCTTGATCGTCACCGTCGTCCTCGGGGTGTCGAGGTAACAGGCGCGATCGGTCGACACGGCGGCGCCATGGGCGGCGGCCGGGACGGCCAGGAGAGCGAGGGGCAGGACGGCGGCGAGGCGGCGCATTCGGCCTTTCAGGGTAGGGGTCTCGCATCGCCGAACACGCTGATCGGGTAGAAGGAGCGCATGCCCACGTACATCATGCTCTCCACGCTCACGCCCGAGGGAGTCCAGACCGTCAAGAACAACCCGCAGCGGATCCGCGAGGTCAACTC
>DASYBY010000116.1:0-8429 GCA_036500525.1 Baekduia sp. | reverse complement strand
CGGCGGTGGGCTCACGAAATCCGGGTACGATCGAGAATCTCGTGGTACCACCGCGTCGAGGAGGTCCCACTCGACCCCGATTATCCGCGGCGCGGCCCAGGTCGCCCACGGCGCGTGGATCGAGAACTTCTGCGGGTCGCGAAGGGCCTCCACGGAGCCCGACAGCTCCATCAGCGGCGAGATCGCGAAGCGCGTGCGCAGCAGGTCGTCGTGGCCGAAGCGGTAGCGGATCACCGGCGGTCCACGGTACCGGCCGATTCGCTTCAGCGCGAATCCGTGGACGGCGGCGAGTCGGGTGCTCGACCCTCTGCGGCGTGCCCGCCCTGCTGCGCCGCCCGGGGGTCCTTCCGCTCCTGGCCCTGAACATCCTGGCCCGCGTTCCGCTCGCGGGATGCGGCGTGCTGCTCGTCGTCCACGGCCACGCGATCACGGGCTCGTACGCCGCGGCCGGCGCGGTCGCCGCGGCCAACGGGCTGACGACGGCGCTGGCCGCGCCCGTCCTCGGGCGGCTCGTCGATCGGCGCGGGCAGACGCTCGTGCTCGTCGCGTCCGGGCTCGCCTGCGGCGGCGCGCTGCTGGCCGTCGCCCTCCTTCCCCGCGGCGCGCCGGTCCTGGCGCTCGTCGCGCTGGCGGCCGTGGCCGGCGCGGTCCAGCCGCCGCTGGGCGCGTGCCTGCGGACGCTGTGGCCGGACGTGATGGGCGGCGACCCGCGCCTGGTGGCCTCGGCGTTCTCGCTGGAGGCCGCGACGCTGGAGCTGACCTACATCGCCGGGCCGCTCGGCTTCCTGACGCTCGCGGCGCTGACGTCGACGCGGGTGTCGGTCGGCGCGCTGGGCGGACTGCTGGCGGTGGGGACGCTGGCCTTCGCCGCGCAGCCACCGTCGCGCGCGTGGCGGCCGGTGGAGCACGGGAGCGCGCGGCGGCGCAGCGCCCTCGGCGCCCCGGCGATCCAGACGATCGCGGTCGTGATGGCGCTGGTGGGCGTGCTGGTCGGCGGCGTCGAGGTCGCGATCGCGGCCGCCAGCAACGGCGCGCACCATCCCGGCGCGACCGGGCCGCTGCTGGCCGTGTGGGGCATCGGCTCGCTGCTGGGCGGCGTCGCGGCGGCGCGCCGCGGCGGACCCGAGGGCGCGCGCGGCCTCGTCCTCGTGTTGCTCGCGCTGGCCGTGACGCACGCCGTCCTCGCGCTGTCGGCCTCCACCGCGATCCTCGGCGCCCTCCTCGTCCTCGCCGGCTTCGGCATCGCGCCGCTCTTCGGCCAGACCTCCGCGCTGACCGGCCGCCTCGCCCTGCCCGGAACCAGCACCGAGGCCTTCGCCTGGACGACCACCGCCGTCTCGGCAGGCGCCGCCATCGGCGCCGCCCTCGCCGGCGCGATCGCCGACTCCTCCACCCCCGCCGCCTTCGCCGTCGCCGCCTCCGCCGGCCTCATCGCGGCGGCCTTCGTCGCGGCGCGGGCCTCCTCCCTCCAACCCGCCTAGGGGTCAGACCCCTTCTTGCACACCCACTGCGAAAAGGGGTCTGACCCCTAGCCCCTCAGCCCTCGGCCGACAGCTCCTCCGCGTAGGCCAGGTACTCCTCGGCCTTCGCGGTCATCCGGACCAACCCATAGGTGTCGAGCACCGCGCGCGGCAGCTCGGTCGCGCCCGCGGCGCGCAAGCGGCGCATCAGCTCGGCGACCTCCTCGGGTGGCACCTCGTCGAGCGTGCGCGGGCCGAGCTCGCGGACCCGCACCTCGGCCGTCCCCGCCGGCCGCAGCACCTCGGAGCCGTCGTCGAACTCGATCGCCCCCGCCTGGCGCAGCCGGAAGGCCGCGCCAGACAGCGGCGCCCGCGCGATCGAGGTCAGCGCCTTGCCGCCGCTGGCCTTCAAGTACATGCGGTAGGCGCGATCGGCCAACACCGGCCCCTCGGCGTGGACGATCTCCAGCAGCACCGGCCCGATCGCCTCGCGGCCGGCGCGCCGCGGGTCGGGCACCGAGTGGGTCGCCCACGCCGTGTAGGGCTCCAGGTCGACCTGCACCACGCCCTTGCGCGCCGCGGCGCCGGCGGCGGGGAAGAGCCCCTCGACCTGCCGCGCGATGCGCTCGCCGCGCACGACGATCATCCCGTAGGCCTTGACCTCGTCCCCACCCTGCTCGACCAGCAGCTGGTAGCTGACGAGATCCTCGGCGTCGGCGACCTGCAGCACCTCGCGCCACCGCGGCCGCCCGGCCAGGTACGCGCCGAGGTGCTCGCGCAGCGCCGCCTTGCCGCGCACCGTGCGGTCGAAGCGCAGCAGCACGGCGTCCTCGTGGTAGAGCCCGACGAGGCCCTCCAGGTCTCCGGCCTCGACCAGCCGGCGCAGGCGATCGAACAGCTCGCGCGGCGTGGTCATAGGCGGAAGACCGGCACCAGCCGCTGCTCGTGCTCGGCGTCGATGCGGGCGACGACCTCGAGGTGCTCGGCCAGCGGCGTGCCGCGCAGCTTGGTCCCGAGCCCCTCGTCGACCTGGTAGATCCCGGCGCTGTTGTTCATCTCGATCTCCACGCGCACCGCCTTCTCGCGGCCGGGTGAGATCTTGACGGAGTCGATCGCGTAAGACGAGAGCGAATGGATGTTGGGCAGCAGCTGCTCGAACGGCACGCGCGACCGGCCCTTGGCCATGTCCAGCGCGTCGGCGACGCGGACGATCGAGCCCTCGATCGTGAACGGCGCGCCCTTGGAGCGGTGGCTGATGATCGCGTGCGACGCCTCGGCGACGATGATCGACCGCGTCGGCTCGTCGTAGATCGGCTTCAGCAGCTTGGGCAGCTTGTCGGCCGTCAAGAAGAGCGAGAACTGCTCGTGGTCCTGGCGGTGGATCGACATCCCGACGCAGTGGAAGAGCGCGGCCGCGGCGATGATGACCTCCGCGTCGCGCTCGGTCAGGCCGTAGTCGGCGATGACCGACGGCGCGACCCCGCGCTTGGACAGCAGCCGCGACAGCCGCAGCGCGATGTTGGTGACGATCTGGATGTGGACCCACGAGTGGTCCGACATCCCCAGGCGCTGCGCGTTGACGCCCGCGGCGTGCCACCAGGCCTTGATCTGCTGGTCGCCGTTGACCACGTCGACGAGGTGCTGCAGCTTGCGGTTGCCGCGCGACGGCAGGCGGATGTGCGCGGCGTCGACGAGCTCGTCGAGGCTCTGCGGCGTCTCCAGCAGCTCGGGCCGCTCGGGCGGGTCGATCTCGCTCACGCCCCCGACCCTACCGCCGCCCGCACGCTGCTCAAGACCGAGGCCGCCGAGACCCCGGCGTCGACCCGGATCCGCGGCAGCGCGTAGTGGTCGCCGCCCGGGCGGGCCGCGCCCGGCACCTCGGTCGTCGCCGCCCGGTAGCCCGCGGCGCGCACCGCGGCCTCGACGGCCGGGTCGTACTTGCCGGCCGGGTAGCAGAAGGCGTCGGCCGCGACGCCGAACGTGTCGCGGATCTTCGCGCGCGACCCCGCGACCTCGCGCTTCAGCGACGCCGCGTCGAGCGTCGTCAGGTCGGGATGGGTGAGCGAGTGCGCGTCGATCTCCCAGCGGTCGCCGATCATCGTCTTGACGCGCCCGGCGGTCAGCCCGCCGGGCGTGCCGAGGTTGTGCCAGGCGAGGTTCAGGACGCCCGGCCAGCCGGCGCGCCGCAGGATGTCGCCGGCGGCCACGCCCTGGCTGAGGTAGCCGTCGTCGAAGCTGAGGACGACCGGATGCTCGGGCAGCGTGCCGTGGCCGGCCCAGGCGTCGAGCACTTGGTCGAGCGTCACGCCCGTGTAGCCGGCGGTGCCCAGCGCGGCGACCTGCTCCTGCAGCGCGTCCGGCGCGACCCACAGCCCCGCGTACTTCGCGCCCGCGGGCGCCGGCGCGATCACGTGGTACATCAACACCGGGACGATCGCGTGCGTCGGGTGCCGGTTGGCCATCTCGGGCGTCGAGGTGCCGAGGTCGTCGCCCTTCGTCTGCACCGGCCCGTTGGCGACCTGCCCGCCGGGCGGAGCGGCCGCGACGGTCGCGGCGTCGGAGCCGGAGCCGGACGACGACGACCCACCGCAGCCCGCGGCCACGCCGAGGACGACCACGGCACCCAGCAGCGCGAGCACCCGGCGGCGGAAGGCCAGCAACAGCACGCCTGGAGCCTAGAGCCCGCCTCAGTCGGCGGCGGCGTCGCGCTCGGCGGCGGCGCGGGCCTGGTGGCCGAGCATCAGCTCGCGCTGGAGGTCGCGCGGCTCGGGGTTGCTCTCGTCGTGCACGCGCCGCTTCCACTCGCCGTCGGACTGCAGCTCCCAGGCGTGCGTGTCGTCGGCGAAGGCGCGCTCGAGCGTGTCGAGCAGATCGTCGCGCAGCACCTCGTCCTCGACCGGCGCGACCAGCTCGACGCGCGTGTCGAGGTTGCGCGGCATCAGGTCGGCCGACCCGATGAGCACGAGCTGCTCCTCACCGCGCGTGAACGCATAGACGCGCGAGTGCTCCAGGAACCGGCCGACGACCGACACCACGCGGATGTTCTCGCTGACGCCCTCGATCCCCGGCACCAGGCAGCAGATGCCGCGCAGGTTCAGGTCGACCGGCACGCCCTCCTGCGAGGCGCGGTACAGCGCCTTGATGCAGGCGCGGTCGACCAGCGAGTTCATCTTCATCTGGATCCGCGCCGGCTCGCCGTTGCGGTGCGCCGCGACGGTCTTCTCGATCTCCTCGATGATCCCGTCGCGCAGGTGGTCGGGCGCGACCAAGGCCTTGCGGTACTGCCGCGGGCGCGCGTAGCCCGTGAGGAAGTTGAACATGTCGGCGACGTCGGAGCCCAGGCGCTCGTCGGTCGTGAACAGGCCGAAGTCGGTGTACAGCCGCGCGGTCGTCGGGTTGTAGTTGCCGGTGCCGACGTGGAGGTAGTGGCGCACGCCGTCGCCCTCGCGGCGCACGACCAGGATGCACTTGGCGTGCGTCTTGAGCGCCGGGTGGCCGTAGACGACGTGGACGCCCGTCTCCTCCAGCTTGCGCGCCCACTCGATGTTGGCCCGCTCGTCGAAGCGCGCCTTGAGCTCCACCAGGCACACGGCCTGCTTGCCGCGCTCCGTCGCGCGGATGAGCGCGGGGATCAGCGGCGTGTCGTCGGACGTGCGGTAGATCGTGAGCTTGATCGCCAGCACGTCGGGGTCCTCGGCCGCCTGGTCGATGAACCGGCCGACCGACGTCGTGAACGAGTCGTAGGGGTGGTGGACGAGGATGTCGCCCTGGCGCATCGCGGCGAAGATGTCCGCCTTGCGCCCCTCCTCGCCGCGCAGCCGCGGCTGGGTCACCGACGACCACGGCGTGTCGCGCAGGTCGGAGAAGCCCGGCAGCTTGACGATCTGCCAAAGGTCGGTGAGGTCGAGCAGGTCGGCGACCTCGTAGACCTGGCGCGCCGAGACCTCCAGCGCCTCGGTCAGCGCGTCGCGCAGCGCCTGCGACATCTGCGTCTCGACCTCGACACGCACGACCTCGCCGAAGCGCCGGCGGCGCAGCTCGTCCTCGACCGCGAGGATCAGGTCGTCGGCCTCGTCGCTGATCTCGAAGTCGGCGTCGCGCGTGACGCGGAAGATGCCCTGGTCGACGACCTCCATGCCCGGGAAGAGCGTGTGGAGGTTGGCGGCGATCAGCTGCTCCAGCGGGACGAACGTCGTCGGCTCGCCGTCGAGCGCCACGAACCGCGGCAGCATCTCCTTGGGGACCTTGACGCGGGCGAAGGTCGTCTGGCCCGACACCGGGTCGCGGACGAGGACCGCGAGGCTCAGCGACAGGTTCGAGATGTAGGGGAACGGCCGGCCGAGGCCGACGGCCAGCGGCGTGAGCACCGGGAAGATCTGGCGGCGGAAGCGCTGGTCGAGCGTGCGGCGCGCCTCGGGGCTGACCTCGTCGATGCCGAGGAGGTTGATGCCGGCGTCGGCCAGGGCGGGGCGCAGCTCGCCGGCGAGCAGGCGGCACTGGCGGTCGCCCATCGCGAGGACCTTCTCGCGGATGGCGTCGATGACCTCCGACGGGGTGCGGCCGTCGGCCTTGGGCGTCGTGATGCCGGCGTCGACCTGGTCGTGCAGGCCGGCCACGCGGATCATGAAGAACTCGTCGAGGTTGGACCCGAAGATCGCGGCGAACTTGCAGCGCTCGATCAGCTTCTGGCTCTGGTCCTCGGCGAGCTGCAGCACGCGGTCGTCGAAGTCCATCCAGGACAGCTCGCGGTTGATGTAGAGCTCGGGCGCGTCGAGGTCCGACGGCGGCGCCGGCGACGGCTCCACCGCCTCGACGGCGCGGATGGACTCCTGGGTGAGGGCGGGATCGGGCGCGGTCATGCTGGCGCGTCGGACGCTAGGTCGTCGATGGGGGCTCCGCCGTTACCGTCGTGTGAACGCGATGTGATCGTGTCGCCATCGGGACTGCCGGCCCCGGGACGCTCGCCGAGGGCGAACTCCAGCCGGGCGCGGAAGCCCTGGCGCTCCAGCTCGCCCCAGCTCTCCAGGAAGCGCTCGAAGAGCAGCGCGCGCCGGGCGCGGAGGTGGACGTCGAGGGACTCCAGGCCGCGGAACGCCCGGCGGTGGGGCGCCCCGGCGGCCTGGTCGGCGTCGAGGTCGGAGGCGTCGCCGGCGGCGTCGCGGACCGCGGCGGCGTCCTGAGCGCGCAGCTCCTCGATGAGCGCCTCGACGCGCGGGAGCGTGACGTCGCAGTCGTGGATCTCGCCGACGAGGTCCTGCAGCTTGCGGGCCTTCTTGGCGGCGGTCGCGGCGTAGGCGCCGAACGACGGCGCGAAGAGCTCCAGGACGTAGCGCAGGCGCTTGGCGGCGATCCGCAGGTCGTGCAGGGCCTTGACCTCGCCGGGGTCGCCCGCCTTGGGCATGAACCCGCACAACTCGTCGAGGCGCACGCTGACGATGCGCGCGACATTGTCGGCGAGCGGGCCCTCGGGATCGAGGTGCTTGACCTTGCGCGCCTTCATGCGGCGGGCTCGCTGGGCTCGGGTTCGGGCTCCGGCTCGACCTCGGGGCGCGACTCGGCGGGCTCGGCCACCAGCGCCTCCAGCCGGCCCTGCAGGTCGTCGTCGGCCATCCTCGCCAGCGCGGCCGCCAGCGTCTCGTTGCCCTCCGCCTGCTCGGCCCGCAGGCGCTCGGCGAACAGGTCGAGCCCGGGGTGATCCTCCTGCGGCATCGCGGCAGCCAGCGCGGCGAGCGCCTCCAGCTGCACGTCGGGGTCGCGGCGCGCGCCCAGCGCGTCGGCCAGCGCCTTGACGTCCTTGAGGACCGCGTGGTGCTCGTCGCGCTCGAACGCCGCCTCGAAGACCTCCAGCACCGCGCGCAGCCGGCGCGTCGCCACGCGCATGTCGTGCACGCGCTCGACGTCGTCGGTGTCCAGCACCCCGCCGGCGTGCGCGAACAGCTCCTCGGACCGCACCGACACGGCCAGCCGCGCCGCCTCGCGGAAGCTCAGGTGGCCGTTCAGACCGGGGATGTCGCGTGCCTTGGCCATCGCGTCGTGGGCTAGGTGTACCCCACCTGGGCCAGCAGGTCGAGCACGACGCCCTCGCGCAGGCCCCCGCAGCCCACGTGCAGCGGGCACGCGGCCGCGCGCGCGACCTCCGAGAGCAGCACCAGCCCGGCCGGAAGGAGCCGCACGCGCTCGACGTGCAAGTCGTGGTGCAGCGCCGCCTCGAAGGCCGGGCGGGCGACCAGGCGCGCGAGCGCATCGTCCAGCGCTGCGGCCGTCAGCTCCTCGCCGCAGAGGCGCCGCAGCGAGGTCGCGCTGCCGCCGACCGCCCAGGCGACGTCGGCCGGCGGGCAGCCCGCCGACGCGATCGCGGCGGCCGCCTCGGCGCGGGCCGCGGCCAGCTCGCGCGCCCCCGGCGGGTCGCCGTGCAGGTGCGCGTCGGCGAGGGCGCCGGACCCGATCGGCAGCGAGGCCCACCAGCTCGGCGGCGCGCCCGGAGCGCCTGCGGCCAGCTCGGTCGAGCCGCCGCCGACGTCGGCCACGACGACCGTCTGCGCGCTCCCGGCCAGCGGCGCGGTGGCGCCCGCGAAGGCCAGCCGCGCCTCCTCCTCCCCGCTGAGCACCTCGACCGCGACGCCCGCGGCCGCGCTCAGGTGGGCGAGCAGCACGTCGCGGCCGGGCGCGTCGCGCAGCGCCGCGGTCGCCACCACGCGCAGGGCGACGACCCCGTTGGCGCGGGCCGCGAGCGCCTGCTCGGCGACGGCCTCCGCGATCGCCTGGACCTTGTCCGACGGCAGGCCGTCCCGGCGCTCGGCGGCGGTCAGGCGGACGAACGCGCGATGCGCCGCCACCTCGACCAGGACGCCCGGGAGCACCGGGTCCGGCTCGGCGACGAGCAGCCGCGTGGTGTTCGAGCCGATGTCGATACAGGCTGCCCGCACGTGAGGGAGACCGATCCTTTCATGTCCACGCTGCTTGAATGAA
>DASYBY010000115.1:0-14903 GCA_036500525.1 Baekduia sp. | reverse complement strand
TTCCCGGTCGGTTCCCACCCTGACCACTCACTCGTTACCGTTCCCCCCTCAGCTGTCCTGACCCGACGAGAGAGACCAAGACCCCTTCATGCCCAAGACCGTCATCCTCGGCACCGCGCGGACCCCGATCGGGAAGCTCGGCGGCGGCCTGTCCACCGTCGACGCGACCGACCTCGGCGCGACCGCGATCACCGCGGCGCTGGAGCGCGCCGACGTCGCGCCCGACCAGGTCGACCACGTCGTCATGGGCCAGGTCATCCAGGCCGGCCAGGGCCAGGTGCCCTCGCGCCAGGCGCAGATCAAGGCCGGGATCCCGAAGGGCGTCTCCAGTGAGACGATCAACAAGGTCTGCGCCTCGGGCCTGCGCGCGACCGTGATCCTCGACCAGGCGATCCGCGCCGGCGACGTGACGGTCGGCGTCGGCGGCGGCATGGAGTCCATGTCCGGCGCGCCGTACCTGCTCCCGCAGGCGCGCTTCGGCTACCGGATGGGCGACGCCAAGGCCCTGGACTCGATGGTCCACGACGGCCTCACCAACCCCTTCAGCGGCCGCCAGATGTTCGACGAGGCCACCGAGATCGGCGATCAGCTCGAGCTGACCCGTCCCGACCTCGACCGCTGGGCGCTGCGCAGCCACGAGCTGGCGCTGGCCGCCATCGACGACGGCCGCATGGCCGACGAGATCGTCCCGATCACGATCAAGGGTCGCAAGGGCGACACGCTCGTCGAGGTGGACGAGGGCCCGCGCCGCGGCTCCACGCTGGAGGCGCTGGCCAAGCTCCCGGGCCTGGTCGGCAAGGAGGGCTCGCACACCGCCGGCAACTCGCCGGGTGTCAACGACGGCGGCGGCGCGCTGGTCGTCGCCTCCGACGAGTGGGCCGAGGCCAACGGCAAGACGGTGCTGGCCGAGATCGTCGGCCACGCGCAGTTCGCCAACGACTTCGCCTACCTCGCGACGACGCCGGCCGGCGCCGCGCGCAAGGCGCTCGACCGCGCGGGCCTGCAGCCCAACGACATCGACCTCTGGGAGATCAACGAGGCCTTCGCCTCGGTCACCCTGCACTCGATCCGCGAGCTGGGCATCGAGGAGGACCGCGTCAACGTCAACGGTGGCGCGGTCGCGCTCGGCCACCCGATCGGCGCCTCGGGCGCGCGCATTCTCGGCGTCCTGGTGCACGAGCTGCGGCGGCGCGGCGGCGGCCTCGGCGTGGCGGCGATCTGCTCCGGCGGCGGTCAGGGCGACGCCGTCATCCTGCGCGTTCATGGCAACGGGTAACCGCGACGACGAAGGTCGCGCCGGCCGCGCGAGCGAGCCCCTGGGCGAGCTCGCGCAGCCGACCTCGCCCCCTGGGCGGGTGTCGGCCGCGTTCTTCGACCTGGACCGGACGCTCATGTCCGGCTCCTCCGGGTTCTTCTGGGCCCGCGCCGCCGCGAGAGCAGGGATGATCTCGCGGCGGCGCCTGGCGCTCGACGCCTGGGAGAACGTGAAGTTCCGGCTGCGCGGCTCGACCGACGAGAACACCGACAAGGTGATGCAGCGCGTCGGCGAGATGCTCATCGGCAAGCGGGCGCTCGACTTCCAGCGCCTCGGCCCGCAGGTGCTGGCCGGCGTGCTGCCGCGGTTGTACCCGCAGATGCTCGAGATCGCCTGGCAGCACCAGGACGCGGGGCGGCCGGTGTTCATCGTCACGGCCGCGACGCAGGACACCGCGGCGATGATCGCCCACGTCCTCGGCTTCGACGGCGGCCTCGGCACGCCGCTGGAGGCCGTCGACGGCCTCTACACCGGCCGGCTCGCCGGGCCGTTCGCCTACCGCGACGGCAAGCCGCAGCTGATCCGCGAGCTGGCGGCCCAGCGCGGCCTCGACCTCGCCGAGTCCTACGCCTACTCGGACTCCGAGTCCGACCTGCCGATGCTGCGCGCCGTCGGCCATCCCGTCGCGGTCAACCCGGACGGGACCCTCAGCCGCGTCGCGCGCGAGGAGGGCTGGGACGTCCTGCGCTTCGACCGCCTCGGCGGCCGCCTGAAGATGATGGGCGGGCTGGCCGCCGCGACCGTGCTGGGCGCCGCGGGCGCGACCGCGCGCCGGAGGGGGCTGGGCAAGTGAGCGTTCACGAGTTGAGTGACGAGCAGCGTGAGATCCGTGATCTGGCGCGGCGGTTCGCCGATGAGGAGATCGCGCCGCAGGCGGCGGCGTGGGATCGGGAGCACCGCTTCCCGCGTGAGGTCTTCACCGCGTTGGGTGAGTTGGGGTTGATGGGTGCGTGCGTGCCGGTCGAGCACGGTGGCGCGGGCGCCGACTTCTTGTCCTACGTGTTGGTCCTGGAGGAGCTGTCGCGCGCTGACGCCGGGGTGGGGGTGACCGTCGCGGTGCACACCAGCGCGGGCACCCTGCCGATCCTGGCCAACGGCACACCGGAGCAGATCGATCGGCTCGTGCCGCCGCTGGCCCAGGGCCACGAGCTGGCCGCGTTCGCGTTGACCGAGTCCGGCTCGGGCTCGGACGCCGGCGCGATGCGCACGCGGGCGACCGCCGACGACCCGGCGTTGCTCACCGGCACCAAGCAGTGGATCACCAACGGCTCCTACGCCCACACCTTCATCGCCTTCGCCAAGGCCCCCGAGAAGCCCACGGCCTACATCGTCCGCCGCGGCGCGCCCGGGTTCTCCGTGACGCGTGAGGAGGAGAAGATGGGGTTGAACTCCTCCTCGACGGCCGACCTCGCCTTCGAGTCCACGCCCGGCGAGCGCCTCGGCGCGCCCGGCGGCGGGATGCGCATCGCGCTCTCCACGCTCGACGGCGGCCGCATCGGCATCGCCGCGCAGGCCGTCGGGATCGCGCAGGCCGCCTTCGCGCTGGCCACGGCCTACGCCAAGGAGCGCCACGCCTTCGGCCGCCCGATCGGTGGCTTCGGGGCGATCCAGCAGAAGCTGGCCGACATGCAGACCGAGATCGAGGCGGCTCGTGCGCTGGTCTGGCGCGCCGCCCGTCTCAAGCAGGCCGGCCACCCGCACACGGTCGAGGGCGCCCAAGCCAAGTTGTATGCCTCGCGCGTCGCGCGCCACTGGACCGGCGAGGCCATCCAGATCCTCGGTGGCTACGGCTACACCAAGGAGTTCCCCACCGAGCGCTACTACCGCGACGCCAAGGTCACCGAGATCTACGAAGGCACCAGCGAGATCCAACGCCTCGTCATCGCCCGCGCGCTGCTCGGCGAGGCCGCCCGCGACGTCTGAAGTTGACTTCGGACTCAGGTTCGGAGAGGCTCGTGCGATGGCCACGATCGACGTCAACGGCACGACCCTGCACTACCTCGACGACGGCCCCCGGGGTGCGCCGGCGCTGGTCTTCAGCCCGTCGATGTTCTTCGACGGCCGCATGTTCGCCGGGCAGGCCGCGGCCTTCTCGGATCGCTACCGCACCATCCGCTACGACTTGCGCGGCCAGGGCCAGAGCGCGCGCCACCCGCGCGAAGAGCTCGACATGGACACCCAGGCCGAGGACGCCGCGGCGCTGATCGAGCAGCTGGAGCTGGGACCGGTCACGTTCGTGGGCAACTCGATGGGCGGCTTCATCGGGCTGCGCCTCGCCGCGCGCCGCCCCGACCTCGTGTCGTCCGCCGTCGTCATGGGCACCTCGGCCGACGTCGAGGAGCAGGCCGAGGCGATGGACGCGCTGATCGCCGCGGTCGCCGAGCACGGCATGGAGCCGGTGATCGACGGCGTCTTGTACTTCATGATGGGCGACACCACGCTCAACGACCCGTCGCGCGCCGAGGTGCTCGCCGGCGTCCGCGAGCTGCTGCTCAGCCGCACGCCCGAGTACGCCGATGCGGCCTGGCACATCGCCCACCGCAAGGCGATCCTCGACGAGTTGTCCAACATCACGGTCCCGCTGACCGTCGTCTCCGGGACCGAGGACCACACCTACCCGCCGCCGAAGTCCGAGCAGATCGTCGCGGGCGTCCCGCACGCGCGCCTGGTCCGGATGGAGCGCACCGGCCACGTCCACGCGCTCGAGAACCCCGAGGCCGTCAACGCGGTCCTCGAAGAGCACCTCGCCGCCCTGCCCGCGTAGCCTCCAGCGGACATGGCGCCGCTCCGCATCGATCCCGTCGCCGAGGCGCGCCGCCACTGGGAGCAGCGGTGGGGGGACGACGCGTCGCGGCCGATGGCCGCGGTCACCTCGATCATGCGCGCCCAGCAGGTGCTCCTGGCGCGGCTCAACGACATCGTCCGCCCGCACGGCCTGACCTTCCCGCGCTACGAGGCGCTCGCGCTGCTGTCCTTCACGCGCCACGGCGAGCTCCCGATCGGCAAGCTCGGCGAGCGGCTGCAGGTCCACCGCACGTCGGCGTCCTCGATCGTGGCCGCGCTCGCCGACGACGGCTTCGTCCAGCGCGTTCCCTCCGACCGCGACGGCCGCGCGACGCTCGCGGTCATCACCGACACCGGCCGGCGCGTCGCCCGCGCCGCCACCGAGGACCTCAACGCGGCGGCCTTCGGGATCGACGCCCTGGCGCCCGAGGAGCAGGAGGCGGTCACCGCCCTGCTGCGCACCCTGCGTCTCGACGCCGGGGACTTCGTCGTCTAGCATGGTGGCTCCACGGATATGAGGAAGTCCTCCTAAATGAGCACGCAGCAGCGCCCCGCCGTCCCCACGACCCACGACGAGTGGCTGGACGCGTACGGCGCGACGCCCGAACGCGACGCCGAGTTCCTCTCGCTCTCGGGCGAGGCGGTCAAGCCGCTGTACACCGAGGCCGACCTGCCCGCCGACCTCGACGCGTCGATCGGCGTGCCCGGCGGCTATCCCTTCACCCGCGGCGTCTACCCCTCGATGTACCGCGGGCGGCTGTGGACGATGCGCCAGTTCGCGGGCTTCGGCACGGCCGAGGAGACCAACGAGCGCTTCCACTACCTGCTCGAGCACGGCCAGACCGGCCTCAGCACGGCGTTCGACATGCCCTCGCTCATGGGCCACGACTCCGACCACGCCAAGTCGCTCGGCGAGGTCGGCCGCGAGGGCGTGGCCGTCGACACCGCCGTCGACATGGCCGACCTGTTCGCCGGCATCGACCTCGGCGACGTCAGCGTCTCGATGACGATCAACGCGCCCGCCGCGATCATGATGGCCTTCTACGTCGTCGCGGCCGAGGAGCAGGGCGTCCCGCCGGAGCGCCTCGGCGGCACGATCCAGGCCGACATCCTCAAGGAGTACATCGCCCAGAAGGAGTGGTGCTTTCCGGTCGACGAGGCCATGCGCCTCATGGGCGACATGGTCCAGTGGTGCACCGAGACGATGCCGCGCTGGCACCCGGTCTCGATCTCCGGCTACCACATCCGCGAGGCCGGCTCGACCGCGCAGCAGGAGCTGGCCTTCACGCTCAAGGACGGCCTGACCTACGTGCAGCAGGCCGTCGACCGCGGCCTCGACGTCGACGACTTCGCCCCGCGCCTGAGCTTCTTCTTCAACGCGCAGATCGACTTCTTCGAGGAGATCGCCAAGTACCGCGCGGCCCGCCGCATCTGGGCCCGCGAGCTGCGCGAGACCTTCGGCGCCAAGAACCCCAAGTCGTGGCTCATGCGCACCCACGTCCAGACCGCGGGCGTCAGCCTCACGGCGCAGCAGCCGCTCAACAACGTCACGCGCACGGCGATCGAGGCGCTGGCCGGCGTGCTCGGCGGCACGCAGTCGCTGCACACCAACTCCTACGACGAGGCGCTCGCGCTGCCGACCGAGGAGGCCGTGCGCATCGCGTTGCGGACCCAGCAGATCATCGCCCACGAGACCGGCGTCACCTCCACGATCGATCCCCTCGGCGGCAGCTACTACGTCGAGGCGCTGACCGACCAGATGGAAGCGGCGGCCTATGACTACTTCCGTCGCATCGATGAGCTCGGCGGCATGGTCGAGGCCGTCAAGCAGAACTTCTGCCAGCGCGAGATCGCCGACGCCTCCTACGAGCTGCAGGGCCGCATCGACCACGGCGACCGCGTCGTCGTCGGCGTCAACCGCTACACCGAGGGCGACGACGGCCACACCGAGCTGCTGCGGATCGACCCCGCGCTGGAGCGCAAGCAGATCGATCGCGTCACGGCCGTCAAGGGCCGCCGCGACGGCGCCGCCGTGCAGGCCACGCTGGTCGCCCTGAAGACGGCCGCGGCCCAGCCCGACGTCAACCTCATGCCCCCGCTCCTGGACGCGGCACGTGCCCATGCGACCGAGGGTGAGATCATTGGCGCGCTGCAGGAAGTCTTCGGCTCATACACCGAGACCCCGGTGTTCTGAGCCATCTCCGTCATTCGTCCGAGGAGTCCCATCCGCATGAAGAAGCTCATCGCCGCCGGCGCCGTCACGGCCCTCGCGGCGGGCGCCTTCGCCATCCCGGCGTTCGCGGCCAGCAAGACCGTCCAGGTCAAGGACAACGTGTTCGCCGCCAACTCGCTGACGGTGTCCAAGAACACCACCGTCAAGTGGGTCTGGAAGGGCAAGGCGCCCCACAACGTCACCGTCACCAAGGGTCCGGCGAAGTTCAAGTCCACGACCCAGGTCAAGGGCAGCTACTCCAAGAAGCTGACCAAGGCCGGGACCTACACGATCCTCTGCACCATCCACGCCCCCGGCATGAAGATGACGATCCACGTCAAGTAGCGACTACTCCAGGTCGAGCTTGAGCTGGCCGCTGGGGCGGAGGCGCTTGGTGCGCGTCTCGGTGCTCGGCGGCCCGGCCGGCTTGTACACCGTGACCACGTCGCGCGGCGACAGCGGTCCGGCGGGCCGGCCGTCGAAGCGATCGACCATCAGCCGTCCCAGTCTGACCCCGGACACGACCGCGTGGAAGCGCCCCGTCGTCCCCCGGGCGAGCACCACGTCACCGACCTCGATCTCCGCCATCGCGCTCGGCAGCCTAGCCGCCGGAGCGGCACCTCTTCTCACACCCCCACCCACCTCGGGACGCGCCGCACGAGCATCGAGCGGTACGATTCCGCCGCCTCCGGACCATTCACCGGCCGGAAGGAGCCGAACATGAACGCGACTCCCACACAGCGCAAGATCCGCGTCGTCGTTGCCAAGCCTGGCCTCGACGGACACGATCGAGGCGCCAAGATCATCGCCCGTGCCCTGCGCGACGCAGGCATGGAAGTCATCTACACCGGGCTGCACCAGACGCCCGAGCAGATCGTCGAGACCGTGATCCAGGAGGACGCCGACGCCGTCGGGCTGTCGATCCTCTCGGGTGCCCACATGACGCTCGTGCCGCGCATCGTCACCTTGCTCGCCGAGCAGGGCATCGACGACGTGCTGGTCACCGTCGGGGGCACGATCCCGTCCGACGACATCGCGCCGCTGAAGGAGCTCGGCGTCGCCGAGGTCTTCACGCCGGGCGCGCCCACGCAGGACATCATCGACTTCATCCGGTCTTCGGTCGAGCAGTCGCCCCGTACGGGCGTCTAGCCGCGGCTCGGACTGGTCTGAGAAAGCCAGGACCGGTACGGTTCGTGCTCCCGATTGACTCGTCAGTCAACGGGACGGGTACCATTGTTGAACCCGGTCGTTCGTTCGTACGCCAGAGGAGGCACTGACACCGTGAAGATCGCCGTGTTGGTCAAGGAAGTCCCCGATGCCGCCGTCCAGAAGCGCATCGACCCGTCCACGGGTCGTCTGGATCGCAGCGGTGAGAAGAACCTGAATCCGTATGACACGCACGCCATCGAGGCGGCGATGCAGATCAAGGAGGGCGGCGCCGTCACGGTCGACGAGATCGTCGCCGTCACGATGGGCCCGGAGTCCGCGGTCCGCGCGCTCCACAAGGCCGTCTCGCTCGGCGCCGATCGCTCGGTCCACCTGAGCGACCAGGCCCTCGCCGGCTCCGACGTGGCCGCCACCGGCTACGCGCTGGCGCAGGTGCTGCGGCGCGAGAGCCCCGACCTCGTCCTGCTCGGACAGCAGTCCGACGACGGCGAGTGCTACACGATCGGCGCCGTCGTGGCCGAGTACCTCGGCCAGCCCTCGCTGACCCAGGTCATCAAGCTCGACATCGCCGGCGACGAGCTCACCTGCGAGCGTCAGGCCGAGTACGGCTACGACACCGTCAAGGTGAAGCTCCCGGCCGTCATCTCCGTCGGCGACGCCATCAACGAGCCGCGCTACCCGTCGCTGAAGGCGATCATGGGCGCCAAGAAGAAGCCGCTGGAGACCGTCTCCACCGGTGACGCCGAGATCGACGCCTCGAAGGTCGGCGTCGACGGCTCGCACGTCTCGTGCGGCGACTTCAAGGCCCCGCCCTCCAAGTCCGCCGGCCTCATCATCGAGGACGAGGACACCGACGACACCGTCCAGAAGATCATCGCTTGGCTCGACGAGCGCAAGCTCCTGGCCTAGAGAGAAGGAGAACACAGCGATGAGCAACATCCTGGTCTACGCGCTCCACTACGAGGGCGCCTTCAACAAGAACTCGCTGGGCGCGGTCGCCGAGGCCTCCCGCCTCGCGGGCGAGCTCGGCGGCGAGGCCCACGCGGTCATGGTCGGCGAGTCGATCTCCGGCGACCTGGCCGGCCAGCTCGGCGGCTACGGCGCGGCGAAGGTCTTCACGGCCGAGGGTCCCGAGGGCCTCGCCGGTCCCGTCATCGACACGATGGGCAAGCTGTTCGACGGCGGCGACTACCAGTACGCGGTCTTCGGCGGCGGCCTGCTCGGCTTCGAGATCGGCGCCGGCCTGGCCGCGCGGATCAACGCCGGCGTGACGATGGAAGTCACCGGCGTCAACGTCGTCGACGGCAAGCTGGTCGCCGAGCGCCCGATCCTGGGCGACTCGAGCATCTCGACCTCGCGCTACAAGGACAAGGGCATCATCATCGCCCGCCTCAACGCGTTCGAGGTCAAGCAGAACGGCGGCGGCGCGGCCACCGTCGAGGCGATCGCGACCGAGCTGTCGCCGCAGGCACAGCAGGCCAACATCGTCACCCGCGGCGAGCAGCGCGGCGCCGACGTCGACATCGAGGGTGCGAGCATCCTCATCGCCGGCGGTCGCGGCCTGGGCAAGGCGGAGGGCTTCGAGCTCTGCGACGACCTGGCCAAGGCGTTCGGCAACAACGCCGCCGTCGCCGCCACGCGCGCCGTGGTCGACGCCGGCTGGTACCCCTACGCGGCGCAGATCGGCCAGACGGGCAAGACCGTCTCGCCGAAGCTGTACCTCGCGGCGGGCATCTCCGGCGCGATCCAGCACAAGGTCGGCATGCAGTCCTCGGAGAACATCGTGGCCATCAACAAGGACGCGAACGCCCCGATCTTCGAGTTCTCCGACCTCGGCATCGTCGGCGACCTCAACAAGATCCTGCCGAAGCTGACCGAGGCGGTGAAGGCCCGCAAGGGCTAGCGCCATGAGCGGCTCCAACGGCAACGGTCGGGTGGCACCGGCGGCGTATCCGCCGCCGGTCGACCCGCAGCAGGAGTTCATCAAGCGCACGCTGGACGACGAGGACGAGCGCATCGACGTCGGCGTCGTCATCGTGGGCGGCGGCACGGCCGGGCTGGCCACGGCCAACCGGCTGCTGCAGCTCCTCGCCGACGATCCGGAGACGATGGAGCGCCTGGGCGAGGTCCCGGTCGCGGTCATCGAGAAGGCCAAGGTCTGCGGCGGGCACAACCTGTCCGGCGCCGTGGTCCGGCCCGGGCCGTTGGAGGAGCTGTACCCCGACCTGACGCGCGAGGACTGGCGCAAGGAGGGGTGGGCCTTCGGCGAGGTCAAGAAGGAGGCGGTCTACATGACGCCGACCTCCAAGCTGGCGATCCGCATCCCGCCGCCGCCGCCGTTCAAGAACCACGGCAACGAGGTCATCTCGGTCTCGGCGCTGGCGCGCTACCAGCAGCGGCTGGCCGAGGAGGCGGGCGCGTACGTGCTCACCGAGACGGCCGCGACGCAGCTGCTCGTCGAGGACGGTCGCGTCCGCGGCGTGCGCTCCGGCGACAAGGGCCGTGGCAAGGACGGCGAGCCGCTGGGCAACTTCGAGCCCGGCACGGACATCACCGCGCAGTTCACGGTGCTGGGCGAGGGCTGCTGGGGCCACCTCACCGGTCCCGCGATCCGCGAGTTCGACTTGGCCGAGGGCGCCGAGCCCCAGACCTGGGAGCTCGGGGTCAAGGAGATCTGGAAGGTCGCCAAGCCGCTGGATCGCCTGATCCACACGATCGGCCCGTGGCCGGTCAAGATCTCGGCCAAGTACGGCCAGATCGGCGGCACCTGGATCTACCCGATGAAGGACGAGAAGACCGGGGACGACCTGGTCTCGATCGGCTTCGTCGTCGACCTCGACTACGCCGACGCCACCACGTCGGTCCACGACCTGCTGCAGCAGTTCAAGCTGCACCCGCTGGTCAAGAAGATCCTCGAGGGCGGCGAGCGGGTCGGCTGGGGCGCCAAGGCGCTGCCGGGCGGCGGCTACTGGTCGATGCCCAAGCTCACGATGCCGGGCGCGCTGCTGGTCGGTGACTCGGCGGGCATGGTCGACACGGTGGCGCTCAAGGGCGTCCACCACTGCATCAAGTCGGGCATCCTCGCGGGCGAGGCCATCTACCACGCGCTCAAGAGCGGCGAGACCTCGCTGGAGCCGTACGAGGACGCCGTCGAGGCGTCGTCGATCGGCAAGGAGCTCTACGAGGTCCGCAACACGCGGCAGCCGTTCCAGAAGGGCTTCCTGCGTGGCGGTCCGATCGTCAACCTGGCGATCGCGACCAAGGGCAAGCTGCCCGCGGGCCGGCTCTCCTGGCACCGTCAGGACCAGAAGCCGATGTTCATCGGCAACACCAAGGACGGCTATCCCAAGCCGGACGGCAAGTACACGTTCGACAAGCTGTCGTCGGTGTTCATCACGGGCAACGCGACCCGCGACGACGCGCCCAACCACATCCGCGTCCAGAAGAACGTGGCCCGCGAGGTCGCCGAGACCTGGAAGTGGATGTGCCCGGCCGGGGTCTACGAGATCCCCGACGACGCGCCCGAGACGGGCAACGTCGACGTGATCGTCAACTACACCAACTGCGTGCAGTGCGGCGCGATCACGGCCAAGGGCGGTCGCCTGACGACCCCCGAGGGCGGCGACGGCCCGCTCTACCAGCAGACCTAGCCGAACACTCGCCCAGAGGGCGAGGTTCGGTCGCGGGTGTTCGCCCAGGGGGCGAAACCCGCAGGCGGGAGCGGTGAGCGGGGGAGGACGTTCCTCCCCTGCTCACCGCAACCTCGCGCCCTTACGCTTGTTCTGACAGGCGCATGCGGTCCCCGCTGATCACCGGCACGCTGGCCCTCCTCGCCCTCGGCGTGGGCGTCGGTCCTGCGCACGCGTCGACCACGACGGTGCCGCTGTCGGCCAAGACCACGACGTGCACCACCGGCGCCGACGACAGCGAGCGCGCGGCGACGTTCACCGGCTCGATGCCCGCGGCCTCCGGCACGCAGCGGATGCAGATGCGCTTCGTGCTCGTCCAGCGGCTGGGGGAGAAGGGCGCCTACAAGCGCGTCGAGGTCCCCGGCTGGGGCGGCTGGCAGAAGTCCGATCCGGGGCGCCCGGGGTTCGTGTTCACCAAGCGCGTCCAGGCGCTGGTCGCGCCCGCGTCCTACCGCGCGCAGATCACCTTTAAGTGGCTCGACAAGAAGGGCCACACGCAGCGGACGGTGACGCGCACCAGCACGCCGTGCGCGCAGCCCGACCCGCGGCCCGACCTGACGCTCGCGGGGCTCGACATCGCCGCGACGACCGCCGGCCAGGCGGCCTACACGGTCGCGGTGACCAACGACGGCCACTCGGCCGTCGGCCTCTTCAGCGTGACCGTCACCGTCGACGGGACGGTCCAGCCGGCGCTCACGCTCGGCCCGCTCGACGTCGGCGAGCGCGGGCAGGGCACGATCGCCGGCGCGCGCTGCACCCCGGGCTCGACGGTCACCGTCACGGTCGACGCGCAAGAGGCCGTCGACGAGAGCGACGAGGCCGACGACGTCGTCCAGCGCCCGTGCCAGATCGGCTAGTGCCCGCGGGTTCCGAGCCCGCAGGCTGCCGCTACACTGGATACCTCTCATGAAGACCGCAATCCATCCCGAGTACGTCGTTTCGCACGTCACCTGTACGTGTGGCAACGACTTCTACACGCGATCCACGCAAGCCGAGATTCACGTCGAGGTCTGCGCCGAATGCCACCCGTTCTACACGGGCAAGCAGAAGATCATGGACACGGGCGGCCGTATCGACCGCTTCAAGCGCCGCCAGGCTCGCGCGGGCGCTCCCGCCAAGGACTAGTTCCTTCACCGTATGCCGGACGCTCTGCGCTCCTCCGATGGCGCCAATGTCGCCGTCGGGGACGGAGCGTTCGGTGATGCGCTCGTAGCGCAGCGTGATGCCCCCGTGGGCGGCCAGGCCGTCCTCGAGGGCGTCATGATGCGCGGCATCTCGACGTGGGCCGTCGCGGTCCGCGCACCGGCGCCCGAGCAGGTGCGCTCCGGCGGGCTCGAGCCCGACGAGGCGCCGCTCGGCGAGATCGAGGTCGTCACCCATCCGCTGACCTCGGTCCTCAAGAAGCACCGCGTCCTGCGGCTGCCGCTGATCCGCGGCGTCGTCGCGCTGGGCGAGTCGCTGTCGATCGGCTTCAAGGCCCTCGGCATCAGCGCCAACGCGCAGCTGCCCGAGGACGAGAAGGAGATCTCCGGCGGCGTCTGGGCCGGCACGGTCGTCGTCGCGCTGGTCATGGCGATCGGCCTGTTCTTCGTCGTCCCGGTCGGGCTGACCAGCCTGATCAAGGGCCACCTGCACTCGTCGCTGCTCTTCTGGCTGATCGAGGGCCTGCTGCGCACGGGCATCTTCCTCGGCTACCTGCTGTTGCTCTCGCGGCTGAACGACCTGCGCCGCGTCTTCGAGTACCACGGCGCCGAGCACAAGACGATCTCCTGCTACGAGGCCGGCCTCGAGCTCACGCCGGTCAACGCCCAGCGCTTCAGCCGCCTGCACCCGCGCTGCGGCACGAGCTTCCTGCTCGTCGTGATGATCGTCTCGATCTTCATCTTCGCCCCGATCGGCCTGCCGGCCTGGTACTGGCTCGTGCTCACGCGCATCGTCGGCGTGCCGCTCATCGCGGGCATCTCGTTCGAGCTCATCAAGTTCGCGGGCAAGAACCGCCGTCTGCGCTGGGTGCGCGCGATCATGTATCCGGGCCTGATGCTCCAGAAGCTCACCACCCGCGAGCCGGATCTGGACCAGCTCGCGGTCGCGATCGCGGCCATGGACGCCGTGCTCGCGCTGGAGAACCCGATGGGCGCCTCCGACGAGGAGCGCATCGGGATGGAAGTCGTCGCCTAGCCGCACCATCTAGGCTCGGTGGCTGATGATCGAGTCCCTCGTCGAGCAGATCGAGAGCCGCTTCGCCGAGGTCGGCCGCCTCATGACCGACCCCGCGGTGATCGGCGACCGGCTGCGCTACGCCGAGATCGGGCGCGAGTACCGCCGCCTGGAGGCGCCCGCGAAGCTGGCGGAGGAGTGGCGCCACGCCACCGATGACGTCGCCGGCTCGCGCGAGCTGCTGGCCGAGGGCGAGGATCCGGAGCTGCGCGAGCTGCTGCGCTCGTCGGAGACCCGCATCGAGGAGCTGGAGGAGGAGATCCGCCTCGCGATGGTCGAGCCCGATCCCAACGACGACAAGAACGTCATCGTCGAGATCCAGGGCGGCGCCGGCGGGGAGGAGGCCGGGCTGTGGGCCGGCGACCTCTACCGGATGTTCACGCGCTACGCCGAGCGCCGCGGCTTCAGCACCGAGCCGCTGGACGTCGGCGACGGCAAGTACACGTTCTCGATCAAGGGCGATGGCGCCTACTCGGTCTTCAAGTTCGAGGGCGGGACGCACCGCGTCCAGCGCGTGCCGGCCACCGAGTCGCAGGGCCGCATCCACACCTCGACCGCCACGGTCGCCGTGCTGCCCGAGGCCGAGGACGTCGACATCCACATCGACCAGAACGACCTGCAGATCGACGTCTACCGCTCCGGCGGCCCCGGCGGCCAGTCGGTCAACACCACCGACTCGGCGGTGCGGATCACGCACAAGCCGTCGGGCGTGTCGGTCGCGATGCAGGACGAGAAGAGCCAGCTGCAGAACCGTGAGAAGGCGATGCGCGTGCTGCGCGCGCGCCTCTACGAGCGCGCGCTGGCCGAGCAGCAGGCCGCGGCGGCCGACGCCCGGCGCTCGCAGGTCGGCACCGGCGACCGCGCCGAGAAGATCAGGACCTACAACTACGGCGAGCGGCGCGTGACCGACCATCGGATCAAGCTCACCGCGCACAACCTCGACGCGGTGCTCGAGGGCGAGCTCGACGAGTTCACCGCGGCGCTGGCCGACGACGAGAAGCGCCGCGGGCTCGAGGCCCAGGCGGCCGAATGACGACCGAATCCCGGACCGCGAACGGTGGCGGCGTCATTCGGTCGGCCGAGTAGTGACCCCGTTCGCGGGCGTGGCGGTGCGCGAGGCGCTCGACTCGGCGCTGGTCGCCCTGGAGGGCGCGCGCGTCGACAGCCCGCGGCTCGACGCCGAGGTGCTGCTCGCCCACGCGCTCGGGGTCGATCGCACCGCGCTGTGGCTCGACCCCGACCGCGAGGTCACCGGGGACGCGGCGCGCTGGTTCCGCGACGCCGTGCGGCAGCGCACCGTGCAGCGCGTGCCGGTCGCCTACCTCGTCGGGCACAAGGGCTTCCGCCACCTCGACCTGCAGGTCGACCCGCGCGTGCTCGTCCCGCGCCCGGAGACCGAGCACCTCGTCGAGGCGCTGCTCGATCTGCCGCAGGGCGTGCGCGTCCACGACGTCGGGACCGGCAGCGGCGCGATCGCGCTCGCGCTGGCCGACGAGCGCCCCGACCTGCGGGTGAGCGC
>DASYBY010000114.1:0-7486 GCA_036500525.1 Baekduia sp. | reverse complement strand
GAGTTTCCGGTGGCTTTGGCGAGAGGGAAACACCTCTTCCCATTCCGAACAGAGAAGTTAAGCCTCTCAGCGCCGATGGTACTTGGCTCGCAAGGGCCCGGGAGAGTAGGACGCCGCCGGTTTAATATGATTCACGAGCCGTCCTTCGGGGCGGCTCGTGGTCGTTCTGGGGCGCGTTCTCCCGTCAACTGCTCCCGTTCGCGCCGCGCGGCAGTTCCCCGCGGAGTCACGGGTATCGTCGGCCGCCGTGAACCTCCGTTCCCACTTCGAGCCGGCCGTGTCGCACACGATCGAGGCGCTCGCCGCCCGCGCGTGGCCCGCCGACGAGGTCCACGAGGTCGAAGGGTGGCTGCTGCGCAGGACCGAGGGCGTCGACCGCCGCCGGTCCAACTCACTCCTTCCTCCCACAGACCCCGGGCACGCTGCCCGAACGCTCGACGTGGCACTCGCCACCGCCGAGGAACTCGACGTGAGTCCAATCGTCCAGGTGTCGCCGGCGGAGTCCCACCTGCGCTTGGACCAAGCCCTCGACGACCGCGGCATGGCCACGTTGGGCCACTCACTCGTCCTCGCTGGCCGGCTGACGGCGGGCAGCGGTAGACCGGCGCGACGTCGGAGGGGACAGACCCTGGCCGCCACGCGCGCCATCGCCGGCGATCCGGTCGAGATCGGCGGCGGGCCGAGCGACCACCCCGCCGCCGACGTCGGCGGCGATGACCGCACCGTCATCGGAGGACGGCGGGGCGGAGTGACCGTTGGTCTGTCCGGGCTGTCGGCGGAGTGGGTCGACACGTGGGCGTCGGTGTCGGGTCTGTCGGGCACCGGCGCGACGGCCGAGCTCGTGCTCTCGCAGCTCGGCGAGCGGGCGAGATTCGCCGTGGCGACGGACGCTGCCGGCGTGGCCATCGCCGTCGGGATCGGCGTGGTGGAGGCCGGATGGCTCGGCGTGTTCTCGCTGGCGACCATCCCGACCGCGCGCCGACACGGCGCGGCAACCGCCGTCGTCGACACCCTCGAAGCCTGGGCCCTCATCCAACGCGCACACGCCACCTACCTCCAGGTCGAGCGCGACAACATCCCAGCCCTCTCCTTCTACGCCCACCGCGGCCTCTCCGTCGCGCACTCCTACCACTACCGCTCGGCCTAACCCCGTTCGGCTGCCGCCACGCCTGCGCGTCCGTCGACGGCCACGCCTGGGCGTCCGCGCACCGCCACGGCTGCGCGTCCGTCGATCGCGACGCCGGCGCCTCCGCGCACCGCCACGTCTGCGCCTCCACGTCCGAGCATCGCCACGCCGGCGCCTCGGCCCACCGCTGCGGCCTGGCCCGCCGCCGCGCCCCGACCGCCGGCCGCGGTCAACGCTGCCCGGCGGCGCGCCGCGTCGCCCGCGCGGCGATCGCCGGGCGCGGCCAGTTCGTGGCGGCGGCGTGCAGCGACCCGGGAGGCCGTCGCGGTTCGCCCTCGCCGCCCAGCGCGTTCGGCCGCGGCAGGGATCGGCCCGGCGGCGCGTCGCCGCCGGGAGGCGGGTCGCACCCGGCCTGTCGGCGTCGGGCCTGCGTTTGGCCGCGGCCAGATCGGCCGACGGCGCGCCGCTCGCCAGCGAGGCGAGTCGCACCGGCCTGTCGGCGTCCCGCCTGCCTGTGGCCGCGGGCGGATCGGCCCGGTGGCGCGTCGCCCACCGGCGAGGCGAGCCGCACGGGCCTGTCGGCGTCCGGCCTGCCTCCGGCCGCGGCCGGAGCGGCCGACGGCCCGCCGCCAGCCGGCGAGGCGACGGGCGCGGGTCGGTCAGAGGCGGTTGACCGGCTCGGCCCGGTGCAACGTCGCCGTCGGCGAGGCGACTGGCCCGGGCCTGTCGGCGGCCGGCCGCCGGGCCTGGCCACGTCGACGCGACGCGCGACGGTCGGCGAGGCGAGTCGCACGGGCCGGTCGGCGGCCGGGCTGATTTCGGCCGCGGCAAATCGGCCGGCGGCGCGCCGCAGCCGGCGAGGCGACTGGCGTGCCTTCGGGCGCGGCTAGGTCGAGCTGGCGGTCGGGCGGAGAGGTTGCTCGCGCGGCGCCGGTGTGGCGGCGAAGCGATGAGGTCTGCAGCTGCGGCTGCGGCCGCGGCCGAGTCGGCTGGGTTGCGCCGTGGAGTGGGTGGGTGCTTGGTGTGACGGTCCGGCCCGTCGTTCGTGCGTTCCGGTTCGCCCCGGATGCGCCGCGGGCCGCCCAGAGGCGGCCCGCTCGCTGTTCTCATGTTCGCCCGCGCCCGCGGCCTCCCAGCTGGGGCGCGTTGAGGGATCACCGCAGGGTGGAGGTGCTGCGACGCTGCCGCGGGCGCTCGGCCACTGGCATCGTGCAGGACTGCGCTCGCGAGGCCACGACGCCGGGACGGCGCGTGCGAGAGGGCGCACGCAGAGCCTGGCGATGAGGGTGGTCCGCGAGGTCGTCGACGGAGCGGCGCGGCGGAAGCTCGTCAGCGAGCGTCGCAAAGGCAACCGCAAGGTCGACGGCACGCCGGACGGCCTCACGCAGGGAGCGCTTGGCCGGCCGGGAATCTGCGGTGGAAGAGAACATGTGTTCGCAAAGCTACGGGGGCCGGCGGACGGCATGCGTGGGAACGAACGTTCGTATCCATATTCCTGGCGAATTTGGCTCTCGCAAGCCAAATATCGGCCGAGGCGCTGCACGCGATCTTGCAGCGGTGTCCCGCAAACAGCGGGACTTACACCGTCGAGCCCAGCGAGTCCCAGACCTCGAGCTTGGTGCGCACCCGGCCGATGACGTCGCCGGTGAACTCGGTCGTCCCGGCGTGCCCGCCGAGGTCCGGCGTCCGGACACCGGAGGCGGTGGCCTCCAGGACCGACTCGTAGATCGCCCGCGAGGCGCGCTCGGCGCCGTCGAAGCCGCGATCCGCGGCGTAGTTCAACACCGCGCCGCAGGCCAACAACATGGCCATCGGGTTGGCGACGTCCTTGCCGAGCAGCGCCGGCGCGGTGCCGTGCGGCGCCTCGGCCATCGCGACCTGGGTCTTCAAGTTCTCGTCGAACGCCAGCAGCACCGACTCGGCGCCCGCGATCGAGCCGAACATCGGCATCACGAGGTCGCTGAGGCAGTCGCCGTCGCGGTTCAGCGCGGGGATGACCAGCGAGCTGTCGGCCGCGCCGGAGACCAGGCCGGCGTACGTGGCGTCGATCAGCACCGGCTGGTACGTGACGTCGGGATGGCGCTCGGCGGCCGCGTCCATCTCCTCCTTCAACATGCCCTCGTACACCGGCGAGACCGTCCACTTCGGCCCGCCGTAGACCTTGCCGCCCATCTTCGCGGCGGTCCGGAACGCGTACTCGGCGACTGCGCGGCAGGTGCCGCGGGAGATCTTCTCGGTGCGGTAGGCGATCTCGTCGGTGCCGCCCTCCTCGCCCTCGCGCCACTGCTCGGCGCCGTAGGCGTCGTCGACGGCCATGCGGACGACCGAGATCGGCAGGTACACGCCGGCCACCGGCGTCACGCCCGGGATGCGGCGGCCGGTCCGGATGATGACCTTGCCGTCGACGCCCTCGCGCACCAACCGGTTGGGGGAGCCGACGTCGTCCTTGCCCTCGGGCGTGATCGTCGCCGCCTTGATGCCGAGGCCCGACTCGCGCATCGCGCGGGCGGCGTCCTCGACGACCTGGTTGTCGGTCGCGCGGCGGTTCTCGAGCGACAGGTCGTAGCGGTCAAAGGCGACGGGTAGCCCGACGACCTCCGGATCGAGGACCCGCAGGGCCTGCTCGAGCAGCTCCTGGCCGGTCTCGTCGCCTTCGAGGATGGTGATGGTCAAGGGTGCGATAGCCACGGTCTGCAAGGTAGCCCGTCGCGTCGGGCCGAGGCTCTACGCTTGATCCGCGATGGCCGAGCAGTGCACCTGGTGCGGGACCGCGGTCGGCGACGACGACGGCTTCCGCGTCGCCGAGCCCGAGAGCGAGCGCCGCGCCGTCTTCTGCCGGCTGGAGCACGTCGTCCCGTGGATCATCCAGGGCGCGGCGTGGGAGCCGGGCCGGATCGTCCCGAGCGGCGATCCCGACGACGCGCTCGGCCGCTGCGCCCTGTGCGGCGACGCGCTGGGCGAGGCCCGCGTCCTGGTCGTCCGCCACCGCGGCGAGCACCGCATCGGCGACGCGTTCTGCCGCCTGGACCACCTGCTGGACTGGGCCAAGGGCGGCGGGCGCTACAAGACCGCGTCGTAGCCGGCGTCGCTACAGCGCGGCCGCGGCGCGCACCGGCGCGCCGTCCTGCAGCGTGCGCCAGCGCAGCGTCGCCAGCAGCGCGCTGAGCGCCGCGCCGGCCGCGCCGACCAGGAACGCGGCCTGCCAGTCGACCGACTCGACGATCGCGCCCGCGATCCAGTTCCCCGCCGCCGCGCCGACCACCAGCGATGTGACCGGCCAGGTGTAGGCCTCGGTCTCGGCGCCCTCGGGCGCGACGTCGCCGGCGATCTGGTTGCCCGCGGTCAGCGTCGGCGCGATGCACACGCCGGCCAGCAGCGCCAGCGGCACCATCACGCCGACCGACGGCGCGAGCGCCAGCGGCAGATAGCCCAGCGGCAGCAGCGCCGCGAGCCGCGCGTAGCGGCGCCCCGCGGGACCCGTCCAGTGGCGGGCGCCGTAGAGCAGGCCGCCGACCGCGCTGCCGGCCGACCAGATCGCGACCAGGACGCCGGCCAGCGCGCGCCGGCCCTCGGCCTCGGTGAACGCCGGCAGCGTGACCTCCATCGCCCCGAAGCAGAAGCCCATCGGCAGCGTGACGAGCACGAGCGTCTGGATCCCCGGCGAGCGCAGCGCGCCGAGCACCCCGTGGCTGTCGGCGTGCTCGGAGATGACCCACGTCCGAACGGGCTCCTGCATCAAGTACAACGACAACCCGCAGAGCAGCAGCGCGGGGGAGAGCAGCAGGGCGGCCGCGGGGTCGATCAGCGCCGCCAGCAGCGCGGTGATCAGCGGGCCGGCGACGAAGACCAGCTCGATCATCACGCCCTCCAGCGCGAGCGCGGTCGAGAGCAGGCCGGGATCCTCGTCGCGCAGGATCCGCGGCCACATCGAGCGTGAGATCGAGCCCAACGGCGGGATGCACGTACCCGCCGCCACGGCCAGCAGCGCGAGGACGCCCAGCGGCGCGTCGTCGAGGCCGAGCACCACGAGCGCGACCATCGCGATCGTGTGCAGCAGCGACAGCGGGATGACGACGCGGGCCAGGCCGCGCTGGTCGATCAGGCGCCCGATGAGCGGCGACGACAGGCCGAGCGCGAACCCGAAGGCCGCGGCCACCGCGCCCGCCGCGGCGTAGGAGCCGGTGTGCTCGCGCAGGAAGAGGACGATCGCCAGGCCGTTGATGCCGACCGGCAGCCGGGCCGGCAGCTCGGCGATGAGGAGCGCTCGCGCGTGCGGTGCGCGGAGCACCCGCGCGTACCGCTCGCGGGCGCCCATCTCAGGCAGGCTCGGGCTGCCCGTGCAGGTCCAGCTCGTCGGCCCGGTCCTCGAGCGCGGCGATGACGAAGGCGAGGTGCTCGTCGAAGTCGACGCCGAGCTCCTCGGCGCCCTCGCGGACCTCGTCGCGGTTGACGGCCGCGGCGAAGGCCACCGTCTTGAGCTTCTTCTTGACCGACTTGGGGGTCATCCCGTGGATGCCCTGCGGGCGGACCTGGGCGCAGGCGACGAGGAAGCCCGACAGCTCGTCGACGGCGAAGAGCGTCTTGGACATGTCGGACTCGCGCGGCACGCCGAGGTAGCTCGCGTGCCCGGCGATCGCGTCGACGATCTCGGGATCGACGCCACGCGCCGTCAGCTCCCGCATGATCGTCCGCGGGTGGCCGTCGACGGCGTCGTCCATGTCCGGATGGCGCTCGTAGTCGGCGTCGTGCAGCAGGCCGGCGACGGCCCACGCCTCCTCGTCGGCGCCGAGCTTGCGGGCGTAGGCGACCATCGCCGCCTCGACCGCGAGGCAGTGGCGACGCAGCGACGGCGATTCGACCCATTCTGTGAGGAGGTCCCAGGCCTCCTCGCGCGAAACCTGCGAGGACATGGCTGTTACCCTAGCCCAGCGCTCGTCCACCGCTTTCGGAAGCACACGCGGGCGCTTTGACCGTATGGAGAAGTTCCTCATCGACGGCGGCGTTCCGCTCTCGGGCACCGTCGTGCCCGCCGGGAACAAGAACGCCGCCCTGCCCTGTCTGGCCGCCTCCGCGCTCACCGCGGAGGAAGTCGTGCTGCGCAACATCCCGCGCATCCGCGACGTCCATTCGATGCTCGACCTGCTCGAGCACCTGGGCGCGACCGTCGAGTGGCGCGGCGAGCACGAGGTCGCGATCTGCGCGGCCGGCATCACCGCCGACTCCTACGTCGATCCGCACCTCTCCTCGCGCATCCGCGCGTCGTTCTTGCTGGCCGGCCCGCTGCTGGCACGCTTCGGCCGCGCCGACATGCCGCCGCCCGGCGGCGACGTCATCGGCCGCCGGCGCCTCGATCCGCACCTCGACGCCTTCCGCGCCCTCGGCGCGAGCGTCGAGCGCCACGACGCGTCGAGCCTCGTCCTCGTCGGCCGCCTGCGGGCGGGCGAGGTGTTCATGGACGAGCCGTCGGTCATGGGCACCGAGAACGCGCTGCTGGCCGCGGCGCTGACGCCCGGCGAGACCTACATCGGCAACGCCGCGTCCGAGCCCCACGTCGTCGACCTCGCGCGCATGCTGGTCAAGATGGGCGCCGACATCCGCGGCATCGGCTCCAACGTGCTGCACGTCACCGGCAAGACGGAGCTGGGCGGCACGACGCACGACATCGGTCCCGACCACATCGAGATCGGGTCCTTCATGGCGATGGCCGGGATGACCGGCGGCGAGATCCGCATCAAGGACACCGAGCCCGATGACCTGCGGATGATCCGCCTCGTCTTCAAGCGCATCGGGCTGGAGAGCCAGATCGACGGCGCCGACGTGCTCGTCCCCGGCGGGCAGAAGCTCGTCGTCGCCCGCGACATGGGCGAGCACACCAGCAAGGTGCAGGACGGCCCGTGGCCGGCCTTCCCCGCCGACCTGACCTCGATCGCCGTCGCGCTGGCGACCCAGAGTGAGGGCGAGGTCCTCGTCCACGAGTGGATGTTCGAGTCGCGCCTGTTCTTCTGCGACAAGTTGATCTCGATGGGCGCCAACATCTTCATCGCCGATCCGCACCGCGCGCTGGTGCACGGTCCGCGCCGGCTGCGCTGCGCCCGCGTCGAGTCCCCGGACATCCGCGCCGGGATGGCCGTGCTGCTCGCCGCTCTCACCGCCGAGGGCCGCACCGAGATCGGGAACATCCGCCAGATCGATCGCGGCTACGAGCGCATCGACGAGCGCCTCCGCGAGCTCGGGGCGCGCATCGAGCGCGTCGCGGAGCAGCCCGCGCTGGCGTAGAAGCTTTCGCGACCGATGGTCGCGTAGGCTGCGGGACCCGATGATCCACCCGATTCCCAACGGGACGCGCGACGTCCTGCCCGA
>DASYBY010000113.1:0-6064 GCA_036500525.1 Baekduia sp. | reverse complement strand
GGTCACGGCGCGCGCCAGGCGCGCCGCGATCGTCGGCTCGTAGGGCTTGGGGATCGAGGCGTCGATGCCGGCCGCCGCGGTGCTCACGCGACCGCCTTCCGCTTGGACTCGATGCCGGCCAGCAGCTTCTCCATCGGCGTGACGAACGCGTCGACACCGTCGGAGAGGAGCTTGTCGGTGACGTCGTCGAGGTCGATCCCGGCGGCGGCCAGCGCCTCCAGGTCGGCCGTCGGGTCGAGGTCGACGCGCGACGCGCTGGCCGTGCCGTGGTCACCCGCGGCGCGCAGCGTGTCCAAGGGCATCGTGTTGACCGTCTCGGGGCCCGCGAGCTCGTCGACGTACATCGTGTCCGGGTAGTTGGGGTTCTTGACCCCGGTCGACGCCCACAGCGGGCGCTGCACGGGGGCACCGGCGGCGCGCAGCTTCGCGAAGCGGTCGCCGTGGAAGACCTTGTCGAAGGCCTGGTAGGCGGCGCGCGCGTTGGCGACGCCGGCCTTGCCGAGCAGCTCGTCGTGTCCGCCGGCGGCTTCGAGCCGCTTGTCCACTTCCGTGTCGACGCGCGACACGAAGAACGACGCGACGGAGTGGATCCCGTCCACCGGCTTGCCCTCGGCGAGGCGGCGCTCCATGCCGTCCAGGAAGGCGTCGATGACCTTCTCGTACTGGCCGACCTTGAAGAGCAGCGTCACGTTGATGTTGATGCCCTCGTACAGGGCCTCGGTGATCGCCGGCAGGCCCTCGTCGGTGCCGGGGATCTTGATCATCAGGTTGGGGCGGTCGACGCGGCCCCAGTACTCCCGAGCCTGCGCGATCGTCTTGTCGGTGTCGAACGCGAGGTCGGGGTCGACCTCCAGCGAGACGTAGCCGTCGTAGCCGTCGGTCTCGTCGTAGACCGAGCGCAGGACGTCGGCGGCCTCCTGCACGTCCTGGATGGCGATCGCCTGGTAGATCGATCGGGCGTCGGGGGTGGGCGGACCCGAGTTCATCAGCTGGGCGATCTGCTCGTCGTACTCGTCGGCGCCGAGGATCGCCTTCTCGAAGATGGCGGGGTTCGAGGTCATCCCGCGGAGGGAGTCTTCCTCGACCAGCTTGCGCAGCTCGCCGTCCTGGACCAGCGATCGGCGGATCTGGTCGAGCCAGATGCTGGTGCCGAGGGCCGTGAGACGAGCGAGGCGCTCGTTGACTGATGCTGCGTTGCTCATGGGTGTTGCCTCCTTGGTCACGTTCGATCCTACGACCGTTCACCGAGGCGATCCCCGTTTTCACGAGTTGAGCACTTCCTGACCGGCCAGCAGGGCCGCTCCGCGGACGCCGGCCCGGGGGCCGTAGCGCGCGAGGCGGATCTCCGTGCGGGTACCCACGCCGGGCAGGACGAAGCGCCGGGCGACCGCGCGGGCCGGCTCCAGCAGCAGCTCCCCGGCGGCCGAGACGCCGCCGCCGATGACGACCTGCTCGGGGTCGAAGACGTTGATCGCGTTGGCGATCCCGACGCCCAGGCGCTCGCCGAGGATGTGGATGGCCTCCAGCGCGGCGGCGTCGCCCGCGCGCGCGGCGGTGACCACCGCTGGGCCGTCGGGGAAGCCGCGGGCGCGGCCGAGGGCGTCGAGCGCACGGCCCGCGGCGAGCTTCTCCAGCGAGCCGGGCTGGGGCGCCTCGTCGGAGTGGGGCGGACCGCCGTCGGTGAGCTCGGCCCCGACCAGCTGGTGGCCGAGCTCGCCGGCGCCGCCGGTCGCGCCGCGGAAGATCCGGCCGCCGAGGACGATGCCGCCGCCGACGCCCGTGCCGATCGTGAAGAGGATGAGGCTCTGGGCGACGGGCTTGAGGTCGTCGTCGTGGGCCTCGGCGAGCGCGGCGACCGTCGCGTCGTTGTCGACGTAGACCGGCAGCCGCAGGCGCTCGGTGAGGATGCGGCGCAGCGGGACGTCCTGCAGCGGGACGTTGACCGAGTGGCGCGCGGTGCCGGTGGCGAAGTCGATGACCGACGGGACGCCGATGCCGACGGCGTCGGCCGGGCCGGCCTCCTCGATCAGGTCGGCGAGCTGGTCGAGGAGCGACTGCGAGTCCGAGAGCACGGTCGGGCGCAGGGTCGGCTCGGAGAGCGTCGAGCCCTCCAACACCGCGACGGACACCTTCGTCCCGCCCACGTCCACGCCGATGAATCGCTGTGCCATCAGATTCCAGTCCAGTCGTCCGACGCGCACCTTGTCACGCCGGGCGACCCGACCGCGTGCAGGCTATTGTCGCGAGCGATGCCGTCCACGTCCGCCGCCGACGACCAGGATCTGGTCGAGGCTGCGCGCGCCGGCGACGAGGAGGCGTACACGGTCCTGGTCCGGCGCTACTCGCCCGCGATGATGCGGTTGGCCCGCATGTACGTGCCGACCGCCGCGCTCGCCGAGGACGTCGTGCAGGAGACGTGGGTCGCGGTGCTCCGCGGGCTGGAGCGCTTCGAGGGCCGCTCGTCGTTCAAGACGTGGCTCTTCCGGATCCTCGTCAACCGCGCCAAGACGCGCGGCGTGCGCGAGCACCGGTCGATCCCGTTCGCGTCGCTGGGCACCGGCGGCGAGGGCTCCGAGGACGGCGACGACGGTCCCACGGTCGACCCGTCGCGCTTCGCCGAGAGCGGCGCGTGGACGAGCGCGCCGGCCAGGTGGGAGGACGATCCCGAGCTGGCGCTGGACTCCAAGGAGGCGCGCCGGATCGTCCTGGAGGCCATCGACACGCTGCCCGAGCGGCAGAAGGTCGTCATCACGATGCGCGACGTCGAGGGTCTGTCCTCCGACGAGGTCCGCAACGCTTTGGACTTGACGGAGACCAACCAGCGGGTTCTGCTCCATCGCGCACGAGCGAAGGTGCGAGCGGCCCTCGAGGACTGGATCGACGCATGACCTTCCGACCACGACTTCCCTGGCGCCGGCGACCGGCGGGCACCCCGCCCGGCGGCCTGCGCTGCGTGGAGCTGGTCGAACTGGTCACCGAGTACCTCGAGGGCACGCTGGCGCCCGACGCGCGCGCCCGCTTCGAGGTCCACATCGACTCCTGTGACTACTGCGGCGCCTACTTGGAGCAGATGCGCATGACCCTCGACGTGGTCGGACACTTGCAGCCCGATGACCTGGATCCCGAGATGGAGCGCGAGCTGCTCGACGCGTTCAAGAGCTGGAAGACCACCGGGGATGCATGACCGACCGGCGTGAGGTCGACGTCGTCGTCCTCGGCGCGGGGCCCGCGGGCGAGGTGATCGCCGGCCGGCTGGGCGAGCGCGACCTGGAGGTCGCGATCGTCGAGGACCGGCTCGTCGGCGGCGAGTGCTCGTACTGGGCGTGCATGCCGTCCAAGGCGCTGCTGCGCCCCGCGCAGGCGGTGCAGGAGGCACGGCGCGTGCCGGGCGCCGCGCAGGCGGTCACCGGCGCGCTCGACGCCGCGGCCGTGCTCGCGCGCCGCGACGAGGTCATCCACAAGCTGGACGACGCCTCGCAGATGCCGTGGCTGGAGGACCGGGGGATCGTGCTCGTGCGCGGGCGTGGGCACCTGGCCGGCGAGCGCACGGTGCACGTCGGCGACACCGAGCTGGTGGCGCGGCGCGCGGTCGTCATCGCCGTCGGCACGGAGCCGATGATCCCGCCGGTGCCCGGCCTGGCCGAGGCGCGGCCGTGGACCAACCGCGAGGCGACGACGAGCGAGACGCTGCCGGGCTCGCTCATCGTGGTCGGCGGCGGCGTGGTCGGCGTCGAGCTGGGGCAGGCCTTCGCGACGCTCGGCGTGGACGTCACGCTGGTCGAGCGCGCGGGGCGGATCCTGGAGCGGGACGAGGCGTTCGCGGCCGACCTGGTCGCCGACGGGCTCAAGGCCTCCGGGGTGCGCGTGATGTGCGACGTCAAGATGGTGTCGGTGGAGCGCGGCGCCGACGGCCGGGTGACCGTGGAGACCGAGACCGGGGGCACGCTGGTCGCCGACGAGATCCTCGTGGCCTCGGGCCGGCGCCAGGTCAGCGACACGCTCGGGCTGGAGTCGATCGGGCTGGAGGCGGGCTCGCCGCCGAAGCCGATCGAGGTCGGCACCGACCTGCGGGTGGCCGGCCACGAGTGGCTGTACGTCGTCGGCGACGCCAACGGCCGGGAGCTGCTGACGCACGAGGGCAAGTACCAGGCCCGCGCGGCCGCCGACGTGATCTGCGGGCGCGACGTCCGGATCCGCGACCGCATGCCGCCGCGCGTGACCTTCACCGAGCCGCAGATCGCCGCCGTCGGGCACACGCTGGAGAGCGCCCGCGCCGCGGGGATCAACGCGCGCGCCGTCGAGGTGCCGACGCAGAGCACGGCCGGCGCGAGCTTCCACGGCAAGGGCAGCGACGGCACGTCGCGGTTCGTCGTCGACGAGGACAAGCGCGTGCTCGTGGGCGCGACGTTCGTCGGATCCGACGTGGCCGAGTGGCTGCACGCGGCGACGATCGCGGTCGTCGCCGAGGTGTCGCTGGACGACCTCTGGCACGCCATCCCCGCCTTCCCGACGCGCAGCGAGGTGTGGTTGAAGTTGTTGGAGGCCTACGGCCTCTAGGCCGTCGGGCTACGCTGCCCCGCCCCACATGAAGATCGCCTTCCTCGTCCCGGCCTACAACGAGGCCGCCACCATCGGCGAGCTGCTCGTGCGGATCGACGCCCTCGGCGTCGACCGCCAGATCGTGGTGGTCGACGACGGCTCGTCCGACGACACCGCCGCGATCGTCCGCGCCTACGCGGCGGAGCACGAGGGCGTGCTCCTGCTGCAGCAGCCCAACCGCGGCAAGGGCGCCGCGCTGCGCCACGGCATCCCGTACCTCGACGCCGACATCGCGGTCATCCAGGACGCCGACCTGGAGTACGACCCGGCCGAGGTCCCGCACCTCGTCGAGCCGATCGAGCGCGGGACCGCCGACGTCGTCTACGGCTCGCGCCTGTCGGGCGGCCGCGCCCAGCGCGCCTACATGTTCTGGCACCTGATGGGCAACCGCTTCCTGTCGCTGCTGGCCGGCGTGCTGTTCAACACGACGCTCTCCGACATGGAGACCGGCTACAAGGCCTTCCGCATGGACGTGCTGAAGAGCCTGCCGCTGACCGAGGACCACTTCGGGATCGAGCCGGAGATCACCGGCTGGATCTGCCGTCGCCGCCTGCGCATCTACGAGGTCCCGATCTCGTACTACGGCCGCACCTACGACGAAGGCAAGAACATCACCTGGCGCGACGGCTTCCGCGCGGTCTGGGTGCTGCTGCGCGTGCGGTTCTCGCCGGCGCGATAGCGGTTGCGGAGGGCGGGGGCCGTCCGCTACATTGGCGCCCATGCAGGTCCTTCGAGTAGCGATCGCCAGCGCCCCTTAGCGGCCCGCGTCCAGCGGGTCCGGCGGCTGGCCGACCCTGCTCGCACTCATCCCAAGGACCATGCCATGCCGTCGCTCACCGACGACCTGCGGACCGCGCCCACGACGTTCCGGCCGTTCCGCTCCGATCCCGTGCAGCCCGCCGCCCTGCGCCGTGCGCTCCAGCGCGCGCACCTCGCCGCCTGGCGCCTGCTGACCGTCACCGATCCCACCACGCGCCTCGCGATCCGCGACGCGCACCTGCCGCACTGGCGGGCGCACCTCACCGAGAGCGGCGGCGCGCGCATCCTCGCCGCCGACGCGCCCGCGCGGCAGGCCCGCGACCTGCGCTCCGCCGACCAGTTCGCCCGCGAGCTGCACGAGGCGCCGGTGCACCTGGTGCTCCTCGGCCGGCGCGACGGCCGGCTGCGCACGACGGCGCTGACCGACCTCGCCGAGAGCCTGCGGGCCGAGGGGGTCAACGCCGCGCCCGTCCCGTTCGCCACGCGCGCCGAGCAGGAGCTGCGCGCGCTGATGGAGCTGCCTGACGAGCTGCGGGTGGCCGGCGTGCTCGCGGCGCGGCCCGGGCGATGACGGGCCAACCGCACCTCGCCACCGCGCCGCCGCCCGTGGCGGCGCGGCTGCGCGACGTCGCGAGCTCGCCGGTGCGCGAGATCCTCGCGCTGACCCAGCGCCCGGGCGTGATCTCGTTCGCCGGCGGCCTGCCGG
>DASYBY010000112.1:0-7566 GCA_036500525.1 Baekduia sp. | reverse complement strand
GCGCGTCGGGCTGGAGCTCGTCGCCACGTCGGATCACTTCCAGCCGTGGCGGCACAAGAACGGGCACTCGCCCGCGGCACTGCCGTGGCTCGGCGCCGCGACGCAGGCGACGTCGACCGCGGTGCTCGGCACGAGCGTGCTGACGCCGACGCTGCGCTACGAGCCGGCGATCATCGCCCAGGCCTTCGCGACCCTCGGCCTGCTCGCCCCCGGCCGCGTCTTCCTCGGCGTCGGCACGGGCGAGGCGATGAACGAGACGCCCGTCACCGGCGGCGAGTTCCCCGGCCGCAAGGAGCGGCGCCTGCGCATGGCCGAGGCCATCGAGCTGATCCGGCGCCTGTGGCGCGAGGAGCGCGTCGACTTCGAGGGCGACTACTACAAGACGGCGCAGGCCACCATCTACGACCGGCCCGAGGTCGAGGTGCCGATCTACGTCGCCGCCTCCGGCCCGCTGGCCGCCAAGCTCGCCGGCCGCGTCGGCGACGGCTTCATCTGCACGAGCGGCAAGGACCCGCAGCTCTACCTCGACCTGCTGGCCAAGGTCGTCGAGGGCGCCGAGCAGGCGCAGCGCGACGCGTCGCAGATCCGGCACATGATCGAGATCAAGGTCTCCTATGACCGCGACAAGCAGCAGGCCTACGACAACTGCCACTTCTGGGCGCCGCTGGCCCTGACGCCCGAGCAGAAGGAGGGCGTCGAGGACCCGATGGAGATGGAGCGCCTCGCCGACGAGAACGCCGACCAGGCCCACACGCGCTTCATCGTCTCCAACGATCCCGAGGAGGTCGTCGAGAAGATCGGCGTCTACCTCGACCTCGGCTTCGACGACCTGCTCCTGCACTCGCCGGGCGACGACCAGGCGAAGTTCCTCGACGACTTCAGTGCCGACGTGCTCCCGCTGCTGCGGGCGCGCGCCGGGCAGTAAGGGAGGGGCTCAGCCCTCGGGGCGCCGGTCCGCCGCGTCGGCGCCCGTGCTGGTGGCGAACGTCTTGGCGCCACCGCCGCCCAGGACCCGGCGGGTCAGCCCGGGCAGCAGCAGGCGGGCGATGCCGGCGAGCCGGTAGGGCCGCGGGGCGTAGCGCTCGGCGGCGCCGCCGGGGCCGGCGTCGAGGATCGCCTCGGCGACCTTCTCCGGCGTCGAGACCATCCAGCGCGTCGCCGCCTTGGCGATCAGCTCCTGCTGCGGGAAGCCCTCGGTCGGCACGAAGCCGGGGTTGACGAGGCCGACGTGGACGCCGTTCGGGCGCTCCTCCATGTGCAGCGCGTCGGTCCACCCGATCAGCGCGAACTTCGAGGCCGAGTAGGCGCCGGAGCCGGCGCGCGAGATGCGGCCCGCGGTGCTGGCGACGTTGACGATCGAGCTGGGCGCGCTGGCGCGCAGGAGCGGCAGCAGCGCCTCGGTGAGGCGCGCGGGCGCGTGGAGGTTGAGGTCGACGTGGCGGCGCAGGTTGTCGGCGCCGACGTCGCCGAACGCGCCGCGCCAGCCGGCGCCGGCGTTGTTGACCAGCAGGTCGAGGCGGTCGTGGCGCTCGGTCAGCGCGGCGAGGATCCGCGCGGGGGCGTCGTCGTCGGTGAGGTCCACGGCGACGACGAGCGGGTCGCCGCCGAGCTCGCGCGCGAGGGCCTGCAGCCGCTCCTCGCGGCGGGCGACGAGCACGAGCCGGGTGCCGGGCTCGCGCGCCAGGCGGCGGGCCGTGGCCTCGCCGATCCCGCTCGACGCACCGGTGATGAGGGCGATCATGGGCGCATCCTACGAGGCGCCTGTGCAGGGGGTTCTGCCCCAACCATCCCCGCCCGGCGGTCCCCGTGAGTGCGCAGCGATTCCGACCGGCGGTCCGTGGCGGGCGCGGGCGGCGGCGACCACCATGATGGACATGCTCCGTCCTCGCACTGATGCCGTCCTGCTGACCGGCGCCACGGGCTTCGTCGGAACCGCGGTGCTCCTCCGGTACCTGGAGCGCACCGCCCGGCCCGTCGTCGCGCTGATCCGCGCCGCCGACCCCGACGACGCCGCCCGGCGCCTGCGCGCCGCCCTGGGCGACGTCGTCGCGCCCGGCCTCGCCGACGCCTACGCGGCCCGCTGCCACGCGGTCCCCGCCGACCTGCTCGACGACGGCCTCGGCCTGCCGCACTCCACGCGCGCCGAGCTCGCGCACCGCTGCGACGAGATCGTCCACTGCGCCGCGTCGGTCACCTTCGACCTGCCGCTCGACGAGGCCCGCGCCGTCAACGCCGTCGGCGCCGCGCGCATCGCCGAGCTGGCGCAGCTGACGGCGGAGTCGGGCGCCGGGCTGCGGCGCGTCGTGCACGTCTCGACCGCGTACGTCGCCGGCGAGCGCGAGGGTACCTTCGGCGAGGACGACGTCACGCTGAACCGCCCGTTCCGCAACACCTACGAGCAGACCAAGCACGAGGCCGAGCAGCTCCTGCGCGCGTGGACGCCCGCGCTGCCGCTGCAGATCGTCCGCCCGAGCATCGTCGTCGGCGACCGGCGGACGGGGTGGACGCGCTCGTTCAACGTGCTCTACTGGCCGCTGAAGATGTTCGCCCGCGGCCGGCTGCCGGTGATCCCCGCGGTGGCCGACGCGCCGGTGGACGTCGTGCCGGTCGACTACGTCGCCGACACCGTGCTCGGCTTGGCCGACGCGCCGGCCGGGACCTATCACGCGGTGGCGGGCGAGCACGCGTCGACGGTCCGCGAGGTCATCGACCTGGCCGCCGCGCGCTTCGGCCTTCCCGCGCCGGCGATCGTCGATCCCGTCCTGCTCGACGAGGCGCTCGCGCGGCCGATGAGCGCGCTGCAGCGCCAGTCGCTGGCGCGCGCCCGGGTGTTCTTCCCCTACTTCGCGCTCGGCGTGCGCTTCGACGATCGCTGGGCGCGGGCGATCCTCGGCCCCGCGGGCGTGCGCGCCGAACCGCTGGACGGCTACTTCGACCGGCTGATGGACTACGCCCAGCACGCGGCGTGGGGACGTCCCGCCTTGACCGTGACACGGGGCGGTGTCACCGTGGCCGCATGACGCAGACCGCCGGCGAGTTGGAGGCGTTGACCGACCTGGCGACCGAGGGCTTCGCCGGGGCCGTGACGCGCGTCCAGGAGCTGCACCAGGCGGTGGCGCAGCGGTCGTTCGGGCCGACCGGCGCGGCGTCGAGCGCGCCGCGCGCCGCGCACGACGCGGTCGCCGACACGGTCTACGCGACCGTCCGCGGCGCCGGGACGCTGCTGGGCGGCGGCCTCGCGCGTGTGGTCCGCGCGGCCGGCGGCGGCCCCGCGCTCTCGACCCACCCGCGCGGGCGGCTGGCCCAGGGCGCGCTGAACGGCCTCTGGGGCGACCGCCTGGAGGAGGGCGGCAACGCGCTCTCGATCCCGATGGCCGTGCGCGTGCGCGGGGCGGACGTCCCCGCGGAACCCGACGCGCTGGCCGCGGCCTTCCCGAACGCCACGGACCGCCCCGTCGTCTTCGTCCACGGGCTCTGCGAGAGCGACGCCGCGTGGGGGATGCGCGCCGAGCAGCACGGCGGCACCTACGCCACGCGCGTGCTCCCGGACGCCGGCGCCACCGCGGTGACCATCCGCTACAACAGCGGGCTGCACGTCTCCGAGAACGGTCGGCGGCTGGCCGCGCTGCTGGAGGCGCTGGTCGACGACTGGCCGGTCGCGATCGCCGACCTCACGCTGATCGGCCACTCGATGGGCGGCCTGCTGATCCGCAGCGCGGGCCACGCGGCGCAGGAGCGCGGCGACCGCTGGCCGGCGCTCGTGCGCACGACGATCTCCCTCGGCACGCCGCACCTCGGCGCGCCGCTGGAGCAGGCCGCCGGCCTCGCGACCTGGGCGCTGCGCGCCACGCCCGAGACGCGCCCGATCGGCGCCGTGCTGGCCGCCCGCAGCGCCGGCATCAAGGACCTGCGCCACGGCAGCCTGGTGGACGCCGAGTGGGAGACGCTGGACCCCGACGCGCTGCGCGGCTTCGCCCGCGCCGAGGTGCCGCTCCTGGAGCATGCGCGCCACCACGTCGTCGCCGCGACGCTGACCGAGCGGCCCGGCCATCCGGTCGGGCGCGTGCTCGGCGACCTGCTCGTGCTGAGCCCCAGCGCCCACGGGCTGGAGGGTCGCCGCCGCGTGGTCGCCTTCGACGCCGAGGACTGCCGCCACGTCGGCGGTCACGATCACTTCGACCTGCTCAACAGTCCCGAGATCGACCCGCTGCTGCGGGAGTGGCTGGGCGGTGGGCGCGCGTCGCGCCAGCTGCCCGCCTGAGCGCAACAGCGCCATACCGCCGGGTCAGCCGCGTGACCCCCGCACGCGATCGGACTAGGCTTCGGTCCCGTGACCGGCAGCCGGCCCGCACCCTTCTCCATCGCGGTGGACGAGCAGCCCGACCGCGCGGTGATCGCCGCCGCCGGAGAGCTTGACCTGGCCACCGCGCCGCAGCTGGAGGAGGCGCTGCTGCCGCGGCTGCGCGGGGGCGGGAGAGTGGTGCTCGACCTGACCGCGCTCGAGTTCATGGACTCGACCGGCGTGCAGGTGATCATCGCCGCCCATCACGCCGGCCAGGAGCACGACGGCGGCCTCGCGCTGGTGCGCACGCCGCCCGACAGCGCGGTCGCCCGGGTGCTGGAGATCTCAGGGCTGGACACGATGCTCGACATCATCGACGCGCCCTGAGGCCGCGCCGCTAGGGTGAAGATCCATGAGCTCCGAGACGCGTGCGGCCTTCGACGATCCCGAGCTGCTGGAGCGGTTCGCCGAGCTGGTGATCGGCTTCGCGGCCAACGTCCAGAAGGGCCAGGTCGTCGCGATCGGCTCGGAGATCGGCAAGGAGGACGTGACGCGCGCGATCGCCGCCGCGGCCTACCGCCACGGGGCGAAGTTCGTCGACACCGCCTACTTCGACCTGCACGTCAAGCGCGCCCGCATGTTGTACGCCGACGAGGACACGCTCGACTTCGTGCCGCCCTGGTACGGCGAGCGGATCCTGGAGCTGGGCCGCCTGCGCGCGGCGCGCGTCGGCCTCACCGGCCCGGCGCACCCGGGACTGCTCAGCGACGTCGACCCGGCGCGCATCGGCCGCGACCAGCTGCCGGCAGTCCGCGAGGGTGGCATCGTGGTCAACGAGCGGACGACCAACTGGACCGCCGTGCCCTGCCCGACGCGGCCGTGGGCCGAGATGGTCCATCCCGACCTCGATCCGCAGGAGGCGTGGGTCCGCCTGTGCGAGCAGATCGTCCACGTCTGCCGCCTCGACGAGGACGATCCGATCGCCGCGTGGCGCGAGCGCGCCGAGACGCTGGTCGGCGCCGCCGAGAAGATCACCGCCCGCCGCTTCGACGCGCTGCGCTACGTCGGTCCCGGCACCGACCTCACCGTCGGCCTGCTGCCCAGCTCGAAGTTCCTGGCCGCGCGCTTCGAGACCGTCGACGGCATCGTCCACCTCCCGAACCTGCCGTCGGAGGAGATCTTCACCTCGCCCGACCCGACGCGCGCCGAGGGCGTCGTGAAGGCGACCAAGCCGCTGGTGCTCGGCGGCTCGGTCATCCGCGGGCTGGAGGTCGAGTTCCGCGACGGCCGCGCCATCCGCATCGACGCCGACGAGAACGCCGAGGTCCTGCGCTCCTACGCGGCGCGCGACGAGACCGCCGACCGCCTCGGCGAGACCGCGCTGGTCGACGGCGACGGCCGCATCGGCGCGCTGGACACCGTCTTCTTCGACACGCTGCTGGACGAGAACGCCGCGAGCCACATCGCGCTGGGGCACGCCTACACGATGTGCGTGGACGAGGCCGACGCGCCGAAGCTCAACGACTCGACCATCCACGTGGACTTCATGATCGGCTCCCACGAGGTCAGCGCCCATGGGATCGCGGCCGACGGGACCGAGACGCCGCTGCTCGTCGGCGGCGCCTGGCAGCTGTAGAGCACCGCGCCGGCAGCCGGGCGGACGCTATCCTCGCCCGATCCGCTGGAGAGGTGCCGGAGCGGCTGAACGGGCACGACTGGAAATCGTGTGTGGGCTTTACGGTCCACCGAGGGTTCGAATCCCTCTCTCTCCGCTACGACGACCAAGGGCGCCCACGTGGCGCCCTTCGTCGTTGCGCGGTCCCTACAGCGCGCCGGCCGGGGGCACCAGGGCGGCGGCCGGCTCGAGCGCGCCGTCCTCGGGCAGCTCGGGGATCGCGATCACCACGTGGTGCCGCGAGACGGCGAGGAAGTCGTGGTGGGTGCCCGGGCCCTCGTTGCCCACGAGCTCGACGGTCACGTCGGTCAGCGGGATGAAGTCGCGCTCCGACGCGTTCAGGACGTCGGAGACACGACTGCGGTAGCCGTCCCGCGCCAGCGTCAGCGTTCCGGCGATCCGATGGCGGGACGTCTCGAGGTACACGCGTTCCTGGCGGGTCTGCATCACGGCCGTGAGTATCGGGCATCCGGCGCCCCGGGTTGAGGAAGCCCACCGATGACGGACAGCCGTTCGCGACAATGGAGGGCGTGGATCCGCACGCCGTCCTCGGTCTGGAGCCCGGCGCGTCGCCGGAGGACGTCCAGCGCGCCTACCGCGGGCTGGCCAAGCGCTTCCATCCCGACCGCGCCGGCGAGGCCGCCGGCGAGATGATGATCTCGATCAACGCGGCCTACGACCTGCTGCGCGACCGGCTGGAGGAGGAGCAGGGCGCGCGGGTGGCGGCAGGCGCGGGCGCGGGCGCCGTCGGCCCCGCCGCCGCCCCGCGGATCGCCGGCGACTGGCTCGCGCCCGAGGTGCGCCGCGTCCTGGCCCGCGAACTGCTGGCGACGCTGGAGGACGGCGAGGAGGTCGACGAGGTCGTGCTGACCGCCACCGGCGACAGCCACGACGTGCAGCTGGCGGTCACCGACCGGCGCCTGCTCTGGCTGCGCGACGACGCCATCATGGGCCGCGTGCGGTACCTGCGCTACCGCGACGTCGCCCGCGTCGAGGTCCGCCCCGCCGGGCGCCTGCGCCGCCGCGGCCACCTGCGCCTCTTCACGACCGCGGGCCGGCGCCTGCGCTTCTTCGAGCTGCGGCCCGAGGTCCTGAGCCGCGTCGCCGGACTGATCTCCGCGCGTACGAGGCCGCGGGCCGGGTAGTCCGAACCCAGGGGAGACGCTTCCCCGGCCACGGACCCGACACGAAGGAGCCCTCATGGGTGACGGCAAGACGGATGACCTGAAGGGCCGCGTCAAGGAGGCCGGCGGGGATCTGACCGGCGACCAGGACCTCAAGAACGAGGGCAAGGTCGACCGCGCCTCCGGCTCTGTCAAGGACAAGGTCGGCGACGCCGCCGACAAGGTCAAGGACACGATCCGCAAGGATTGAACCTGATGAACCGGCGCCCGGCGTGCGGGTGGTCGCGCCCGGGCGCCGGGCATGCCGTGCGGCGGCTGGTCTAGGCTGCGCCCACAGTCTGCCGTCGATTCAGGAGCAACCGCATGAACAAGACCGAGTTCGTCGAGGCCATCGCCAAGGAGAGCGGCCTCACCAACGCCGATGCTCGCAAGGCCATCGAAGCCGTCATCACGACCGTCGAGAAGACCCTCAAGAAGGGCGACGA
>DASYBY010000111.1:0-19109 GCA_036500525.1 Baekduia sp. | reverse complement strand
GTCGTCGTCACGCTGCGCGACGGCACGAGCATCGAGCGGACCTGCATGAGCGCGATCGGCTCGCCGGACCGCCCGCTCGGTCTCGCCGCGCTGATCGACGACAAGATCCTCGGCGCCGTCGGCGCCGTCCACCCCGGGTTCGTCCCCACCGTGCGACGCCTGCTGGAGGAGCCCGAGCTGCTCCGCCGCCCCTGGGGCCTGACCCTCGACGACCTCCTGGAAGGCTGACCCATGCCGCAGATCAACACCTCTGGCGACTTCGAATCCGAGGTCGACGTCCTCGTCGTCGGCGCGGGCGGGGCCGGCCTCGTCGCGGCGCTCGCCGCCCATGAGGCGGGCGCGACCGTCGCGGTCGTCGAGAAGTACGGTCGCGCCGGCGGCAACACCGCGCTGAGCACCGGCTCGGTCCCCGGCGGCGGCACGCGCTACCAGGCCGAGGCGGGCATCGAGGACTCGCCCGAGCGCATGGCGGAGGACTTGCTGCGCCAGAGCGGGCCGCACGACGCCGAGTGGCTTGTCCACCACCTGGCGCACCAGTCGGCGTCGTTGGTGGAGTGGCTGCGCGAGGACGTCGGGATCGAGCTGGAGCTGATCACCGACTACAAGCACGTCGGCCACTCCGTGCCGCGCCTGCACGCGCCGCGCAGCCGCAAGGGCCAGGACCTGGTCAACGACCTGGTGCGCGCGCTGGCCGACCGCGAGATCCCGCTGGTCCTCGGGCATCCGGTGGAGGACCTGCTGGTCGACGACGACGGCAACGTGTCGGGCCTGCTGGTCCGCGGCGACCGCGTCGCCGAGACGCGCCTGGGCGCGCCGAACGTCGTGCTGGCCGCCAACGGCTTCGCCGCCAACCGCGACATGGTGCGCGAGTACCTTCCCGACATGGGCGAGGCCGAGTACTTCGGCGCCCACGGCAGCACGGGCGAGGCCGTCGCGTGGGTCCGCGACCTCGGCGCGCGCCTGGAGAACATCGGCGCCTACCAGGGCTACGCGGCGGTCGCCTACCCGCACGGGTCGATCACGAGCTGGACGACGGTCGAGATGGGCGCCGTGCTGGTCAACCCCGACGGCGTGCGCTTCGGCGACGAGTCGATCGGCTACTCGGGCTTCGCGGCCGACGTCATCGCCAACGGCGGCGCGTCGTGGGTGCTGTTCGACGAGCGGATCCGCGACTACGTCGCGGGCAACGAGCTGGAGTTCCGCGAGTTGGTGGAGTTGGGCGGCGTGGTGACGGCGGAGGATCCCGCCGACCTGGCGCACCGCTTCGAGCTGCCGGTCGACGCGCTGCTGGCGACGATCGAGGAGGCCGCGCGCGACGCCGCCGCCGGCGTGCCCGACCGCTTCGGCCGCAGCGACTTCGGCTTCGGCCCGCTGACCGCGCCGTACGCGATGTGCCGCACGACGCCCGGGCTCTTCCACACGCAGGGCGGCGCGGCGGTCGACGCCGACGGCCGGCCGCTGCGTGCCGACGGCAGCGTGATCCCGCACCTGTTCGCGACCGGCGGCGTCGCGGTGGGGATCAGCGGACGGACCGGGGGCCGCGGCTACAGCTCGGGCAACGGGCTGCTGACGGCGATGGGGCTGGGGCGGCTGGCGGGCGCGGCTGCCGCGAACGTGCCGTTGCCGCGATGAGCGATCGGGAGCCCCTGGCCCGCGTCCTCGCCGAGCGTGTGCTGGCGCTGCGGGCCGAGGGCGGGCTCCCGCCGGCGGTCGCGCGCGCCGCCCAGGACCACCTGCTCGACGCGATCGGCGTCGGGCTCGCGGGCGGGGCGGCGGCGACGTCGCCGGTCGGTCCTTCCGTCGCCCTGCTCGGCGCCGGCCACGGCACCGTCCTCGGCCGGCGCGACCAGCTCGGGACCGCCGACGCGGCGCTGATCAACGGCACGCTGATCCACTCGATGGAGTTCGACGACACGCACGTGCCGTCGGTCATCCACGGCAGCGCGGTCGTCGTCCCGGCCGCGCTGGCGGTCGGCGAGCGCGCGGACGCGAGCGGCGCCGACTTGTTGGTGGCCATCGCCGCCGCGTGGGAGACGCTGGTCCTCATCGGGCTCGCGAGCCCGGGCGGCTTCCAGGCCGCGGGGTTCCAGACGGTGGCGGTCGCCGGGCCGTTCGGCGCGGCGGTCGCGTCGGCGTTGTTGTCCGGGATGGACGCCGACACGCTGGTCTCCGCGCTCGGCATCTGCGGCAGCCAGGCCGGCGGCACCTTCGCCTTCCTCAGCGACGCCTCGACGGTCAAGGCGATGCACGCCGGCTGGGCCGCGCACGCCGGAATCCTCGCCGCCGACATGGCGGCGCTCGGCGTGACGGGTCCGGCGTCCGTCTTCGAGGATCGCTTCGGGTTCTTCGCGTCCTACACGCGCGACGCGGACGCGGCCGAGCGGTTCGCCGGGTTGTTGTCGCGGTTGGGGGTGGAGTGGGCGCTGCCGGAGGCCGCCTTCAAGGGCTACCCGTGCTGCCACTACATCCACCCGTTCCTGGAGGCGGCCGAGCGGCTGCGGGCCGAGGGGCTGTCGGCCGGCGACGTCGAGGAGGTCGTCTGCCACGTCCCGGCCGGCGCCGCGCCGATCATCTGCGAGCCGTGGGACGCGAAGCTCGCGCCGTCCAGCGATCACGACGCCCGGTGGAGCCTGCCGGTCTGCCTCGCGCGCGTGTTGCTGTCGGGCCGCCTCGGCCCGGCGGACATCGCGGGAATCGCGAGCGATGCGGAAGTCCTAGGCCTTGCTGCGCGGATCCGGTGGGAGCCGTGGGAGGACTCCGGCTTCCCGGCGCGCTTCCCGGCGCGTGTGGAGGTCGTCGAGGCCGGCGGCGTGCGGCACGACGTGACCGTCGACGACGTCCGGGGCAGCGCGAGCCGCCCCTTCAGCCGCGCCGAGGTCCACGCCAAGTTCATGGCCAACGCGACGCCCGTCGTGGGCGCCGACCGCGCCGCGGCGATCGTCGGGGCGATCGAGGATCTCCCCAACGTGGACGTGCGGGCGCTCACCGCGCTGCTGCGCGCGCGCTGAGCCCCCGCGTCGCGTCGCGTTACACGCGCTCGGCGATCTCGTGGCGCCGCTCGAAGCCGGGCGGCACGATGAGGTCGTCGGGCGTGAGGTCGTGGATCGATCCGTGGCCCAGGCCGGTGAGGGTCTCCTCGATGCCGGCGCGGAGGATCTCCAGGACGTTGGTCACGCCGGCCTCGCCGTTGGCCGCCAGGCCCCAGAGCGAGGCGCGGCCGATCATCACGGCGCGGGCGCCGAGCGCGACGGCCTTCACGACGTCGCTGCCGCGGCGGATGCCGCCGTCCAGCAGCACCTCGAGCTGATCGCCGACCGCGTCGACGACCGCGGGCAGCGCCCGGATCGACGCCGGCGTGCCGTCGAGGTTGTTGCCGCCGTGGTTGGAGACCGAGACGGCGGTGGCGCCGAGGTCGGCGGCGCGGCGGGCGTCGTCCGGGCGCGTGACGCCCTTGATGACGAACGGGCCGTCCCACTGCGCGCGCATCCACGCGACGTCCTCCCACGACGGCAGCGGGGTCATCATCCACTCGCCGTAGACGCCGAAGAAGGACGGCGGCTCGCCGCCGGGGTGCGCCATGTTCGGGGCGGTGAGGTTGGGCGGGCCGCCGGCGCGGGCGAAGTCGCGCAGCCAGCGCGGGCGGGCGATGACCTCGGGCGCGAGCTTGGCCATGGCCTTGAGGTCGAGCTTCTCGGGGATCGCGGGGCTGCCCCAGTCGCGCCGGTGGGCGAACGTCCAGTCGAGCGTCAGGATGATGCCCTTGGCTCCCGCCTCGCGCGCGCGCGCGAGAATCCCTTCGATGCGCTCGTGCGATCCCAGCCAGTAGACCTGGAAGAACGTCGCGGGGTTGGCGGCGACGACCTCCTCGATCGGCTTGCTGGCGAACGAGCTGAGGCCCATCGCGGTGCCGGCGTTGGCGGCGGCGCGGGCGACGGCGACCTCGGCCTCAGGGTGCACCGCCTGGACGCCGGTCGGCGAGATGATCACCGGCAGCGAGACGGGCTGGCCGAGGACGGTCGTCGCCAGCTCACGCCCGCCGGTCAGGCCCGTCGCGATGCGGGGGAAGAACCCCAACTCGCGGTAGGCCGCCAGGTTGTCGTCGAGCGTCACGCCGCTCTCGGCGCCGGCGATCAGCGCGCCGTAGACGGACTTCGGCAGCCGCTTCTGCGCGCGGCGCTGGGCCTCGGCGATCGACTCGAACCATGTCTTGGTGCTGGCCATCTGGGGTGGGGCTCCTTCAGCGCTGCAGGATCGGGAAGGCGGCGAGCGGGCTCTCGTCGCAGGCCTTGTCGGGCATGCGCGTCACCGCCTGCTCGCGCTGCTGCCGCTTCGACAGCAGCTTGGAGTGGTCGCCGCTGGGCTTGGGCTTGGCCGCGGGGGCACCGGTCGCGAGCGCCTGCAGCGCGTCCTCGCCGTGGCCGAGCACGCACTCGGGATCCGGGCCGGCGAGCGGCAGGCCGGTGAAGAACTTCGCGGCCATGCAGCCGCCGCGGCACTTGTCGAAGAAGTCGCAGCTGCCGCACGCGCCGGCCGACTGGGGCTCGCGCAGCTCCAGGAACAGCTCGGACTCGCGCCAGACGTGCTGGAAGCCGCCGGGGTCGCGGACGTTGCCGGCCAGGAACTCGTCGTGGATGGCGAACGGGCAGGCGTAGACGTCGCCGATCGGGTCGATCAGGCAGACGACGCGGCCGGCGCCGCAGAGGTTCAGCCCGGGGAGGGCGTCGCCGTAGGCGGCGAGGTGGAAGAACGAGTCGCCGGTCAGGACGCCCTCGCCGTGGGCGACGAGCCAGTCATACAGCTCGCGCTGCTGGTGGGGCAGCGGGTGCAGCTCGTCCCACGTGTCGGCGCCGCGGCCCGAGGGGCGCAGGCGGGTCAGGCGCAGCTGCGCCTTGTAGCGGTCGGCGATCGCCTTGAACTCGTCGAGCTGGCCGAGGTTCTGGCGGGTGCAGACGACCGAGAGCTTGAAGCCCTCGAAGCCGGCGGCGGCCAGGTGCTCCATCGCCTGGATGGCCGTGGCGTACGAGCCGGGGCCGCGGACGTGGTCGTTGACCTCGGCGGTGGCGCCGTCGAGCGAGATCTGCACGTCGACGTAGTCGCTGGCCGCGAGGCGGGCGGCGACCTTGGCGTCGATGCGGCTGCCGTTGGTGGAGAACTTGACGCCGACGTCGTGGGCCGTGGCGTAGTCCACCAACTCCCAGAAGTCCTTGCGCACCGTCGGCTCGCCGCCGCCGATGTTCACGTAGAAGACCTGCATGCGCTGCAGCTCGTCGATGACGGCCTTGCACTCGTCGGTGCTCAGCTCGCGCGGATCGCGACGGCCGGAGCTGGAGAGGCAGTGGACGCACGCGAGGTTGCAGGCGTAGGTCAACTCCCACGTCAGGCAGATCGGCGCGTCGAGGCCACGCTCGAACTGGTCGACGAGCTTGGCGGGGCGCGGCGGTGGGGCGAGAAGGGTCATGCGGGCGCTCCGGGGCAGATCATGTCGGTGGCGGCGAGCGTGGCGAGGGCCTGCTCGTAGCGCGGGAGGTCGGCGGGGGCGACGCCGGCCGCGGCGCACGCGTCGGCGGCGCAGGGCTCCGCGCCGAGGTGCTCGACGATGCTCAGCAGCGTGCGATCCTTGAGGAACGAGAGCCGCCGCGTGCCGAAGTGATAGGCCAAGGCGCCGAACGACTCGGGCCGCAGGGCGACCTGCGGGTGCAGGCGCCAGGAGCCGTCGAGGTCGAAGGTCGTCGCCCGGTCCGGGGAGACCGTGGTGGTCGACATGGCCTAGTAGACGCCGCACATGCCGTCGATGGACACGTCCTCGACGAGCAGCTCGTCGACGACCAGCTCCTCCTCGGTGCGACGGACGTCGGCGGTAGCGTCCGTGCTCTGGTCGTCGGCGGGGGTCGTGGCGGTGGGGGCGTTCTGCTGCATGATGATCCTCCTGACAGGCCGACCGGGTGGTCGGCGACGCATCGATCGGGCAATATTTACACCCAGTGCCAGAACAAGTCAACCCAGCCGAGCTGCGCGGCCGTCCGCCGAGCACGACGCGCGACGCCGTGAGCGCCACCGCGCTGGCGCTGTTCGCCCGCAACGGCTTCGAAGAGACGACGATGGACGACATCGCCGAGGGCGTGGGCGTGAGCCGGCGGACCGTGTTCCGGTACTTCACCTCCAAGAACGACATCGTCTGGGGCGACTTCGCGACGGTCCGCGCACGGCTGCGGGCGCACTTGGCCGAGAGCCCCGCCGACGAGCCGCTGGGCGACGCGATCCGGCGTGCCGTCGTCGCGTCGAACCGGTACGAGGCCGAAGAGCTGCCGGAGCTGCGGGCGCGGATGGCGCTGATCACGTCGGTTCCGGCGCTGCAGGGGCACTCGATGGTGCGGTACGAGGAGTGGCGCGGGGACCTGGCGGAGTTCGTGGCGTTGCGGCTGGGGGGTCGCGCGGACGACTTGGTGGCGCAGGTCGTGGCCCAGACCACGATGGCGACCGCGATGACGGCGTTCGTGGATTGGGTGCGCAACCCGGAGGCCGACCTGGAGCAGCGGTTGGACGAGGCGCTGCGGGTGTTGATGGCGGGGATCGGGCGGCTGGGGGCGTGAGCGATCTCGCGGTCGCGACGTGGCCGGGGGTCGAGGCGATGGACCGGCGGGCGCTGGTCGTCCCCCTGGGCGCGATCGAGCAGCACGGGCCGCATCTGCCGCTCGACACGGACCTGCGGATCGCGGAGGCGGTTGCCGCGGCGTGCGTCGGCGAGCGGCCCGGCGTCGCCGTCGCACCCGGCCTGCCCTTCGGGGCGAGCGGCGAGCACGCGGCGTTCCCCGGCACGCTGTCGATCGGGACCGAGGCGCTCGTCGCCGTGCTGGTCGAGCTGGGCCGCGACGCCTCGACCCACTGGCCGGCGTTGTTGTTCGTGAACGCCCACGGCGGAAACGTCACCGCGGTGACGCGCGCGGTCGCGCAGCTCGTCGACGAGGGCCGCCGCTGCGCCGCCTTCCACGCGGCCGTGCCTGGCGGCGACGCCCACGCCGGCCGCACCGAGACCTCGCTGCTGCTCCACCTCTCGCCCGAGCTTGTTCATGGCGAAGCCATGGCCGCCGGCAACCCCCTTCCGATCACCGACCTCCTCCCCACCCTCCGCCACTCCGGCGTCCGCGCCGTGAGCCCCAACGGCATCCTCGGCGATCCGGCCGGAGCATCGGCGGAAGAAGGCGCGGCGTTGCTCGCCACCCTCGCGTCAGCCTGCACCGCACGCCTCGACACGCTGCTGGCGGGCAGCGGATGACCGCCGCCGTCGCGGCGCCGCCCGCCGATGCTCCGCTCCCGCCCGACTGGCGGCTGCGCCCCGCGCCGGGGCTGCGGATGGTCGGCGACGGCACGGTGCTGATGGGTGGTGCGCCGTTGCGGGTGCTGAAGGTGACGGCGGCGGGTGCCGCGATGGTGGCGCGGTGGTGGGATGGTGAGCCGATCGGGGAAGGGACGGCCGGTCGGCGCCTCGCGCGGCGGCTGCTCGACGCCGGGCTCGCCGAGCCGGAGCCGGGGCAAGGCCCGTCGCTGGACGAGCTCACGGTCGTGATCCCGGTGCAGGACCGCCCCGATGAATTGCGGCGCTGCCTGGTGGCGATCGATCGGCGCTGCCGCGTCGTCGTGGTCGACGACGGCTCGCGGGACCGCGCCGAGATCGCCACGATCGCGACCGCGGCCGGCGCGGCGTCGATCCGGCTCGCCCCGGCGCGCGGCCCGGCGGCGGCGCGCAACGCGGGGATGCGCTCCGCCACGACGCCGTTCGTCGCGTTCGTGGACTCCGACTGCGTCGTCGGTCCCGGCTTCCCCGGCCGGCTGCTCGCCCACCTCGCCGATCCCGCCCTGGCCATCGCGGCGCCGCGGATCGTCGCGCTCGCGCACGCCGGCGACGGCTGGCTGACGCGCTACGAAGCTGACCATTCGACGCTCGACATGGGTCCGCGGGAGGGCCTCGTCGCCCCCGGCACCGCGATCCCCTACACGCCGAGCGCCGCGCTGGTCGTCCGCGTCGCCGCGCTCGGCGACGGCTTCGACGATGCGCTGCACGTCGGCGAGGACGTCGACCTGCTCTGGCGCCTGCACGCCGCCGGGTGGCAGGTCCGCTACGAGCCGGCCGTCACCGTCGCGCACGAGCACCGCGTGCGGTTCCGTCCCTGGTTCGCCCGCCGCATCACCTACAACATGTCCAACGCGACGCTCGTGCGCCGCCACCCCGGCCGGGTCCCCGCGCTCTCGATCTCGCGCCGCAGCGCGGCGTTCTGGGCGGCGCTGGCCGCCGGGTCCCCGCTCGCGGCGGGGCTCGTGACCGCCGTCAGCACCGTGATCCTCCGCCGCACGCTGCGCCGCCACGTCCCCGCCGCCGGACCGACCGCCGCCCGCCTCGTCGCGCAGAGCCACCTCCACGAGGGGCGCCACCTCGCGCGCACGCTGAGCGGCCCGTGGCTGCCGCTCCTGCTCGCGACGACCGCGCTGCGCCCGCGCCTCGCGCGCCGGCTCTGGCTCGGCGTGGCCGCCGGTGCGATCGCCGAATGGGCCGATGCCCGCCACGAGCCGACCCCGCTCCACTACGCCCTCCCCCGCACCGCCGACGACCTCGCGCGCTGCATCGGCGTCTGGCGCGGCTGCTGGCACGAGCGCAGCGCCCGGGCGCTGCTGCCGCAGCTGCGCCGCCGCTAGCGTGACGCCCATGCCCGACCCCGCTCTCGACCTCGCCGTGGTGACCGGTGCCGCGCGCGGCATCGGCGCGGCCACCGCGCTGCGCTTCGCCGGCCAGGGACGGAGCCTCGTCCTCGTCGATGCCGTCGCGCCCCAGCGCGGCACGAGCTACGCGATGCCGTCGCCCGACGACCTCGACGCCGTCGCGACCGCCTGCCGCGACGCCGGCGCGCCCCGCGTCGACGTCCTCCAGGCCGACGCCGGCGCGCCCACCTTCCCCGCCGAGCTGACCGCCGCCCTCGCCGGCCGCACCCCCGCCGCCGCGGTCGCCGTCGCCGGCGTGATCGCCAGCGGGGACGGATGGGACACGACCGACGACGCCTGGGACGTGCTGCTCCACGTCAACCTCCACGGCACCCGCCGCCTCGCCGAGGCCACGCTGCCGTCGATGATCGCCGCGGGCCGCGGGAGCTTCGTCGGCGTCGCGTCCGCCGCCGCCCTGCGCGCCATGCCCAAGCTCGCCGCCTACTCGGCCGCCAAGGCCGCGGTCGCCGCGTACGTGCGGGCCCTCGCCGCCGACCTCGCGGGCACCGGCGTCCGCGCCAACGCGATCTGCCCCGGCTCGACCCGCGGCGCGATGCTCCAGGCCAGCGCCGCCGTCTACGACCTCGCCGACCAGGACACCTTCGCGCCCCAGCAGCTCCTCCACCGCCTCCTCGAGCCCGACGAGGTCGCCGCCTCCATCGCCTGGCTCTGCAGCTCCGACGGCTCCGCGGTGACCGGCGCGATCCTGCCGATCGACGGCGGGCTCACGCCGTAGGCGGCGCGTCCCCTACTTCGCCACGTAGGTGACGTGCCCCTGAGCGTCGGTCTGGGTGACGACGAAGGTGGCCTTGCCGATGGAGCTCTGGGCGTGGCAGTTGAACTGCACGCCCTTCAGCTGCGGCACGGCGGCCGGGCAGGTGACGTGGGCCGTGACCTTGCGCTGGGCCTTGATGCTGGCGACGATCGCCCGCTCGACCCGCTTGGTGTCGAGCGGCGTGGCGGCGGAGGAGGAGGTCGCCGGGGTCGCCGTGCTCGCGGGGGTCGCGGTCGACGCCGGAGCGGCCCCGCCGGCGCTCGCCACGGTGGGCTTATCCGAGCCCGATCCGCACGCCCCGAGCGCCAGTGCGAGGACCGCTGCGGCGATCCCCAGGTCGGCGCGGCGAAGGGTTCCTTGAGCAGGCATGTTTTCCTACCGTACCTTGCTCCAACCTCTACGCTCCCGCCCCCTTGCGGGTCCCCGCGCCGTGGACGATCAAGTGCTTGACCGTCCTGGTGCTCTTGCGGGAGCCCTGGGGCGTGAACGTCACGGTCACCGCGACCTTGACGTTGCGATGGCGGGCCAGCGACCGGCGCGTCGCCGCGGTGAGCCTCGGGCTCACCGTGGCCACGGTCGCCGACCGGATGGTCCGCGCGGCCTTGACCACCCCGCGGCCCGTCACCGACACCCGGCCCGCGCCCAGCCCGCCGACCTTCAGGTGCAGCGCGGTCCGGCCGTGCCCACTGCCGACGACGGCCAGCCGGCACGGCGTCGCCATCGCCGCCGACGTCTCCCGCACCTTCCCGTTCTGCCCCGTGAACCGGGCCGCGGCGACCTGCTCGCCCTGGCACAGGTCGGCGTTCGACACCACCAGGATGCCGTGCGCGCCGCCGTCGATGTTAAGGGTGAAGTCCGCCACCGGCGCGTCGGGCACCGCGGCGAACGTCGTGACGAGATGGTCGTCCTGGACCTCGGAGTCGGCGTGGAGATCGACCTCGATCCCGTCCGCCCCCGAGAGCGGCACGTACAACTTGGGCAGCGTCTTGATCGTCCGCCCCGACTTGGGGTCGATGCGCTCGCCGCGCACGAAGTACACGGGGCCGGCGAGCGGATGGCCGAGGATCGGCGTCACCGCCGCGGCGTGCCCGACGACCGACGCCGCCGGGCACCGCGCCGCGGCCGCGTCGGCCGGCTCGCACAGGCCGTTGGCGTTGTCGGGGTCCAACGCGAGCGACAGCGGCAGCGTGACGGAGACCGCCTGGGTGTTGGCGTCGGCGCGCAGCGTCGTCAGGTGCGCGGCCAGCGCGGGGTGCTTGTCGTCGGTCGTCTGCCCCTTCCCCGTCAGCCCGAGCGACAGCCGGGGCGTGTACCCGAGCCGGTCGCAGCCGGTGAGCCCGAACGGCACGGCGGTGTCGGACGACAAACCCGCCACCGAGTCAGCATGCACGCCGACCTGCGCCGCGTTGCAGTCGGTGGGGTTGAACGTGAAGCCCGGCCGGTCGAGCGTGACGGTCACCGACCGCAGCTTCAGCGGCACGCCCCCGACGATCGTCGGCAGCGGATCGGAGATCGCCGACGCCTGGGCGTGCGTCCCGTCGACCTTCAGCGGCGCGCGGACGACGACGAGCCCGAGGTCGATCGGCCCGGCCTTGGCCGGCACCGCGATCGACAGCGAGAACGGCGCGCCCTCGTACGGACCCGCGAGCGACACCGTGCCGCCGAGCGTGAACGGCGCCGCGCCGGAGCCGGCCTGCACCGTGGTCGAGCCGAGGCGCGACGACGGATCGCAGGTGCCGGCCGCCGCGGCGGCGTCCGGGCACAGCGGCACCGAGCCGACGTCACCGAGCAGCCCCGGCGGCAGGTCCACGCGCACCCGCGACAGCTCCTGGTCGGCGTCACTCCGGGCGACCGTCGTCGTGAACGGCGAGAACGCGCCCGCCACCGGGATGAGCGTGCCCGCGGTGGCGCTCGGCGCGAACCGCCCCGTCGGACAGCCCTGGTCGATGGCGAACGTGCTCGACACGGCCGCGGTCTGCCCGGCCCACGAGGTCAGCGACCCCGTGGCCGTCTGGGTCCCACAGACCGTGGGGTTGACCAGCGGCGCGCGGTCGCCGTCCTGCAACACCAGCTCCAGGCGGCTGAACGGCAGCTGCGGGTTGTCGGCGAACGTCGTCGTCAGCTGCCCGGTGGCCGGGTCGGCGCTGATCGCGCCCCGCAGCTTCACGCGCACGCCGTGCCCGGAGGCCGTGACGAACATCCGGTACATCTTGCCCGAGGCCGGGTCGCTGGACTCCTGCGTCCCGAGGTAGATCTTCCCCACCAGCGGATCGGGCAGGACCGGCGTGTCGATGCGGACCGTGCCGATCGTCGCGCTGGGCGGGCAGGTGTCGGCGTCGATCGAGCTCATGGCCAACTGCGCGTCCGAGCACGCCCCCAGCCCGGTCGCCGCCGACGGCGAGATGTTCACGCCCGGCGGCAACACCACCGTCGCGTCCTTGAGGTGCGGCGTCGCGAGCCCGTCGGCATCGGTCAGCGTCTGCGGCACGTCGACGTCGACCGTGTAGCCCGCGGGCGCCCCCGCGACCCGCGTCGACGGCTGGACCGAGATCGACGGCTGGAAGCTCAGCGCGTCGCAGCCCGTGAGGCCGGCCGAGACGTCCGGGTTGGCCGTGACGAAGGCGCCGGGGTGCTGCCACGAGTCGATCCGGACGCTCGCGCCCAGCGGCGCGCCGCACCGCGTCGGGCTGTCGATGAACGCGGTCCGCGGCCCCGGCCCCGGCGCCCCGTAGCTGGTGATCGGCGGGATGCCGCCCGCGTAGAACGGGTTGGGCCCCTCGCCGTTGTGGTCGGCCGGCACGCCCCAGAGCGTCAAGTTGGTGGCGTAGACCTGCAGGACCGACGAGATGCCGCTCACGTCGGCGGCGATGTTGTAGGTCCCGTCGCTCTCGACGCGCACGTCGATGATCACCGAGACGGTCGTCACCTGGAACCCGAGCTGCGCCGCGACCCCCTTCGGCGGCTCGAGGTTGAAGACCGGGACGTTGGCCGGCGCGGGCGGGAGGCCGGCGAGCGCCGACCAGTCGAAGGCCTCGACGCCGACCATCGCACGCCGGTCGCAGGTGTTGTGCTGGAAGTCGGCGTTCGAGCACGTCGGGAGCGCCTGCGGATCGCCGAGCAGGCCCGGCGGCAGCTCGACGCTGAGGTCCTTGAGCGACTCGGCGGGCTCGGTCCCGTACCGCCCGGCCTCCGTGTTGAGCGCGACGTTGACGTTGAGGTCCGGGTGCGCCCCGGCCTGCGGCTGCGGGTTGCCGGAGGCATCGGTCAGCGTGACCGTGGCGCCGCCGGCGGGGATGCCGAAGTCGGCCTCCGCCGCACCGGCGGCCCCGAGCAGCGCGGCGGAGGCGACGGCGAGCGTCGCCGCCGCGGTGCGCAGCCGCCGCGCGGTGTCGCCGTGGCGGAGCTGGTGAGACATCTTCATCGTGCCGTCCTGGTCGTGCTGGTCGTGGTCGTCCGCCGCAGCGTCACCGTGCGCTGGGCGGGGTGGGAGACGTCGTCGAGGCGCGCCTCCAGGGTGGTGCGCAGCGCCTGGTCGCGCTGGAGCGCCCGGCGCGCCGCGACCGACAGCCGCAGCTTCAGGTGGACGGTGGTCGCGCCCTTCCCGCGCACCGTGCGCTTCGCCGAGCCCACCGTGCGCACCGTCTTGCCGATGCGGCCCGTGGCCCGCAGCGTCACGGTCCCGCCGCCGGTCACCCGCACGGCGATGCTCGCCGTCTGCCCGCGAGCCAGCGCGCGCTGCGCCGCCGCCGGGAGCGCGGCGAGCGTCACGGTCCGGCGGACCGCGGCGGGCGTCGGGACGTTGCCCGATCCCGGCTGCGTGGCCGAGGCGGGCGGCGCCGCCGCGCCGGGCGGCGTGGCCGGACCCTGGCACGCGTCGCTGCCCACGCACGGCGCCGGCTCCGCGGGGACCGGGAAGCCGCCGCCGATCCGCGCGTCGTAGACGTCGGCTTCGGTCCGGTCGACGTCCTGCCCGACGAGCGCCTCGTGCGTGATGATGAAGGCGTCGGTCCCGTCCTTCGACGCGCCCGCGAAGATCGAGCCGTGCGGGTCGGTGCCCGAGGACAGCAGCGACACCCGGCCGTCGAAGTACTCATAGGCATTGGGCTGACCGTTGGTCGCGCCGGGCACCACGCGGTCGGCGCTCGTGAAGAACACGCGCTTGCCGTCGGCGGTGATGCTGTCGTCGGGGCGGCGTCCCTCGTAAGCGCCGAACTCGACCCCGAACGGCCCGGCGTCCGAGGTCCCGAACCCGGCGCGGCCGGCGGCGGGCGCGCCATCGGTCCGGCAGGAGGCGCAGGTCAGCGTGCCGTCGGCACCGGCCTTGGCGTCGTAGACGTACACCTCGGGCTGCCCGCCGTTGTCGAAGCCGGGGATGAGCGGCTCGTCGCTGGTGAACGTCACCACCGACCCGTCCGCCGACGCGGCGATCGGGGGCTGCCGCTGGTTGCCGGTCGCCATCCCCTGGCCCACGTAGGTGATCGTGCCGCCGTGCGCGACGTAGAGGTTGTTCGCGTTCGCGACGGCGCCGCTGGTCGCCCCGTCGCCGAGGACCTCGAGGCCCCGGAAGTAGAAGTAGTCCAGGTGCGCGTCGGTGGCGGCGAACTCCGGGAAGAACGACTCGACCACGAAGCTGAGCGCACCGGTGGCGACGTCCAGCTCGTAGATCCCGCCGTCCGCCGGTGCGTCGTCGGTCAGCTGGTCGAGGCAGTAGAACATCGCCTTCGAGCCGTCGGCGGCCGCGGCCATGAACTGGCCGTAGCTGCACGGCTGCCCGAGCGTCGCCGCGGTCTGGGACACGACCTCCGTCGTCTGCGCGTCGGCCTGCAGCGCGTGGGTGCGCACGTAGAGCGCCGCCGTCGTGGTGTCGACCGGCGTGAAGAACACCGTCTCGCCGTCGGTGCTCATCGCCGTCGGGAACGGCCCGCCCACGATGCTGGTCTTCGACGACGTGTCGACGTCCTGCGGCTCCCGGGCGAAGTAGGCGCCGCCGGGCAACGGGCCGCCGCCGGGATCGACGCTGATCAGGTGCTGGACGCCGTCGGCGTCGCGCTCGTAGACCTGCTGGCCGGAGCCGGGCGGCACGTCGGGGCTCAGCGGCCGCTCGGTCTGCAGCACGATCTTGCTGCCGTCCGGCGTCATCGCCTCGAAGTCGGCGTCGTGGTGGTCGGTCTGGGGCAGCGTCGCGCCGTGCGACAGCCACGAGAACTGCCCGTCGTCGTCGCGGGCGTAGATGTCCAGGAAGCCGGGCTGGAAGAAGAGCGAGCCCGCGTCCTGGTCCTGCGCGTCGAACGGGTAGGTGGTCACCAGGAGGGTCCGCGACAGGTCGGTGGACGCCGCGGCGATCGCCTCCTCGTCGAGCGCCAGGGCGGGCCGGCCGTCCATCGGCGGCCCCAGCGGGGTCGTCGTCCAACCGCTGGCGGTGCGGTCGGAGCGGTAGTAGGTCGACCCGATGCTGCTCGGCGTGTCGGCGAACGCGCCGGAGGACCGGTAGATGATGCCGTCGCCCGTCCCGCGGGTCATGATCCCGCCGGCCACGCCGTTGCCGTGCTTCTCGACGGGCGAGACCTGCTCGTAGGCGCGGCCGTCGGGGAGGCCGGACGGCCCGGCGGAGGGCAGCGGCGCGATGGCCAGGTCGCCGTAGGCCGCCGGCGCGAGCGCCGCCACCAGCGCGACCGCCCCGAGGGCGGCGCCGAGGGCGCTGCGGCGGCGGCGCGACGGCGCATCGACATGGTCGGTGTTCCTGTGTGACGTCATGTGCGTGAGAGGGATCATTCGCTAGGGATGGGCGCTGCCGGGCATCCCGAAGACGCGCCCCGGCACGGACGGCCGGCGCGCCGGCGAGGAGCCCGCGACGCTTCAGTGAAGTGTTCAGGAGCGGAGCGCGACAGCGGCCCGCCGACCCGGTGTTCCACGAGGCCGACCCGATTGACAAACACCGGTGTACCTCGGTTGGTGGCGAGACCCTAAACGTCGGCGTACCGAAATGTCAAGCGTTGCCGCGCGGGCGTGCCTCAGCGGGTTCCGCGGGCGCCGGTGCCACCGAACGTCTGCGCCCCGAGGGCCGGTGCAAGGTCCGTTGCGGCGATCCCCATATCGGCAGGGCGAAAGATTACTTGAGCAGGGATTTTTACTCCGAAAGTTTGCAGCATCGACTACGATCCCGTGCCTTCCGGGTCGGCCAGCGTGGCGGACCCGCTCTCTACTGACGATGGGGTTTCGCATGGCTCGTAGTTCCGGTTCCCGGTTGGGGCGCGCAACGGCGCTCTCGGCCCTCGTAGCGCTCTCGTGCGCGTTGCCCGCGGCGGCCGCCGACGCGGCGACGACGACCACGCACGTGTACGTCTGCGTGTCGTCCAAGGACGGGTCGATGCGGCGCGTCAAGGAGTCCGTGCCGTGCAAGAAGACCGAGTTCAAGCTCGGCTTCAACCGCACCGGCACGCCCGGCGCCGCAGGCGCCAAGGGTGACACCGGCGCGACGGGCGCGACCGGCGCGACGGGCGCGACCGGCGCGACCGGCGCGACCGGCGCGACCGGCGCCACCGGCCTCCAGGGCGTGACCGGCGCGACCGGCGCCAAGGGCGACGCCGGCGCGGCGGGCGCGAACGGCGCCGACGGCGCAGACGGCGGCCCCGGCGCCCAGGGCGACCCCGGCACGAACGGCACCGACGGCACGGACGGCGGCCCCGGCGCTCAGGGCACCCCCGGCACGAACGGCACCGACGGCACCGACGGCGACGACGGCGCTCAGGGCACCCCCGGCACGAACGGCACCGACGGCACCGACGGCGACGACGGTGCTCAGGGCACCCCCGGCACGAACGGCACGGACGGCACGGACGGCGCCGACGGCACGGACGGCGCCGGCGCGATCATGTCCGCCAGCTCACCGGAGCCGACGGACGTCACGACCATCGCCGGCGGGCTCAGCGGCGGCATGACGGTCATGCCGCTCAACGGCGTCTACAGCGCCGACGGGATCACGGCGTCCGGCAGCTCGCTGGACCTCACCACCAACGGTGCCGGTGCCGCGACGTCGATCGCCCGTGCCGGCGCGATCACGAGCATCACGGCCTACGCCAGCCTGGCCCAGTCGCTGTCGCTGCTCGGCACCACCGTCACGCTGACCGCCCAGCTCTGGCAGTCCACCACGCCGGACAACACCTACACGCCGATCCCCGGCGCGCTCGTCACCCTGGCGCCTCCGCTCACCGGCGCCGTGGGGGTCGGAACGATCTCCAGCGGCACCACCACCGGGCTCAACATCCCCGTCACCCCGGGCACGAACATGGTCATGACCATCAGCGCCGAGGCCACGGGTGTCACCCTCGTCAACACCGTCTCGCTGAACGTCTCCACGGGCGTGGCGATCTCCTAGCGGTACCGGCGTCCGCGGCGAGCGCCCTCAGGCGCTCGCCGCGCCGCCGAACGTCTGCGCCCCGATCACCGACAACAACGCCAACCGCTCCGCGTCCTCGGAGCCCGGGGCGGCCGTGAAGACGACCAGCCGCTCCGTCTGGTTCTCGGCGGTCAGGATCTGGCAGTCGAGCACCAACAGGCCGACGGCCGGGTGCAGGATGCGCTTGCGCGTGTCGCCGCGGACGGCGACCTCGTGCTCCTCCCAGAGCGCCGCGAACTCCGGGCTTGCGCCGCGCAGGCGGTCGACCAGCTCCTGCGCCTCGCCCGCGTCGTCGTCCCGGCGGCCGTGCACCGCCCGGAGCGTCGCCGTGTAGCTGCGCGCGTGCAGCGCGTGGTCGGCCTCCGGGTAGTGCCCGCGCTCCTCCGGATCGGTGAACCACCGGTAGAACATGCTGCGCGCCGGGCCGGTGAACGCGGTCTGCACGCCCAGCAGCGCCTCGGCCAGCGGGTTCTGGCGCAGCGTCACGCCGAGGTCGGAGACGACCTGCGCCGGCGTGTCGAGCCGGTCGAGCACGCGCATCAGCCCGGGGCTGACGTGATCGCTGCGGAACCCACGCGGCGGCGCGGTGTGCCCCGCGAGCCGGAAGAGGTGGTCGCGCTCGTCCTGCGTGAGCCGCAGCGCGCGGGCCAGCGCGCCGGCGGTCTGCTCCGACGGGCGCGCGCCGCGGCGCTGCTCCAGCCGCGCGTAGAAGTCGGTGGACATGCTCGCCAGCGCCGCGACCTCCTCGCGGCGCAGGCCGGCGGTGCGCCTCCGCCGGCCCGCGGCCAGGCCGACGTCGGCCGGCTGCAGCGCCTCACGGCGCCGGCGGAGGAAGTCGGCGAGGCCGTCGCGATCCACACCCTCAGTATGCGCCGCGCGGCACGCCGCACCCAGGGACGGCTTGTCCCTGGATCGACCGGCCTCTGGTGGCGCCACCGGAGCAGCGGGAGCATGGCGTCCATGACCTCCATCGCCCTCGTCACCGGCGCCGGCCGCGGGATCGGGCGCAGCACCGCGCTGCAGCTCGCCCGCGACGGCGTCGACATCCTCCTCACCTACCGCGCCGACGCCGAGGCCGCCGAGGAGACCGTCGCCGCGATCGCCGCACTCGGCCGCACCGCCGTCGCGCTGCCGCTCGACGTCGGCGCCATCGGCTCCCTCGACGCGTTCGCCGCCACCGTGGCCGGCACCCTCCGCCAGACCTGGGACCGCGACACCTTCGACTTCCTCATCAACAACGGCGGCGCGCAGATCGCCGGGCCGTTCGCGGAGGTGACCGAGGCCGACTTCGACCGCCTCGTCGACGTCCACTTCAAGGGCGTGTTCTTCCTGACCCAGAAGCTGTCAGGGCTGCTCGCCGACGGCACCGGCGCGATCGTCAACGTCTCCACCGGGCTGACGCGCTTCACCGCGCCCGAGCGTGCCGTCTACGCCTCGGTCAACGGCGCCGTCGAGGTGCTCACGCGCTACCTCGCGGTCGAGCTCGGCCCGCGCGGCATCACCGTCAACACCATCGCGCCGGGCGCCGTCGCCACGGACTTCAGCGACGGCGTGCTGCGCGACAACCCGCAGCTCCAGCAGCAGATCGTCGGGCTGACCGCGCTGGGCCGCTACGCGGTCGCCGACGACATCGGCGGGGCCATCGCCGCGCTGCTCGGTGCCGGGAACCGCTGGATCACGGGGCAGCGCATCGAGGTGTCCGGTGGGCTGCACCTGTAGGAACGGCCGGAGGCCCCGCACGCCGCGGGGCCTCCGGCCGAACGCTCAGCCCGCGACGCGGATGAGCTTCTTGTTGACGAACTCGTCGGCGCCGAAGCGGCCCAGCTCGCGGCCGAAGCCCGAGGCCTTGACGCCGCCGAACGGCAGCTCGACGCCCTCGGCGCCCACGGCGTTGATGAACACCATGCCGGCCTCGATCTTGTCGGCCACCCGCAGCGCCTGCGCGGAGTCGTTGGTGAACACGTAGGACCCGAGCCCGTAGGTCGTGTCGTTGGCGAGCGTGACCGCGTCGTCCTCGGAGGCGACCCGGTACACCGAGGCGACGGGGCCGAAGAACTCCTCCTTGTAGGCGTCGGTCCCGGGCTTGATGTTCGTCAGGACCGTGGCCTCGAAGAAGTTGCCCTTCCGGCCGCCGCCCGCCACGAGCGTCGCACCCTGCGCGGTCGCGCGCTTGACCTGGTCGTCGAG
>DASYBY010000110.1:0-5811 GCA_036500525.1 Baekduia sp. | reverse complement strand
CGCGACGAGCTGCTCTCCGACGAGAAGACGTTCGCCGAGCACCTGATGATCGTGGACCTGCTGCGCAACGACCTCGGGCGCGTCTGCGAGCTCGACAGCGTGCGCGTGCCGGAGTACATGATCGTCGAGCCCTACCCGACGGTCCACCAGCTCGTCTCGACGATCACCGGGACGCTGGAGGCCGACCGCACGCCGGTGCAGTGCGTGCGCACCTGCTTCCCCGGCGGCTCGATGACCGGCGCGCCGAAGCTGCGCACCATGGGGATCATCGACGACATCGAGCGCGTCGCGCGCGGCGTCTACTCCGGCGGGCTCGGCTACTTCGGCGCCGACGGCAGCGTGGACCTGAGCATCGTGATCCGCACGATCGTGATGCGCCCGGGCGCCACGACGATCGGCGCCGGCGGGGCGATCGTGATGCAGTCCGACGCCGAGGAGGAGTTCGACGAGGTGTTGCTCAAGGCGCGGGCGCCGATGTCGGCGATCGCCCAGGCGGTCACCGGCAGCGACTCGCCCGAGGCATGGACGATCGAGATCGAGCCCGCGGTCACCACCCTCGCGAGGGCCTCGTGAGCGGACCCACCGAGGTGGTGGCGCCCGCGCCGCCGCAGGAGTGCCGGGTGCGTGCGGCGTCGCTCGCCGACGCGCCGGCCGCCGCCGCGGGCGTCCGCGCGCTGCTGGTCGAGCTGGGCGGCCGGGCGCCGGCCGCCGACGTCATGGAGGCCGTCGCCCGCGAGCTCATCGAGGACCCCGACAACGGCGCGGTGCTCGTCGCCGAGGCCGGCGGCGTCCTGGTCGGCGTGCTCGCGGCGAGCTGGCCGGTGGCGATCCACTCCGCCGGCCGCTACGGGCTGATCCAGGACCTGTGGGTCGATCCCGCCTGGCGCAGCCGCGCGATCGGCCGGGAGTTGTTGGAGGCCTTCTTCGCGCTGGCGATCGCGCGCGGCGCCTCGCGCGTCGAGGTCGGCATCCCCCGCGACGACTTCCCGCGGCTGGAGGCCACGCGGCGCTTCTACCTCGACAACGGCTTCAGCTCGCTCGGCGCGCGCCTGAGGTGGCTGCCGCGGTGACCGAGCTGGTGATGGTCCGGCAGCGTCGCGGAACCGGCGACGCGGCCCCGTGGATCGTGGACGGCGGCCGCCGCGTGCCCGGCCAGGACCACGACGGTCGCCTGTCGGCGCTGGAGGACGGGCTCGGCCGCCACGCCGCCGTCCGCGCCACCGCCGCCGACGCCTCCGACGAGGACGTCGACCGCGTGCTCGACACGCTGCACGAGCCCGAGTACCTGGAGACGCTGCGGCGCGTGCGCGGCGGCGAGCCCGTGCTCATGCCCGCGCTGGCCGCGCCCGGCCTGGAGGCCGACATCCCGGTCGGCGCCGGCCTGGTCGCCGCCGCGCACGAGGGCGTGCGGACCGCGATCACCGCGGCCCAGCGGGTCGCCGCCGGCGCGCCGTTCGCCTATGCGTTGTGTCGCCCGCCCGGCCACCACGCCGGCCCGGGCTGGCTCGGCGGCTACTGCTACCTCAACACCGCCGCGGCGGCCGTGCAGACGCTGCGCGAGAGCGGCGCGCCCGGGGTCGGGATCCTCGACCTCGACCTGCACTACCCCAACGGCACCTCGGCGATCGTCGCCGGGATGGCCGACGCGGAGCTGCACTCGCTGCACGCGTGGCCGGTCACCAACTCGCCGGTCGATCCCGTGGTTCCGCGCACCGACCGCGAGTGGTTGGTGGAGTTCCGCGATGCGCCCGACGCCGCGACCTACCTCGCCGCCGTGCAGGCGTCGATCGCCGCGCTCGCGCGCTCGGCCTCGGTGCTCGTGCTGTCGCTCGGCTACGACACCGTCGGCGGCGACCCGCACGGAACCTGGAGCTTCGCTCCCGACATCTTCAGCCAGATCGGTGAACTGCTCGCGGCATCGGGGCTCCCGGTCTGCATCGTCCAAGAGGGCGGTTACGCGCTGGACACCCTGGCGGAGTGCAGCCACGCCTTCGCCACCGGCCTCCTCGAAAGGAGCGCGGCATGAGTGGGCTCGAGCCCTTCCGCACCCGTCTGGATCAGCTCGACGACCAGATCGCACGCCTGTTGGGCGAGCGGTTCGAGGTCTGTCGACAGGTGGCGCACTACAAGAGCGCGCACGAGATCCCGATGATGCAACCCGATCGCGTCAAGGAGGTCCGGGCGCGCTACCTCGCCCGCGGCGACCAGGCGAACCTGCCCCACGACTTCACGGCCGACCTGTTCGAGCTGATGATCGCGGCGACCTGCCGCATGGAGGACGAGATCATCGACGAGCTCGCCCGGACAGCGGAGAGGGCCTAGCCCATGCGCCCCGCCAGCCCCCGCCGTCTCTCCAGGGCGGTCCTAATCGGGGCCGCCGCGCTCGCGATCGTCGTCGTAGTTGTCGTCGTCGTGCTCGTCTCGGGCGGGTCGTCGTCGGACGACCAGTCGGCGTCGACCCCGAAGGCGACGCCGGCCGCACCGGCGCCGGCCCCCGACCAGCCCAAGACGCCCGCGGCGCCCGCCGCGAAGGCGGACCTCGCCTCCACGCGCTCGGGCTATCCGAACGTCGACCTCGCCAACACGCGCAGCGTCGGCGGGCCGATCACCGCGGCGAACGTCTCGACGCTGAGCAAGGCCTGGAGCCACCCGCTCACCGCGGCCAGCGTGTACGGCAGCTACTCGTCGAGCCCGGTGGTCATCGACGGCGTCATCTACTCCCAGGACCTGGCGTCCAACGTGGAGGCGCTCGACCTGCGCACCGGCGCGGCGCTGTGGCGCAAGGACTACGACTCGCCCGACCAGGGGCCCAACGGCATCACGGTCGCCGGCGGTCGCGTCTACGGCGCGACCGGCACCTCCGCCTTCGCGCTGGACCGCAAGACCGGCAAGGAGCTGTGGTCGGTCAAGCTCGTCAGCAGCAGCCACAAGGGCATCGACATGGCGCCCGGCTACCACCACGGTCTGGTCTACGTCTCGACCGTCCCGGGCAACGCCAAGGAGTTCTACAAGGGCGGCGGGCCGGGCGTGCTCTGGGCGCTGAACGCGGCCACGGGCAAGAAGGTGTGGAGCTTCAACACCAACCCGCTGACCGGCGAGGCGGCCAAGCACTCCGACATCAACTCGGGCGGCGGGCTCTGGTACACGCCGGCCTTCGACAGCGACGGGTCGATGTACATCGGCGTGGGCAACCCGGGGCCGTTCCCCGGCACCGACGAGTTCCCGTGGGGGTCGAGCCGTCCCGGGCCCAACCTGTACACCAACTCGCTGGTCAAGCTCGACGCGGCCACCGGCAAGATGAAGTGGTACTACCAGCTGACGCCGCACGACATCTACGACTGGGACCTCCAGGACCCGCCGATCCTCACGAAGGTCAAGGGCAAGGACGCGGTGCTGGCGGCCGGCAAGGGCGGGATCGTCATCGCCGTGGACCGCAGCAGCGGGAAGTTGTTGTGGAAGCGCCCGGTCGGGACGCACAACGGCCACGACAAGGACTCGCTCGCCGCGATGAAGCGCGACTACTCCAAGCTCACGCTGCCGATGGAGGTCTACCCCGGCCAGCTGGGCGGCGTCATCGCGCCGATGGCCACCGACGGCTCGCTGGTGTTCGTGCCGGTCGTCAACTCCTCGCAGATCATCTCCGCGCAGGGCACCGTGGGAGCCGGTCAGTCGACCTCGGGCCAGATCGTCGCGATCGATCTCGACACCGGGAAGATCAAGTGGGACCAGACGTTCCAGTCGCCGGCCTTCGGGGCCACGATGGTCGCCAACGACGTGGTGTTCGCCACGACCTACGACGGCGTCCTGCACGCGCTCGCCGCGAAGACGGGCAAGGTCGCGTGGGAGACGACGCTGCCGGTGCGGACGAACACGGGGGTCGTGGTCGACGGTGACACGGTCATCGCGCCGGCCGGGGCCGGCCCGGGCGCCGCGATCATGGGCTACCGGCTCGGGGGTGCCGCGAAGCCGTAGCGGAGCACGAGGGCCCTGCGCGCTGGCCGGCCGAACGGCGGGTCAGCGCGCCGGTGGCCGATCGGGCAGCGTGACCGTCGTCACGAGGCCGCCGCCCGCGCGCGGCTCGATGGTGAGGGTTCCTTCGTGGACGGCGGCGATGCGGGTGACCAGCGCGAGGCCGAGGCCGTAGCCGCGGGGTTGGCCGTCGTGGCTGGTGCGGCCGGCGCCGCGCAGGAAGGGCTCGGCGAGCTGCGCGGCGGCCGCGGGGGTGTACTCCGCGCCGGTGTTCTCCACGCGCAGCACCACCACGGCGGCCTCCCGATCGTGCTCCGTCCGCACCTCCGCGCGGCCCGCGGCGTTGTTATGGCGGATCGCGTTCTGGATCAGGTTGGTGGCCAACTGCGCCAGGAGAGTCGCGTCGCCCGCCGTGGGCGCCGCGGCGAGCTGCGCGTCCACCACCACGCCGGAACGCTCCGCCTCCCCCGCGTGATCTGCCAGCGCGGCGTCCACCACCACCGCCAGATCGACCGGCCCCGCCACGGCCGTCACCGCGTTCGCGTCGGCCATGCGCAGCAGCGCCTCGGTCAGCCCGATCGCCCGGCCGTTGGTGATCTGCAGGCGCTCCAGCAGCACCGGGTAGTCCTGCACGTCGGGCGCCGCCCGCGCGACGTCGAGCAGCGTGGCCGTCACCGCCAGCGGCGTGCGCAGCTCGTGCGAGGCGTTGGCCGCGAAGCGCTCCTGGGTCATGAACGCGTCGTGCAGCCGGTCGAGCATGTGGTCGAAGCTGTCGGCCAGCTGGCCGAACTCGTCGCCGCGGCCCGCCAGCCGGATGCGATGGTCCAGCCGTCCGGTCGCCGCGATCCGCGCCGCCGCGTTGATGTCCTTCAGTGGCCGCAGGATCCACCCGGCCAGCAGCCACCCGCCGCCGAGCCCGACGATCGCCAGCCCGCCCAGGACCGCGCCCGACATCTTGACCACGGCGTCGAGGATCTCCTGGCGCGAGGCGACGCCGGTGCCCCCGCTCGCACGCGGGTTGGCGGCGGTCAGCGGGTAGTCGGGGACGTAGCGCAGGACCGCGTAGACGCCCACGAGCGTCGCGGCGCCGGCGGCCACCAGGAACCCCGCGTAGCTCAGCGTCAGGCGCAGCCGCGCGCTCATGCGGCGCGGTCCGGATCGGCGAGCCGGTAGCCCGCTCCGGTCACCGTCACGATGGGGTCGGGCGGGCCGAGCACCTTGCGCAGCGTCGACATCGTCACGCGCGGCGCGCTCGTGAACGGGTCGGCGTTCTCGTCCCAGGCCTTCTCCAGCATGGTCTCCGCGCTGACGACCCCGCCGCCCGCGCGCATCAGCAGCTCCAGCACCGCGAACTGCTTGCGCGTGAGCTTCAGGTAACGGCCGGCGCGGTAGGCCTCGCGGCGGAACGGGTCCAGGCGCAGGTCGCCGAGCTCCAGCACCGGCGGCGCGGTGGCGGGCGGGCGGCGGGCGAGCGAGCGCAGGCGGACGACCAGCTCCTCCAGCGCGAACGGCTTGGTCAGGTAGTCGTCGGCGCCGAGCCCGAAGCCGCCGACCTTGTCGGTCAGCCGCGCCGCCGCGGTCAGCATGAGGACCCGCACGCCGGGGTGGTCGCGGGCGACGATCGCGCACACCTCGTCGCCGTGCGTGCCCGGCAGGTCGCGGTCCAGGACGACCACGTCGTAGTCGGAGACCGCGATGCGGGCGAGCGCCGCGTCGCCGTCGAGCGCCACGTCCGCCGCGATCGCCTCGTGGCGCAGCCCGGCCTGCAGCGCCTCGGCCAGGAAGCGCTCGTCCTCGACGATCAGCACCCGCATCCGCCCCACTGTAGGCCGCAGGGGTGTT
>DASYBY010000109.1:0-8734 GCA_036500525.1 Baekduia sp. | reverse complement strand
CTTGTCGCTGGCGATCCGCGTGCCGTCGACCCAGAACTCGACGCGGGAGACGCCGTTGCGGTCGGTGGCGGTGGCGGCGGCGTTGACCGTCGAGGTGAACGTGCTGCCGGTCTGCGGGCGGGTCAGCGCGAGCGTCGGGGCGCCGGCCGGGGTGGCCGGGGTGGTCGGGTGGCTCGGGGCGGTGGGCGTGGTCGGGGTCGTGGGGGCCGTCGGCACCGTCGGTGTCGTGACCGGCGGGTCCGGCGTGGTGACGGGCGGCGTCGGCGTGACGGGCGGCGTCGGGTCGGGCTCGGCGATCGTGACCCAGGAGGCCGAGGCGCCGGGCGTCTCGACGTTGCCGGCGGCGTCGGTGCCGCGGACGGTCACCGCGTGGTCGCCGAGGCCGAGGCCGGAGAAGGTCACCGGGCTCGTGCACGCCTTCCAGGCGCCGGCGTCGAGACGGCAGTCGGTCGTCGCGTCCTCGTCGCCGGAGGCGAACGCGATCGTCGCCGTGGTCGCGGTGCTCGGGGACGGCGGCGCGGTGGTGATCGTGGTGACCGGGGCCGTGGTGTCGATCGTCAGCGTCCGACTGGCGGCGCTGGCGTCGGTGTTGCCGGCCGCGTCGGTCGCGCGGACCGAGATGGTGTGGTTGCCGTCGGCCAGGGCGGCCGGCGTGTACGGGCTGGTGCACGCCGCCCAGGCGCCGGTGTCGACCTTGCACGCGAACGTGCTGCCGGACTCGGTGGCGGTGAAGGCGTAGGACGGCGTGCGGTCGGTCGTGAGGCCGGAGGGGCCGGACGTGATCGTCGTGTCGGGCGCCGTCGTGTCGGCCGGGGGAGCGACCGTGACCGTGATCGACTGGGTCGCGGGGGAGGCGTCGGTGTTGCCCGCCGCGTCGGTGGCGCGGACGTTGAACGTGTGGCTGCCCGCGGCCAGCGCGCCGGCGGTGTAGGGGCTGGTGCACGTCTTCCACGAGCCGGAGTCGACCTTGCACTGGTAGGTGCTGCCGGACTCGGTCGAGGCGAACGCGTAGGTCGGCGTGGTGTCGGTCGTGGTGCCCGACGGGCCGGAGGTGATCGTCGTGTCGGGCGCCGTCGTGTCGGCGGGCGGCGCGACGGTCACCGTGAACGTGCTGGTGGCGGGGGAGGCGTCGATGTTGCCGGCGGCGTCCATGGCGCGGACGCTGAACGTGTGGCTGCCGGCGGCCAGCGTGCTGGTCGTCGTCGGGCTGGTGCAGACGCTCCAGGCGGCGGAGTCGACCTTGCACTGGAACGTCGAGCCGGACTCGGACGCCGTGAAGGCGAGCGTGGGCGTGCTGTCGGTGGTGCTCGTCGACGGAGCCGAGGTGATGGTCGTGTCAGGCGCGGTGGTGTCGGCTGGCGGGGTCGTCGGGGGCGGCGTCGTGTCGGTGTCGCCCGCCGGGTCGATGCCGTGGTCGGTGCCGTCGGAGGCGTTGGCGCGGCCGGCGGAGCTGACCGCCAGCGCCCAGCCGGCGTAGGTGGTCGGGGTGGAGCCGGCGGCGAACGTCGGGGTGGCGACGAGGCTGTTGGTGCCCGAGGCCTCGCCCGAGACGTTGTACATGTTGTGGTCGTTGGTGCAGGTGACGCAGCCGCTGGCCACGAAGCCCGCGCCGATCATGATGTTGTCGCGCAGGACGACGTTGCGATTCGGGCTGGTGTCGCCGGAGCCGACCCACGTGTGGACGTCCGTGCCCTTGACCACGTTGTGGATGAAGGTCGTGCCGTTGTGATGGCCGAACTGGATGGCCGATGCGGTGTCGGTCGGCGAGATGAAGACGTTGTTGTCGATGATCTCGTGGTCGCCGCCGTCGGGCGCCATGATCGCCGTCGAGAAGTTCCGCATGTAGTTGTTGATGATGGTCGTGTGCGACTGGCCGTAGAGCTGGATGCTGTCCACGTGGCGGGTGTAGCCGCTGGCCTGGATGATGCCGTCGAACACGTTGCCGTCGATGACCACGCCGTAGGCGCCGTCCTGGATGCCGTCGGACTGGCCGGCGCCGCCGAAGTGGTTGTGGGAGATCGTGACGCCCACGGGCTGGCTGCCGAGCGGGTACTGGCGGACTTCGAGGCGGCCCTCGGAGCAGTCGCCGCAGACGCTGATGCCGTCGAAGGTGTTGCCGTCGACCAGGATGTTCGCGTTGGCGTTGCCGGTCATGTTGAAGTCGGCCTGGCCCGTGAACGTGTTGTTCAGGACCTGGATGTCGTGGCTCTTGCCGTCGACGCCGAGGCTCGACATCGTCATGCCCTTGAGCGTGATGAAGGACGCCGGGTTGAAGGCGGCGGACATCGTCACCGACGCGCCGGAGGCGGGGGTCAGCGTGACCATCCCGCTCTTGGTGCCGCCCTTGAAGGAGGAGTAGGTGCCAGAGGCGAGCTGGATCGTGTCACCGCTCTGAGCGGAGCTGAACACCGAGGCGAGCGTGGAGGGTGTCGCCTGCAGCGTGGCGGCGGAGGCGGCGGCCGGCACGCAGAGGAGGGAGAGGACGAACATGGCCAGACGGGCCAGCTGCAGCGAAAGACGGCGCGAACCAATGCGACCGTCGGCGGTGAGAGCGCGCACGGAAGAGCTACTCCTCGGTTGGGGGGATCGGAACCGCTGGACCGCTGCTCCATGTCGGGGGAGGCCTGAGCCTCCGTCCGGACGTAGCATTGGTCGGCTCTCACGACCGGCCGCTGTACGCCGTGGGCTCTTCCTGGACAATCGTCGTCCTGGCCCGACGCCGGCCACTCTCGCAGCGGCGCGCGCGAAAGCTGTTACCGACTCGCGACGTTCGTCTCGTATGGCCCCCGAGCACGACCGGCTGCGCGTCCTGCAGACGTTCCCGCACAAGATCGGCGCCGCGCGCATCTGCGACACCGCATGGCACCAGGCGGAGGGCGTCCAGCGCGCGGGGGCCGACCTGTTGGTCATGACCGGCGCCGTCCACCGGCCGCTGCCCGACGGCATCCGCGTGCGCACGACGCTCGCGCGTGGGAAGGTGCGGATCCCGTACCGCCCGCTCGGCCGGATGCGCGCGATGAAGCTGCACGACCACCTCGTCGCCCGCGCGCTCCCGCGGCTGGCCGGCGAGATCGACGTCGTCCACGCCTGGCCGCTCGGCGCCCTGGAGACGCTGCGCGTCGCGCGGCGGCTCGGCATCCCGACCGTCCTGGAGCGCCCCAACGCGCACACGCGCTTCGCCTACGAGGCGGTCCGCGACGAGTGCGAGCGGCTCGGCGTCGTCCTGCCGCCCGACCACGAGCACGCGTTCAACGAGGCGATCCTGGAGCGCGAGGAGGCCGAGTACGACCTGGCCGACGCGCTGCTGTGCCCGTCGGACTTCGTCGTCAAGACCTTCCTGGACCAGGGCGCGTCACCGGAGCGGCTGGTCCGCCACCTCTACGGCTTCGACGAGCAGGCGTTCCAGCCGCGCGCCGACCGCGTGCGCTTCGCGGCCGACGGCCTGACCGTGCTGTTCGCCGGCGTCTGCGCGGTGCGCAAGGGGCTGCACTTCGCGCTGGAGGCGTGGGTGGCGTCGCCGGCCAGCGAGCACGGGCGCTTCCTGATCGCCGGCGAGTTCCTGCCCGAGTACCAGGAGAAGCTGTCGGGGCTGCTCGCCCATCCGAGCGTCGAGGTCCTCGGCCATCGCACCGACCTGCCGGTCCTGATGGCCGACGCCGACGTGCTGGTGCTGCCGAGCATCGAGGAGGGCTTCGGCCTGGTCTGCGTGGAGGCGATGGGCGCCGGCGCGGTGCCGATGATCTCCGACGCGTGCACCGACGTCTGCGTCCACGACGAGAACGGCTTCGTCCACCACGTCGGCGACGTCGCGGCGATCGCCGCCCAGTTCACGGCGCTCCACGAGGATCCGGCCCTGCTGGCGCGGCTGCGCGCCGGCGCGCTGCGCACCGCGCCCGAGGTCACGTGGGACAAGGCGGGCGAGCGGCTCGTCGAGGTCTACGGCGAGGTCGTGGCCGCGATGTCCCCCGCGCAGGCGCCGCGCCGTGTTGCGTGAAGATGAACGCGCCACGCCACGGAAGCGGGCCGTCGCGCACGCCGTTGTTGGGTTGTGACCGGTGATGGAGCCATGATCTGCGGGGGTGACGCGTGGCGTTCGTGACGCTGCTGCGCCAGCTGCTGCGCCACAAGGTGCTCCTCGCGCTGGCGCTCGTGGCGGGCATCGCGGTGGGGATCGTCATGTCCTATCGCGTGACGCTGCCCTTCAAGCTGGAGAGCCGCCAGTACCACGTCGGCATCGCGTCGGCGCGCGTGCTGGTGGACACGCCGAGCTCGCAGATCGTCGACCTCGGGGCGCCGGCCGTCGACAAGGCGCCGGCCGTCGACATCGGCGTGCTGTCGGCGCGGGCGAACCTGCTGGCCAGCCTGATGACCAGCTCGCCGATCAAGGACGAGATCGCGCGCGCCGCGGGCGTCGCGGACGGGACCCTGCTGACGCCGACGAGCGCCTCGGGCGGTGGCGCCGCGCCGGCGCTGTCGGGCGAGGACATCAGCGAGAGCAGTCCCGAGGCCAACGTCCTGCGGGCGTCGGTGCCGGTGCTGGCGTCCGGCTCGATCCCGATCATCGCCGTCGAGACCCAGGCGCCCGACCCCGGCACCGCCGCCAAGATCGCCGACCAGTCGGTCACGGTGCTCCGCGACCAGCTGGACACGCTCGCCGGCACCGAGGCCATCCCGGCCGACCGCCGCGTGACGATCCGCGAGCTCGGGCCGGCGCGGTCGACGCTGCAGCTGCGCGGTCCGTCCCGCGTCATCGCGGTGGCCGCGGCCCTCTTCACCTTCCTGGCCGGCTGCTCGCTGATCCTGCTGCTCGCGGCGCTGATCAACGGGTGGCGGAGCATCACCGCGCAGGAGCGCTCGGGCGAGGGCGCCGGGACGGGCGCGCGCCTGCTGCCCGTGCGCCGCGACGAGGACGACGAGCTGGCCCTCGCTGACGACGAGCTCGACGAACGGGCCGAGGACGACGACGTCTTCGAGCATCAGGCCGCCGTGGGCGACGGCATCGAGGCCGCGCCGCCGGTCGGCTCGCAGGTCGGCTCGCACTCGTGGCGCCGCCATGACGCCGGCTGAGGCGACCTGGGTCGCGGTCGCGCCGGGCAGCGCGCTGGTGGCACGGCCACGGCTGTTCGGCGCGTTGGAGCGGCTGTTGCCGGTGCGGTTCGTGGCCGAGGGCGGCGACGGTGCGCAGGCCTGCGCGGGGGTCGTGCGCTTCGGCGCGGCGGGCGCCGGCGGGCCGCGGCCGGCGTTCGTCGTCTCCGACGCGGTGGCCGACGGCGCCGAGCCGCGCCCGGTCACGCTGGCCACGGCCGACGGGGTCGACCGGCGGCTGCGCGGCGCGGTGCTGCTGGATCGCCTGGGCTGCCCGCCGCCGGCGGTCGCCGGGCGCGACGAGGTCCTCGCGGTCGACGCCGACGGCGCCGCCGTGTGGGTCCGGACCCCGGGCGCTGCCCCCGTCGACCGCGTGGCCTCCACGCTGCCCGAGCTGGCCGAGGACACCGTGTTGTACGCGTTGCTCTCCGGGCACGCGATCGCCACCGTCGGGCTGCTGCAGTTCCTGCGCACGCTGACCGCCGAGCACCGCTCGCGACCGCCCGCGCCGCGCGCGACGATCGTCTTCGACGACCCCAACCTGCGCTGGCGCAGCTACGGGTTCCTCAACTACGCGGAGCTGCTGCGCCACGCCGACGCCCACGGCTACCACGCCGCGATGGCGATGATCCCCATCGACGCCGGCCGCGCGCATCCGGGGGCGCTGAGGCTGTTCGCGCAGCGGCCGGACCGGCTGTCGCTCAACGTCCACGGCAACGACCACAACGGCTCCGAGCTGCTGACCCCGCGCGACGATGCCGGCGCGCTGGCGCTGGCCGCGCAGGCGCTGCGCCGGGTCGCGCGCTTCGAGCGCCGGACCGGCCTGCGGGTCGACCGCGTGATGATGCCGCCGCACGGCCGGTGCTCGCCGGCGATGAGCCGGGCGCTCGGCGCCGTCGGGTTCGACGGGCTGAGCGCGATCCACCCGCTGCCGTGGACCAACGAGTGGCGGACCGGGCCGACGCTGACCGGGATGCGGCCGGCGGACTTCGTCGCTGGATGCCCCGTGATCCCGCGGATGTCGCTGGAGTCCTCGCCGACCGACATCGGGCTGCGGGCGTTCCTCGAGCACCCGCTCGTGCTCTACGGCCACCACCAGGACGTGGCGTCGGGGCTCGACCTGCTCGCCGAGGTGGCGGGCGTGGTCAACGGCCTGGGCGACGTCGAGTGGACGTCGGCCGGCGCGATCGCCCAGGGCAACGCGTGGGTCGGCGTCCGGGGCGAGGCCGCGCGGATCCATCCGTTCTCGCGCCGGCTGCGGCTCGCGGTCCCCGAGGGCGTGCGGTCGGTGACCGTGCTCGAGCCCGAGGACGCCGTCGAGCACGGCGTGCTCACCGGATGGTCGGTCGGCGCGGGCGCCGCAGTGCCGTTCGGCGCGCCGGTCGCCGTGCCGGCGGGCGCGCCGCTGGACCTGCGCCTCCACGGCGCCGCCGACGTCGACGCCGGCGCGCTGCGGCCGCCGGCGTGGCAGCCGTGGCCGCGGCTGCGGCGGGTCGTCACCGAGGCCCGCGATCGCGCGGCACCGCTGCGCGCCTGAGCCCGCCGCCGGCGGTCAGATGCCGTCGCGGGCGGCGATGCGGTTGAAGCGGAGGCTGCGGAGCCGGTGCGCCGCGCCGGTGGCGAGGAACGGCAGGAAGTAGCGCGACCGGCCGGCGCCCAGGGCCCGGCGGGTGCGGAGGCCGTGGTACTCGCGCAGGCGGCGGGCGTCGGGGTAGACCGTGAGCGCGAACGCCACGAGCGCATCGACCGGCAGCGCGCCGTCGCCGCTGACGAGGTCGCGGTCGTAGGCGCGGCTGGCGCGCCACAGCGCCTGGCGGGCCAGCGCGCGGCCGGCCCGCTCGCGCAGGCGCGCGGCGCCCACGACGCTGCCGCCCGCGCCGGCGAAGAACGAGGAGAACGCCTTCCAGCGCTCGTCCAGGTCGCGCATCGCCGAGTGCTCGGCGCGCAGCATGCTCGACCCGTGGACGCGGTAGACCGCCTGCGGGACGCCGCGCACGTAGGCGATGTCGGAGATCGCGCCGACGCGCAGCCACATGTTGAGGTCGCTGGCGTGCGTGCAGCGCTCGTCGTAGCCGCCGATCGCCTGCTGCACCGCGGTGCGCACGACGACCTCGGGCGACGAGATGCAGTTGTGGCCGACGCGGCAGCGGAGGTCGACCCAGTCGCGCCCGGCCCAGACGTCGGTCCCGGTCCACGCGCCGCCGGTGTCGGGGAACGGGCTGTCCTCGCGGAAGTACGGCGCGCGGCCGTAGACCATGCCGACGCCCGGCTCGGCCTCCATGATCGCGACCGCGCGGCGCAGCGCACCTGGCGCGAGGAAGTCGTCGGCCGACAGCAGCACGACGAAGTCGCTGCCGATCTCCGCGGCCCACGCGAGGCCGTCGTTGGCCGAGCGGATCAGCCCCTGGTTGGTGGTGTTGCGATGCAGCGCGACCCGATCGGGGTCGGCGGCGACCAGCGCGGCCGCGACGGCCGCGCTGTCGTCGGGCGACTGGTCGTCGACGATCCGGACGCGGACGTCGACGCCCTCCTGGTCGAGCACCGTGCGCACGCAGCCGGCGAGCAGGTGGGCGTAGTTGTAGGTCGGAACGATCACCGCGACCGTGCGGCGCGGGACGGTCGCGTCGTCGGCGGCCGGCGCGATCCGCCGCGGCCGGGGCCGCCCGGGCACCATCACGCCGCGGCGGTCGGGGTCGGCGCCGCCGCTGCCAGCACGGTGCGGCGGACGATCTGCTCGACCTTCGCGCCGGACTCCGCCCAGGAGCAGCTCTGAACGCTCGCGGCCGCTGTTCGCGCCGCCGCGTCGCGCGTGGCCGCGTCGCGCTCGACCAGGTCGCTGAGCGCGTTGGCCAGCTCGAACGGCGTCGCGGGCGCGTAGACGACGTGGTCGTTGTCGAGCACGATCCGGTTGTGCTCGGCGTCGTTGACCAGCGGCAGGCAGCCGGAGGCCAGCATCTCGTGCGGCACGAGCGAGACGTTGGTCGCCGAGAGCACGAGCCCCGCGACGCAGCGCTGGTAGAGCTCGTTGCAGGCCTCGGGCGTCAGCGTCCCATGGTTGATGGCCTTGAACGGGAGCTTGGCGACCGGGTCGCCGTAGAAGTGGATGTCGATCTCCGGGTGGCGCTCGGCGAACAGCTGCAGCGCCACGACGCCGAGCTCGAACGCCCGCCGCGGCTTGGTGAAGCGCGCGTAGTAACAGACGCCGGTGCGCTCCACCGACGGGTCCAGCGCGTAGCGCCCGAGGTCGCAGCCGAAGGCGAAGTGATCGGCCGCCATGCCGTAGTCGCGCGTCAGCAGCTGCGACAGCCACGCGCCGGCGGTCACGCCGTGGAACCCGAAGCGGTAGGTCGCCTCGGCCAGCAGCGCCTCGCTGCCGCGCGGGTAGAACCACGGCTCGAAGTCCTGGACGAGGTAGAACCGCACGCCGCGCGCCGCGGACCCGAGCACGGGGTAGGCCGACGCCCAGTCGGTGGCGAAGATCGCGTGCGCGTCGGCGATCCCCAGGCGCGCGTCGCGGACCTCGGCGGCCAGCTCGGGCCACCACGTCCGGATCGTCTCGCGGTGCTGCTCGATGTCCCAGCCGTGGCGGTCGACGAGGTACAGGACGCAGGTGTGGCCGGCCTGCTCCAGCGCGTGGACCATCCGGAAC
>DASYBY010000108.1:0-7944 GCA_036500525.1 Baekduia sp. | reverse complement strand
CCGGACCAGCTGGCCCATCTGGCGTGGGGTGACCCTGAGCTACGCTTTGGGAGGGATGTCCTGGACCGAGACCTCGCGCTGCGCCCCAGCCTCGTCGCCGCCTACCGCGCCCTGCGCGACGGTGCGGGGCTCGACGGCGCGCTCGGGACCCGTCCCGTCGCGCCCGCCGGCCGCCTGTTGGCCGTCCTCACCGAGCTCGGCCTGGTCGAGCTCGACGGTGCCGGCGACGTCACCGTCCCGCCGCCGTCGGCGTCCACCGACCTCGAGCGCTCGCCGGCGTTCCGTGCTGCCGCACGGCGCCACGCGGAGGGCCTCGCATGGCTGACCAGCGCGAGCGTGACCCCGCAAGCGGCGTGACCCCCGACGGGGTGCCCGCCGAGCACGTCGACGGCACCCCGGTCGATCTCGTCACCCGCGCGCCCGACCCGGCCGCGGGCGCGCGCCCCGAGCTGACCGAGTACGAGCGGCGCCTGCTCAGCGACCTGTTCGCGATCGTGGAGGAGCACGCCGACGCGGCGGCGCTGCCGATCGACCGCGGCCGCGTCGAGGACGCGTTCGTCTTCGCCTGCGAGCACCACGCCGACCAGCGGCGCAAGTCGGGGGAGGACTTCATCGTCCACCCGGCCGCCGTCGCGAAGATCTGCGCCGGCATGCGGCTCGACACCGAGACGCTGGTCGCCGCGCTGCTCCACGACACCGTCGAGGACACCTCGGCCTCGCTGGAGGAGGTCAAGGAGCTCTTCGGCGAGGAGGTCGCCGCGCTGGTCGACGGCGTCACCAAGCTCACCGGCATCACCTTCACCTCGCGCGACGAGGCCCAGGCCGAGAACTACCGCAAGATGATGGTCGCGATGGCCTCGGACATCCGGGTCATCCTGATCAAGCTCGCCGACCGCCTGCACAACATGCGGACGATCGACGCGATGCCCAAGCAGAAGCAGATCGAGAAGGCCAAGGAGACCCTCGAGATCTACGCGCCGATCGCGCACCGGCTCGGCATCCACGCGATCAAGTGGGAGCTGGAGGACCTCGCCTTCGCCGCCCTGCACCCGCGCAAGTACCAGGAGATCAAGGGCCTGGTCAACCAGCAGCGCGAGGAGCGCGAGGACTACGTCAAGGGTGCCGGCGACGAGCTGTCGCGCGAGCTCGAGGCCCTCGGTATCGCCGCGCGCATCTCCGGGCGGGCCAAGCACTTCTACTCCATCTACTCCAAGATGACCAAGAAGGGCCGGGAGTTCAACGAGATCTACGACCTCACCGCCATGCGCGTGGTCGTCGACTCGGTCAAGGACTGCTACGGCGCCGTCGGGGTCATCCACTCGCTGTGGAAGCCGCTGCCCGGCCGCTTCAAGGACTTCGTGGCGATGCCGAAGTTCAACATGTACCAGTCGCTGCACACGACGGTCATCGGGCCGGAGGGGCTGCCGCTGGAGATCCAGATCCGCACGCGCGACATGCACGACATGGCCGAGTTCGGCGTGGCCGCGCACTGGATGTACAAGCAGGACCCCAAGAAGAAGGGCGCCGAGGGCGGCCCGGGGACCGACGACAAGCTCAAGTGGCTGCGGTCGATGCTCGACTGGCAGCAGGAGCTCCATGACCCCAAGGAGTTCATGGAGACGCTCCGCGTCGACCTGTTCGACGAGGAGGTCTTCGTCTTCACCCCGAAGGGCGAGGTGAAGTCGATGCAGTCCGGCGCGACGCCGCTGGACTTCGCCTACGAGGTGCACACCGAGGTCGGCCACCGCTGCGTCGGGGCCAAGGTCAACGGCAAGATCGTGCCGCTGAACTACCAGCTGGCCTCCGGCGACATCGTCGAGATCCTGACCTCCAAGCGCGACCGCGGCCCGTCGCGCGACTGGCTGGCGCTGGTCAAGACCACGCGCGCCCGCAACAAGATCAAGCAGTTCTTCAAGGCCGAGTCGCGCGACGACACCGAGCACACCGGCCGCGAGCTGCTGCAGGAGCACCTCAAGAAGCAGGGCCTGCCGCCGCAGAAGATCGTCAGCTCACCGCTGCTGGCCGACGTCATCCGCGAGATGGGCTTCCGCAAGGCCGACGACTTCTACATCGCGCTGGGCGGCGCGAAGATCTCGCCCAAGGTCGTCGTCAACAAGGTCATGCAGCGCCTCAAGCAGGGCGAGGCGGCCGAGGACGAGACCGATCCCGCCGAGGCGCTGGTCAGCACCCGCCGCGCGCGGCGCCAGCCGACCGGCAAGGCCGGGTCCTACGGGATCCGGGTCGACGGGGTCGAGGACGTCCTCGTGCGCCTGGCCAAGTGCTGCCGGCCGGTGCCGGGCGACCCGATCGTCGGCTACGTGTCGCTCGGGCGCGGCATCACGATCCACCGCGACGACTGCCCCAACACCATGGCCTTGCGCAAGGACCCCGAGCGGTTCGTGCGCGTCCACTGGGAGGGCGACCACCAGACGGCGTTCCGCGTCGAGCTGCAGGTCGACGCCTGGGACCGCCACCGCCTGCTCGAGGACCTCTCGCGGACGTTCGCCGAGGCCGGCCTGAACATCGTCGAGGCGCGCTGCATCGTCAGCTCGCCGATGGTCCAGAACCGCTTCGTCGTCGAGGTCCCCGACACGCAGGGGCTCAAGGCGGCCGTCACGCGCCTGCGCAACATCGAAGGCGTCTTCGACGCCTACCGCATCACGCCGGGCTCGGGCTAGCGTCGTCGGCGCCGGGCGTTAGCCTCCGGCGCCATGCCCGACCTGCTCCTCTACGGCGACACCGAGCACAGCGCCACGCTGCGCCACGAGCTGCCGATCGTCGTCGGCGACGCGTTCCTGCTCGCCGAGGTCGGCGGCCAGACGTTCATCCTCACCAACTCGCTCGAGCGCGAGCGCATGGAGGCGGCGCGGCCCGACGCCCAGCTCATCGACTTCACCGACGTCGGCTTCCACGACCTGCTGCGCGGCGGCCAGTCGCGCCACCAGATCCTGATCGAGATGGCCTCGCGCGCGGTCGCCCGGATCGGCGTGCGCGCCGCGATCGTCGACCCCGAGTTCCCGGTCGCCGTCGCCGACCGGCTGCGCGCCGACGGCGTCGTCCTCACGCCCGACCACGACGCGGTGACGGCACGTCGGCGGGTGAAGTCGCCGGCCGAGCTGGCCGGGATCCGCCGCGCCCAGCGGGCCGCCGACGCCGGGATGGCCGCAGCCGCCGCGATGCTGCGCGACGCGGTGCCCGAGGGCGACACGCTCGTGCGCGGCGGCGCGCCGCTGACCGCCGAGGACGTCCGTGCCGCCCTGCGCGAGGCGTGCGCGGCGCACGGCGCGCCGGCGCCGCCCGACGTCGTCGTCGCCTCGGTGTGGCAGGGCTTCGGCCACAACCCTGGCTCCGGGCCGCTGCCGGCGAGCCTCCCGATCCAGATCGACCTCTGGCCGCGCGACGAGGCCTCGGGCTGCTGGGCCGACATGACCCGCACCTTCGTCGTCGGCGAGGTCACCGCGCCGGTGCGGGCGCAGGAGGCGCTCGTGGCCAGGGTCTTCGCCGACGTCCGCGCCGCCGTGCGGCCCGGCATCACCGGCCGCGAGCTGCACGCGATGGCCTGCGACGCCTTCGAGGCCGCCGGCCACCGGACGCAGCGCACCGGCCCGGGCGACGATCCCGCCGAGGGCTTCCAGTTCTCCCTCGGCCACGGCGTCGGGCTGGAGGTCCACGAGGGCCCCGGCCTCGGCCAGCTCGGCCGCGAGCCGCTCATCGCCGGCGACGTGATCGCCATCGAGCCCGGCCTGTGGGAGCGGGCGATCGGCGGCGTGCGCTACGAGGACCTGCTGCTCGTCACCGACGACGGCTGCGAGGTCCTCACCGACTACCCGTATGACTTGAAGCCCTAGAAGGCCCCTGAAAATCAGGCGCTCCACGGCCGCAGATGGCCGCAGCGGCCTTTTCAGGGGTCTTCTAGGCCACCACGTGCAGCGGCGCGTCGTCGACGCGGTAGACCGCCTCGGTGACGTCGCCGATGTAGTCGCCGTCGACGTGCAGCGGCACGGGGCGGCCGTCGGTGCTGCGGACGATCAGCTCGCGCGCGCCGGTGAAGCCGTCGACCTGGCGGTGGCGGGCCAGCTCGGCGCGCTTCGACAACAGGCGGAACATCACGCCCGGCATGACGCTCGCGCGGGTGCTGCGCAGCATGATCCCGGCCAGCGTGTCGTCGGTCAGCTGCGCGCCGCGGGCGGCGTGGATCGGGATGCGCCGGAAGTAGGTGTAGGGGTCGCCCTTCTGCACCAACGTGGTCGCGCCGGGCAGCGGCTCGCCGCCGTCGATGATCGCCTCCAGGCGCGGGGCGTTGGTCATGTACTTGCCGAAGAACTCGCCGATGCCGGCGTAGGCGAAGTAGTAGGGGCCGAAGCGGCGCTTGAGCCGCGGGTGGCTGTCGACGCGGGCGACCACCGACGCGTCGAGGCCCAGGCCGCTGGAGAAGAGGAAGCGCCGGTCGTTGACCACGGCCATGCGGACCGCGCGCGGGTGCCAGTCGTCGGCGATGCGCAGGAGGTGCTCGGTCGCGTCCACGATGTCGTTGGGGATGCCGAGCATCCGCGCGTAGACGTTGGTCGAGCCGCCCGGCAGGCAGGTCAGCGGGGTGGCCGAGCCGCGCAGGCCGTTGGCGGCCTCGTTGACCGTGCCGTCGCCGCCGAACGCGACGACCACGTCGTAGCCCTCGCCGGCGGCCTCGCGCGTCAGCGCGGTCGCGTGGTCGCGGGCCTCGGTGTCGACGGCGTCGACCTCGTAGCGCCCCTGCAGCGCGTACACCACCAGGTTCCGCAGGCGGTCGGAGACCGTCGTCGCGTACGGGTTGACGATGACCAGCATGCGCTTGCGTTCGGTGGCGGCGGTCATGGCGAACTGGTCGCCGAGGGCTTCCAGCGACGAGAGTGAGGCGGCGGGCACGCCCTTGCGTACACCGAAACCTGCCAGCGGTCACACCTCGGGTGTCACAGATCGCACCCCCGACGGTTCGGCCACCCGCACCGCGACACGCTGGGGACCACCACTGTGCGCAGGCGCCCCCGGCGAAAGACTTCCCTGCGTGACCTCCCTGCGGATCTCCCACCGAGAGCTTGTTGCACTTCTCCTCGTGGCGGGCTCCATCTTCGTGGCCGCAGAGAACGCCGACGCCGCCAGTTCGACGACAGCGCCGCACCACAGCGGCGAGGCAGGCATCGGCTACCAGTCCGTGCCCTAGGGCCGGTCGCGCTCGCTCATCCTCCGGGATCGAGCGAGCGCGGCTGGCGCGCGCGGGCGTCTTACAGCCAGCCGCGCCGGCGGAACCACAGGACCATGCCCGTGAGGACCGCGACCATGAGGGCGATGGTCACCCAGAACGCGTGGATCGAGTCGTGCCCCGGGATCCCGGTGTTCATCCCGAGCACCGACGCGATCAACGTCAGCGGCAGCAGGATCGCGCTGAACGCCGTCAGCACGCGGATCGAGTCGTTCAGGCGGTGCGAGAGCACGGACTCGTTGGTCGCCTCGAGGCCCTCGATCACCTCCTTGAAGTTCTCCAACATGTCCCACACGCGCTCCGACGCATCGTTGATGTCGTCGAAGTAGATGTCCAACTCGCCCGTCACGTAGCGCTTGGTGCGCTCCAGGTCCTTCAGGGCGACGCGCTGCGGCCGGACGATCTTGCGGAAGTTGATGATCTCCTGCTTGGCGTTGGAGAGATCGCGCACGATCTCCCGGTTGGCCTCCTCGTCGAAGATCGCCTGCTCCAGGCGCTCGAGCTTGAGCCCCATCTTGCGCAGCATGGGGAACGAGGCGTCCACGCAGGCGTCGACGATCTTGTACAACAAGTACCCGGCGCCCTTGTTGAACAGGTCCTCGCGCGCGTCCTCGTTGGAGCGCACGCGATCGAAGACGTACTGCAGCGGCGCCAGCGGGTCGTTGGGCAGCGTGATGACGAAGTCGGGCCCGACGAAGATGTCGATCTCGGCCGCATTGAGGCGGTTGACGCGCTTGTCGAAGACCGGGAAGTGCAGGACGACGAAGAGGTAGCCCTCGTACTCGTCGACCTTCGGGCGCTGGTTGCGCGAGAAGACGTCCTCGTAGTCGAGCGGGTGGAAGTCGAAGTGCTCTTCCAGCCAGGCGCGGTCGACGGAGCGCGGACGCTCGATGTTGATCCAGCGGAGGCCCTCGGCCTCGACGATCTCGACGTTCGGGGTATCAGGCTGGGCGGCGTGCGCCAGCCCATCCGTCTGTGAACGAGCATGGCGACGCAGCGGTGTGCGGGGCAGCCGCGGCACGACTGAAAGGCTCATCGACGGACGGGATCACGACAGCGATCAGTCTACCGCCCAGGCGGCGGATCGCTCGTCCTCGGTGCCGAGTTGCAGGCTCAAGACCGCTTGCTATCGTTCCGACCACATAGCTGTACACGTCCAGAGGGGTGGAGGGACTGGCCCGATGAAACCCCGGCAACCCCCGTTAACGCGGGAAGGTGCCAATTCCTGGAGACGTGTGGCGGGAAGCCACTTCTTCGTCACACGCTGTAACCGGCGAAGAACAAGGAGTTTCCCCATATGGCCGTCACCAACCTGGCTTGCCGCGAGTGCGGGACCGAGTACGAGCTGACCGCGCAGTACGTCTGCAACCGATGCTTCGGGCCGCTCGAGGTCAAGTACGACCACACCACCTTGGAGTCCGACGTCGCGTCGCTGCGCCGTCGCATCCAGTCGGGTCCGCAGAACATCTGGCGGTACGTCGACTTCCTGCCGCTGGTCGAGGGCCAGCCCGGTCCGAGCGCGCGCCACCTGTCGCGCGTCGGCCTGCCCGCCGGCTGCACGCCGCTGGTGCGCGCCGACCGCCTGGCCGAGCGCCTCGGCCTCAAGGACGTCTGGGTCAAGAACGACGCGCACAACCCCACGCACTCCTTCAAGGACCGCGTCGTCTCCGTCGCCGCCGCCCGCGCCCGCGAGCTCGGCTTCGACACGCTGGCCTGCGCCTCGACCGGCAACCTCGCCAACGCGACCGCCGCGACGGCCGCCGCGCTCGGGATGCCGTCGTTCGTGTTCATCCCCGCCGACCTCGAGGAGCAGAAGATCCTCGCGACCGGCGTCTACGGGACGAACCTCGTCAAGGTCAACGGCAACTACGACGACGTCAACCGCCTCTGCACCGAGATCAGCGGCGAGCAGGACGGCTGGGCGTTCGTGAACGTCAACATGCGCCCGTACTACGCCGAGGGCTCCAAGACCCTCGCGTACGAGATCGCCGAGCAGCTCGGCTTCCGCACGCCGGACCGCATCATCTCGCCGATCGCCTCCGGGTCGTTGTTCACCAAGATCGCGAAGGGCTTCGACGAGTGGCGTGAGCTGGGCCTGATCGAGGGCGACACGCCCACGATGAACGGCGCCCAGGCCACGGGCTGCTCGCCGGTCGCCACGGCGTTCGCCGAGGGCACCGACGTCTGCCGGCCGGTCAAGCCCGACACCATCGCCAAGTCCTTGGCCATCGGCAACCCGGCCGACGGCCCCTACGCCGTCGAGCTGGCCAACCGCACGGGCGGCGGCGTCGACGCGGTGACCGACCCCGAGATCGTCGCGGGCATCCGCCTGCTGGCCGAGACCACGGGCATCTTCACCGAGACCGCCGGCGGCGTCACGACGGCGACGCTGGCCAAGCTCGCCGCGCGCGGCGACATCGATCCCGACGAGACGGTCGTGCTGGTCATCACCGGCGACGGCCTCAAGACGCTCGACGCGGTCCGCGGCACGTTCGAGTCGCACACCATCGAGCCCAAGTTCTCGGCCTTCGAGAACGAGGTCCTCGCGAAGGCCCACGCCTGATGGCCGTCACGATCAAGCTCCCGACGCAGCTGCGCGCCTCGGCGGGCGGCAACGCGACGATCCCAGTCGAAGGGGAGACCGTCGGCGCCGTGCTCGAGGCGCTCTACGCGGCGCACCCCGAGCTGCGCGACAGCCTCTCCGACGG
>DASYBY010000107.1:0-5843 GCA_036500525.1 Baekduia sp. | reverse complement strand
GGCGTGCTGGGCTGGGGCGTCGGCGGCATCGAGGCCGAGGCCGCGATGCTCGGCCAGCCGATGTCGATGCTCATCCCGCAGGTCATCGGCTTCAAGCTGCACGGCGAGCTGCCCGAGGGCGCGACCGCGACCGACCTCGTGCTCACGGTCACCGAGCTGCTGCGCAAGAAGGGCGTCGTAGGCAAGTTCGTGGAGTTCTTCGGCCCCGGCGTCACCGCGCTGCCGCTGGCCGACCGCGCGACGATCGGCAACATGAGCCCCGAGTTCGGCTCGACCTGCGCGATCTTCCCGATCGACGCCGAGACGCTGCGCTACATGGCGTTCTCGGGTCGCCCGAAGGAGCTCGTCGACCTGGTCGAGGCCTACGCCAAGGAGCAGGGCCTCTGGCACGACGAGCACGCCGAGGAGCCGACGTTCACCGACGTCGTCGAGCTGGACCTGTCGACGGTCGAGCCGTCGCTGGCCGGCCCGAAGCGCCCGCAGGACCGCATCGCGCTGTCGGCCTCCAAGGAGGGCTTCCGCGCCTCGCTGGCCGAGCTGCTCGGCCACGACGAGGGCCTCGAGGTCGCCCACGGCCACGACGAGGCGATCGCCGAGTCGTTCCCGGCGTCCGACCCGCCGGCCAACGGCACGCCGGGTCACGAGCCCGATCCGCACGAGCCGGTCGCCGCGCCGGCCGTCGCGGCCGGCGCCGTGATCGCCGAGCGCTCCGCGTCCTCGGTGAAGGTCGACATGGACGGCCAGACGTTCGACGTCGACCACGGCCACGTCGTCATCGCCGCGATCACCTCGTGCACCAACACCTCCAACCCGTCGGTCATGCTCGCCGCCGGCCTGCTGGCCCGCAACGCCGTCGCCCGCGGGCTGACGCGCGCGCCGTGGGTCAAGACGTCGCTGGCCCCGGGCTCGAAGGTCGTCACCGAGTACTACGAGCGCGCCGGGCTGACCGGGGACCTCGAGGCGCTCGGGTTCAACCTCGTCGGCTACGGCTGCACGACGTGCATCGGCAACAGCGGCCCGCTGCCCGACGAGATCTCGGCGGCCGTCCAGCAGGGCGACCTCGCGGTCACGTCGGTGCTCTCGGGCAACCGCAACTTCGAGGGCCGGATCAACCCCGACGTCAAGATGAACTACCTGGCGTCGCCGCCGTTGGTGGTGGCCTACGCGATCGCCGGGACCATGGACATCGACTTGATCAACGAGCCGCTCGGCCGCGACGCCGACGGCGTCGAGGTCTACCTCAAGGACGTGTGGCCCTCCACGGCGGAGATCGCCCGCACCGTCGAGGAGGCCGTGCAGTCCGACATGTTCCGCAAGTCCTACGGCGAGGTGTTCGAGGGCGACGAGAACTGGCGCGGCCTCGAGGTCCCCAGCGGCGATCGCTACGCCTGGGACGACAACTCCACCTACATCGCCAAGGCCCCGTACTTCGAGGGCATGGACCCGGAGCCGTCGCCGGTCACCGACATCGAGGGCGCGCGCGTGCTCGCCAAGCTCGGCGACTCGGTCACGACCGACCACATCTCGCCGGCCGGCGCGATCAAGAAGGACGGGCCCGCGGGCGCGTACCTGCAGGGGCGCGGTGTCGAGCCCAAGGAGTTCAACTCCTACGGGTCGCGCCGGGGCAACCACGAGGTGATGATCCGCGGCACGTTCGCGAACATCCGCCTGCGCAACCAGCTGGCGGGTGGGACCGAGGGCGGCGTCACGCGCCACCTGCCCGACGGTGAGCAGACCTCGATCTTCGAGGCCAGCGAGCAGTACATCGCCGACGGCATCCCGCTCGTCGTGCTCGGCGGCCAGGAGTACGGCTCGGGCTCGTCGCGCGACTGGGCGGCCAAGGGCACCAACCTGCTCGGCGTCCGCGCGGTGATCGCCGAGAGCTTCGAGCGCATCCACCGCTCGAACCTCGTCGGCATGGGCGTGCTGCCGCTCGTCTACCCCGAGGGCCAGTCGGCCGCGTCGCTGGGGCTGACCGGCGAGGAGGAGTTCACGATCACCGGGCTGGCCGAGCCGATGAACGCCGGCGAGCTGCCGCGCGAGGTCGACGTGCAGGCCGGCGACGTGTCGTTCAAGGCGCGCGTCCGGATCGACACGCCCAAGGAGGCGGACTACTTCCGCCACGGCGGGATCCTGCGCTACGTGCTGCGCCAGCTGGCCGCCGACGCGGCGTAGGACCGCGCTACGCCACCGCCGCCTCGGAGCCCCCGGGGCGGCGGCCGGCGACGCGGATGGCGTCGAAGAGGACGTCGACGTCGACCGCCTTGTCCACGAGGCCGCAGGCCCCGGCCGCGAGCGCCTCGCGCTCCAGCGCCTCGCCGGGATCGGCGGTGTAGAGCAGGACCGCGGGCGGGACGGGCTCGGTCCGCAGCGAGCGGCACAGCTCGATCCCGTCCTCCTGGCCGAGGCGGTGGTCGAGGATCACGACGTCGGGGCGCGTGCGGCGCAGCAGGCGCCACATCGACGTGCCGTCCTCGGCGCCGCCGACGCACCGGAAGCCCGGCTCGGCCCGCAGGACAGCCTCGAGGCCGGCTCGCAGAACGGGATGGTCGTCGACGACGAGAACGCGGATCATGGAACGCCTCCGACAACTGTGACGGCCCGCGGGCGGACTGTCGATACGGCTTTCCGCACCCCCGGTCAGGCCGCGAAGCTGCGGCGCATGATGCGCGCCGGCTCCTCGGCGCGCACGAGCCAGGCCCACAGGCCGGAGGCCGGCACCGGGCGCCCGATGCCGAAGCCCTGCACCACGTCGCAGCCGAGCTCGGCGAGCGTCGCGTGCTCGGCCTCGGTCTCGATGCCCTCGGCGACGACGCGCACGCCCATCCGCGCACCGAGCGCGATGACGAGGCGGACGATCTCGCCGTCGAGCGGGTCGTCGGCCATGCCGTTGACGAAGCGCCGGTCGATCTTCAGCTCGTCGGCGGGGAGGTGGCGCAGCTGGCCGAGCGAGGACTGGCCGGTGCCGAAGTCGTCGATCGAGATCTGCACGCCCAGCGCGGCGATGTGCTCCAGGACGTCCAGGCAGCGGCGGCGGTCGCGCATGACCGCGTCCTCGGTGACCTCGACGACCAGCAGCTCGGGGCGCACGCGGTAGCGCTTGAGCATCGCCGAGATGCGCTCCGGCAGCCCGGCGTCGACGAGCGTCACGGCCGACACGTTCATGCTGATCGGGAGCACGACGCCGCGGGCCTGCAGCGCCGCGATCTGGGCGACGGCGTGTTCCAGCACCCAGTCGGTCAGCGCCGACATCTGGCCGCTCCGCTCGGCGACGGGCAGCACCTCGGCGGGGGAGAGCTCGCCGCGGGTCGGGTGGCACCAGCGCAGCAGCGCCTCGGCGCCGTGCACCTCGCCGGTGGCCAGCGCGACCTGCGGCTGGAAGGCGAGCCAGAGCCCGCCGCCGCCGCGGGTCTCCAGGGCGGCGCGCAGATCGGCGGCGAGCGCGAGGCGCTCGCGGGAGTGGCCGTCGCGCTCGGGGTCGTAGGCGACGACCGCGAGGCCGCGGGCCTTGGCGTCGCGCCGGGCGACGTCGGCGCGGCGCGCCAGGCCGGTGGGCGTGACGGCGTCGCGGGGGAAGCGGGCGTAGCCGACGACGGGGCGCACGCTGACGGCGATGCCCTCCAGCGAGAGCGGCGCCGCCAGTGCGGCGGTCAGCTCGGCGGCGACCGTGACGGGGTCGCGATCCTCGACGACGGTGGCGAACTGGTCGCCCTCCAGCCGCGCGAGCGTGCTGCAGACGACGCCCTCCAGCCGCGTGCCGACGGCCCGCAGCAGCCGGCCGGCGACCTCGTGGCCGAGCGTGTCGGTCAGCTCGTGGAAGCCGTCGAGGTCGAAGATCAGCAGCGAGACGCAGCGGCCGTCGCTGCCCTGCTCGCGCGTGACGAGGTCCAGCTGGGCGAACAGCGCGCGCTGGTTGGCCAGGCCGGTGAGGTCGTCGACGAGCGACTCGGCGCGGACGACGACGAGGTCGCGGACCTCGCGGACGACGCGCAGCCCGCGCACCGCGGCGAGCACGAGCGTCCCGCAGGCCAGCGCGACGACCGCGCCCGGGAGGTGGAAGGCCCACGCGGCGACCAGGACGCCGCCGCCGGCGACGGTCCAGGAGAGCGTCGGGGTCGCCTCCCACCAGCCGCCGACCCGCAGCGCGCCGGCGGTCGACGGGCGCGCCCAGGCGGCCGCGGCGATCAGGAGCAGGGCGAGCTCGGAGAGGAGGTACATCCACGGGGTCAGGCCGTGGACCCATCCCGCGAGGCCGGCGAGGTAGCCGAGGTCGGCGGCGCACATCGTGAGGAACGCGGCGCCGAGCAGGCGGTCCTGGTCGCCCTTGCGCCGGCCGGTGAACGAGGAGACGCCGAAGATCACCGAGCAGATCGCCGCGTCGGCCGCGGGGTAGAGGAGGTGGAGGACGACGATGCCCTGCCCCTGCCCGCTGTGGCGCGTGATCGGGGCGAGCAGGACGGCGGCGCCGATCGTCAACACGTACATGGCGATGCCGAGGGCGTCGAGCGAGAAGGTGCGCAGCGCGTCGCCGACGCGACGGTGCAGGAAGAGGCTGAGGCCGACGCCGTAGGCCAGGTAGCTGAAGGCGTAGACGACCTCGGCCGTGCGCGCGGTGGTGGCGTCGCCGTCGCCGAACGCCCAGAGGCCCTTGGCGACGAGGCTCAGCAGCGCGCCGGCGGCGAACGCCGACCAGACGCGGTGGCCGGCCGGGGCGGTGAGTTGGTGCAGGACGATCAGGAGCGTCGCGAGGGCGAAGACGGCGACGTGGCGGGGATCGCCGAGCGTCCCGCCGGGGTGGCCGGTGAGGATCGTGTCGACGGTGCCGAGCGCCAGCAGCCCGGCGGCCAGCAGCCCGGCGCCGGCGGCGATCCGTCGCATCCCGTTCCCGCTCCGGTTGGGCGCCTTCGTGGCGGCCACGCTCATGCTGTCAGTGGTCGGAATGCGGACGCTGGAGCATCATCCCCCGGTCGAGGGAACCGCTGCGGCGAGGCACGCTGGGGAGCCCGATACCCTGCCTCGATCATGCCGCTTCCCGACGTCCTGCGCAGCCTGCTCACCGCGACCGGTCCGTCGGGCTACGAGGGCGCGCCCGCGCGCGCGTTCGCGGAGGCGTGCGCGCCGTTCGCCGACGTCGCGACCGACGTCATGGGCACGGTCACCGCGCGGGTCAAGGGGACCGGCGACGGCCCGACCGTGGCGATCGTCGGTCACATCGACGAGATCGGCCTGATCGTCACGCACATCGACGACAAGGGCTTCCTCAGCTTCATCGGCGTCGGCGGCTGGGATCCGGTGATCCTCGTCGGCCAGCGGGTCGTGCTCACCACGCGCGGCGGCGTCCTGCAGGGCGTCGTGGGCAAGAAGCCCATCCACCTCCTCAAGGAGGACGAGCGCAAGCGGGCCGCCGAGATGAAGGACTTGCACATCGACATCGGTGCCAAGGACGGCGACGAGGCCAAGGGGCTCGTGCGGATCGGCGACGTCGCGGTCATCGCCGGCGAGCCGGTCGAGCTGCCCAACGACCGCGTCATCTCGCGCGCGATGGACAACCGGCTCGGGTGTTACGTGGCCTACGAGGCGGCGCGCCTGGTCGCCGAGGCCGGCGGCGCGGTGGGCGACGTCGTCGCGGTCGCGGCGGTCCAGGAGGAGATCACCTTCGCGGGGGCGCGCACGATGGCGCACGCGGTGCGGCCCGATGTGGCGCTCGTCGTCGACGTCACGCACGCCACCGACGCGCCCGGAATCGACGAGCGCGAGAACGGCACCCACCCGTTCGGCTCCGGCCCGGTCATCGAGCGCGGCTCGACGCTGCACCCGCAGGTCTTCGAGCTGCTGCACGAGGC
>DASYBY010000106.1:0-7851 GCA_036500525.1 Baekduia sp. | reverse complement strand
CGAGCACCTCACGACGGTGATCCTCGACGAGGCCGACGAGATGCTCGACATGGGCTTCGCCGACGACATCGAGACGATCCTCGGCGAGACGCCGCCCGAGCGCCAGACCGTCCTCTTCTCCGCGACGATGCCGCCGCGGATCAACCACATGGTCGGCCGCCACCTGCGCGAGCCGATCCGGATCCAGATCGGCAGCGAGCGGCAGGCCGCCGGCGAGCCGCCCCTCGTGCGCCAGAGCGCCTACATCGTGCCGCGCTCGCACAAGGCCGCGGCGCTGGGGCGCATCCTCGACGTCGAGCAGCCGACCGCCGCGATCGTCTTCTGCCGCACGCGGGCCGAGGTCGACTCGCTCACCGAGTCGCTCAACGGCCGCGGCTACCGCTCCGAGGCGCTGCACGGTGGCATGACCCAGGATCAGCGCAGCCGCGTCCTGACGCGCCTGAAGGCGGGGACGACCGAGCTGCTGGTGGCGACCGACGTCGCCGCGCGCGGTCTCGACGTCGACTCGCTCACGCACGTCGTCAACTACGACGTCCCGGCCGCGCCCGAGGCCTACGTGCACCGCATCGGCCGCGTCGGCCGCGCGGGTCGCGAGGGCGTCGCGATCACCTTCGCCCAGCCGCGCGAGCACCGCATGCTCAAGACGATCGAGCGCGTCACGCGGACCAAGATCACCATCGAGAAGGTCCCGACGGTCGCCGACCTGCGCGCCCGCCGGCTGGAGCTGACCCGCGCCGCGCTGCAGGCGAGCCTGACCGAGGACGACCTCGAGCCCTACCGCGTCGTGGTCGACACGCTGAGCGACGAGCACGACATCGTCGAGATCGCGCTGGCCGCGATCAAGCTCGCCCACGAGGCGGGCGGCGGCTCCTCCGACGAGGACGAGATCCCGCAGATGGCGCCGCCGCCGGCCGGCCGCGACCGCCCGGCGCCCCGCGGCGGCTCCGGGCCGCGCGGGTCGAGCGAGCGGGGCGGCGGGGCCGGTGGCCGCGGCGCGCCGGGCGCCGGGCGCCCGCGCGAGGTCGGCGAGGGCATGACGCGCCTGTTCGTCGGTGCCGGCCGCACGGCGGGCATCCGCCCGCAGGATCTCGTCGGCGCGATCGCCAACGAGTCCGGCCTGTCGGGCCGCGACATCGGCGCGATCGAGATCGCCGATCGCTTCTCGCTGGTCGAGGTGCCCGAGGGCTCCGCCGACCACGTCGTCTCGACGCTGCGCACCAGCACGATCAAGGGCAAGAAGACGACCGTGCGCCGCGAGCGGTTCGGCACCAAGAAGTAGGCTGGCGGGACCGAGCTTTCGGATCCCGACCAGCAGGAGGACCACCATGCCTTCCAAGGGCACGGCACAGTGGCAGGGCGACCTCAAGAGCGGCGCGGGCACGTTCCGCGCCGGTGAGGACATCACCGGCAACTACACCTACAAGTCGCGCTTCGAGGGCGGCCCGGGGGCCAACCCCGAGCAGCTCATCGGGGCCGCGCACGCCGCGTGCTTCTCGATGGCGCTGTCGGCCGGGCTGGCCGACGCCGGCCACGTGGTCGACTCGGTCGACACCGAGGCGGTCGTGACGCTGCGGTTCGTCGACGGCGCGCCGACGATCACGAAGATCGCGCTGACCACGGTCGGCAAGGTGCCGGGGATCGACGAGGCGACGTTCGTGCAGCAGGCCGAGGCGGCCAAGGCCGGATGCCCGGTCAGCCGCGCGCTGGCGGGGGTCCCGGAGATCACGCTGGCGGCGTCGCTGGCGTAGGCGCGCCGCCGCCCTCGGCCGCCGCGTACAGCGCCTCGATCACCCGCGCCTGGGCCACCGCATCCGCGCGGCCCAGGAGCGGCGGGCGCTCGCCGGCGACGGCCGCGGCGAAGTCCTGCAGCTCCAACCCATAGTGGTTGACTTGGCCGACCGCGATGCGCTGCACCGGCTCCCCGGCCCGCTCGATGTCGATGGTCGGCTCCCGCGCGTGCCATGGGTCGGTCAGCCGCAGCACGCCCGCGTCGCCGACCGCCTCCAGCCCGTCCTCGGCGGTCAGCGCGAAGCCGCAGTCGATCGCGGCCAGCACGCCGTCGCCGAAGCTCAGCAGACCGGTCAGCACCACGTCGACGTCCTCGCCGCCCACGGTCCGCATCGCCGCGCAGGCGTCCGGCTCGGCGCCCGCCAGCGTCCGGGCGCCGCTGACGCAGTAGCACCCGACGTCCATCAGGGCACCGCCGTCCATCGCCCGCGACAGTCGCGGATCGCCCGGCGCGGCCACCGGCGCCGAGAAGCGCGCGCGGATCAGCCCCAGGCGCCCGACCGCGCCGCCGGCCAGCAGCTCCTGCGCCTGGGCGACCTGCGGATGGTGGCGCCACATGAAGCCCTCGGCCAGCACCAGGCCGGCGGCCTCGGCGACGTCGAACGCGCGCTCGACCTCCGCCGCGCGGCGCGACAGCGGCTTCTCGCACAGCACGTGCTTGCCCGCCTCCAGCGCCCGGATCGCCCACGGCACGTGCAGGTGGTTGGGCAGCGAGATGTACACCGCGTCGATCTCGGGATCGGCCAGCAGCGCCTCGTAGCTGCCGTACGCCCGCGCGATGCCCTTCTCGCGGGCGTAGGCCTCGGCGCGGTCGGTCGAGCGCGACGCCACGGCGACGAACTCCGCCGCGCCCGCGCGCAGCAGCTGGTCGTTGATCCGAGCGGTCGACAGGATGCCCCAGCGCAGATCGGTCATGGTCGCCGCGCTACCCCGCGACGGACGGCGCGCAACCCCATCGGCTCTACAGTGAGGCGCGCGATGGAGCTGATCGAGGACCAGGCCACGGCAACCGCGGACGGCATCGAGCCGGCGCGGCTGGAGGCGTGCCTGCGCGTGCTGGCCGAGGTGCAGGAGCTGCCCGTCGACCACCCCGACGCGCTCGCCGTGCAGCGCGCGACCGCGCAGGTGTTCAAGACGGTCAAGGAGCGCCGGCGGGCCGAGAAGCGCGCGGCGGTCCTCGCCGCCGACGCCGCGGTGACCGCCCGCACCGCCACCGGCGCGCCCGGCCGGATCGACGACGAGACCCAGGGCCTGCCGCTCGTCTCCGAGGCCTCCGGCGCCACCGCGGGCACGCTGATCCAGTCGCGCGCCTGCTACGTCTGCAAGCAGCGCTACCACCGCGTCGACGCGTTCTACCACCAGCTCTGCCCGGACTGCGCGGTGCGCCACCACGCCCGCCGCGACGCCCGCACCGACCTCACCGGCCGCCGCGCGCTGCTGACCGGCGGCCGGGCGAAGATCGGCATGTACATCGCCCTGCGCCTGCTGCGCGACGGCGCGCACACGACCATCACCACGCGCTTCCCGCGCGACGCGGTCCGCCGCTTCTCCGCGATGGCGGACAGCGCCGACTGGCTGCACCGCCTGCGCATCGTCGGGATCGACCTGCGCAACCCCGCGCAGGTCGAGGCACTGGCCGACACGATCATCGCCGACGGCCCGCTCGACATCCTCGTCAACAACGCCGCGCAGACCGTGCGGCGCTCGGCCGCGGCCTACGCGCCGCTGGTCGCCGCCGAGGCCGCGCCGCTGGCATCGGGCTCGGCCGTCGAGGTCGTCACGTTCGGCGCGGTGGCCGGCGGGACGATCGCGCCCGCGGCGCTGGGCGACGCGCCGTCGCCCCACTGGTCGCCGACACCGGAGGCGCTGACCGCGCTCGCGCTGACCGCCGGCTCGGCGTCGCTGGACCGCATCCACGCCCACGACGCGATCGACGCGGGCGGCCTGGTCCCGGACCTGCAGGACACCAACAGCTGGATCCAGCGGGTCGACGAGGTCGACGCCATGGAGCTGCTGGAGGTCCAGCTCTGCAACACGACCGCGCCGTTCATCCTCGTCAGCCGGCTGCGCCCGGCGCTGGCCGCGGCCGCCGCGCATCGCAAGTACATCGTCAACGTCTCGGCGATGGAGGGCCAGTTCGCCCGCGGCTACAAGGGTCCCGGCCATCCGCACACCAACATGGCCAAGGCCGCGCTGAACATGCTCACCCGCACCAGCGCGCAGGAGATGCTCGACGACGGGATCCTCATGACGAGCGTCGACACCGGCTGGATCACCGACGAGCGCCCGCACCCGACCAAGGTGCGCCTGGCCGGCGAGGGGTTCCACGCGCCGCTGGACCTGGTCGACGGCGCCGCGCGGGTGTACGACCCGATCGTGCGCGGCGAGGCCGGCGAGGACCTGTTCGGGTGCTTCTTGAAGGACTACGAGCCGGCGGCCTGGTAGGCGCTTCAGCGCAGCAGGTCTTCGAGCCACGCGGCGGCGGCGGCCGCGACGGCGCCGACGTCGGACTTCAGCGCGTGGTCGCCCGCCACCTCGACGACGGTGCGGCCCGGGCCGTGCGGCGGGATGCCGAAGCGGTCGTTGACACCCTGCACGACGAGCGTCGGCACGGCGACCGCATCCAGCTCCGGCAGCCGCGTCTTCTGCTCGGCGTCGGGCGAGCGGCGCGGCGGGTGCAGCGGGAAGGCGAGGCACAGCACGCCGACGGCCTCGACCTCGGCCGCGGTGCGGCAGGCGACGCGCGCGCCGGAGGAGCGCCCACCGGCGATCAGCGGCCGCGCGCCCAGCGGCCCGGCGCGCAGCTGCGGGATCACCGCGGTCCACGCGGCGTCGAGCTGGCGTGCGGGCGGGGTGGAGCGGCGGCCCGCGACGCGGTAGGGCTGCTCGATCAGCGCGACGGTCAGCCCGGCGGCGGTCGCGACCTCGGTCACCGCCTGCAGGTCCGGCGCCGTGATCGAGCCGCCGGCGCCGTGGCCGAGCACCAGCGAGGCGATCGGCGCGCCGGTCGTGGGCGGGCGGACGTGCGCCCGCGCGGGGCCGTGGGGCGTCTCGAGCTCGAGGACGGTGTCGGGCACGCCCCGATCCTCGCAGCCCGGGCGCCGCCGGCGTGGCACGATGGTCTGCATGGCCGACCCCTCAGCGCCGGTGCGCGTCGACAAGTGGCTGTGGGCCGCGCGCCTGGTCAAGACGCGCCCGCTCGGTGCCGAGGCGGTCAAGGGCGGCCGCGTCCACGTCAACGGCCGGACGATCAAGCCGAGCAAGGACGTGCGGCCCGGCGACCGCCTGGAGCTGACGACGGGGGCGGTGCGGATCGCGGTCGTCGTGCGCGCCACCGCGGAGCGCCGCGGGCCGGCCTCCGAGGCCGCGCTGCTCTACGACGAGACGGCCGAGAGCGTGGCCGGGCGTGAGGCCTACGCGGCCGAGCGCCGGCTCGCCGCCGCGGCCGGCACCGAGCGCGGCGGCCGGCCGACCAAGCGCGACCGCCGGCGCTTCGAGCAGACCGAGGGCGCGCCGCGGCGCAGCCGCTGACCCGCGTCCGCGGGCCGACCCGGCCGATGAGTCCGGCCCGTGCCGTCCGTCTGTGGTGGTGAGACCCCGACAGACAGGACGCACGATGAGCCTCCCGCAGATCGTTTCGCACGAGGAGTGGCTGGTCGCCCGCAAGGCGCTGCTGGCCCAGGAGAAGGCCGCGACCAAGGCGCGCGACGCGCTGAGCACGCAGCGTCGCGAGCTGCCGATGGTCGAGATCACCAAGGACTACAAGTTCAAGGGCCCCGAGGGCGAGCTCTCGCTCGCCGAGCTGTTCGCCGGCCGCCGCCAGCTGATGGTCAGCCACTTCATGTTCGATCCGTCCTGGACCGACGGCTGCTCGAGCTGCACGGCGGGCGCCGACGAGATGTCCGATGGCCTGCGGGAGCACCTCGCCACGCGCGACACGCGCCTCGTCTACGTCTCGCGCGCGCCGCTGGCCAAGCTCGAGGACTACAAGTCGCGCAAGGGCTGGACGTTCCCGTGGTACTCGTCCTTCGGCAGCGACTTCAACTACGACTTCCACGTGACCGTCGACGAGCGCGTCACGCCGCTGGAGTACAACTACAAGTCGCGCGAGGAGCACGAGCGCGACGGCACGGCGTACTACTTCGACGCCGAGCAGCCGATCGAGCAGCCCGGCCTCAGCGTCTTCCTGCGCGACGGCGACCGCGTCTTCCACACGTACTCGACCTTCGGGCGCGGCGCCGAGTGGAACGGCGGCTCCTACGCCCTGCTCGACCTCACGCCGCTGGGGCGCCAGGAGGCGTGGGAGGAGCCGAAGGGGCGCGCCGACCTGGAGCGCACGGCGACGCCGGACTTCGCGAGCTAGCGCCTCACCGCGCGCCCGACGCGCGCTCCAGCCGCTCCAGCGCGGCCGTGAACGCGGCGGTCGCCTCCGTGATCGCCTCCGCCGACGGCGCGGCGCCCAGCGCGTGCAGGTCGCGCAGCGCGGCGACGTAGCCCGCGAATGCGGCGGCCAGCTCGGGCGGCGTGCGGCCGTCGAGCCAGCCCGCGATGGCGGCGCTGCGCTCCAGCGCCGCGTCCCACGTGGCGTCGACCGCGAGCGCCAGGCGCTGGATCTCGGCCTCGGCCGACAGGCGCTCGCGGGCATCGGCGGCGGCCCGGGCCTCGGCGACCGAGCGGCCGACGCGGTCGGCGATCGGTGCGCCCTCGTCGGCGTCGGCCGCCTCGCGGCGCAGCAGCGCGGCCACGAGCGCCTGCTGCGGCGCGGCCTCGTCGGCGTGCAGCTCCACGCCGGCGATCCGGCGGATCAGCGCGAGCCGCTCGCGCGCCGCCTCGGCGAACGCGGCCTGCACGTTCTGCAGCGCGTCGGCGAACGGGGTGAGGTCGTCGGCCATGGCTCAGCGCACCGCGATCTCGCCGCGCAGGGCGAACGGCGGCACGAGCTCGATCCGGTCGCCGCTCCAGAACTTGCCCGGGTCGTACCACGAGGCGGGGCGGCGGCGGGGGAGGAGGCCCATGTGCTGGAACGTGGTCGCGACCAGCTCGGCGCAGTAGATGGTCTCCAGCGACGAGTCGCGGCGGCGCAGGCGGCCGGTCAGCCACTGGCGCGCGAGGCCCGGCGTCGTCGGGAACGGGCGGCCGTCGAAGCGGTCGATGATCTCCATGAGGCGGTCCTCGTGCTCGCGCTGCAGCGTCCCGTCGAGCTGGCGCACCCAGGCGCGCTGGCCGTAGCGCTGCCCCCAGGTGGCGACGGCGTCGGGCAGGAGGTGGAGCTGCACGCCGCGCTGGCGCTGCCCCGTCCACACGTCGGGCAGCGACTTGCCCAGCTCGGCGTGCCAGAGCAGCGGCGGCAGGTCGTCGATCGCCACGACCATTCCCACGTGGTTGACGGGGCTGTTGGTGACGGTCTGGATCGCGCGGTCGGCGATCGAGTGGCCGCGGAAGAGCCAGAGGTCGCCGGTCGCCGCCGTGGCGACCGCGTCGTCCATGGCGAGGGCCGTGCCGTGCATCGGCCCTAACCTACGGGCCGATGCCCATGCGATGGAAGCTCGTCGGACTCGCCGGACTGGCCGGGGTGGCCGCGACCGGCGTCGTTGTCGCCCGCAAGCGCCGCGCGCCCGTGGCGATCGAGCCCGACGAGCTGCGCGAGCGCCTGCACCGCCGGCTGGCCGAGGTGCCGGCGCCGCCCGCGGCGTCCGCGGGCGGCACGGCCGCGTCGGACTAGCGCAGGCCGATCAGGTCCACGACGAACACGAGCGTCTCGTCGGGGCCGATGGCTCCGCCGGCGCCGCGCTTGCCGTAGGCCAGCGCCGGCGGGATGGTGATCCGGCGGCGGCCGCCGACCTTCATGCCTGCGACGCCCTGGTCCCAGCCGGCAATGACCTGGCCCTTGCCGAGGCCGAACTTGAAGGTGTCGCCGCGATCCCAGGAGGCGTCGAACTGCTTGCCGGTCGCCCACGAGACGCCGACATAATGCACTTCGACGATGTGGCCGGCGGCGGCTTCGTCGCCGTCGCCGACGGTGATGTCCTCCAACTCGAGCTGGTAGGACGGCGGCGTGTCGGC
>DASYBY010000105.1:0-18412 GCA_036500525.1 Baekduia sp. | reverse complement strand
CGCGTCGCTGGGCTGGCGCGAAGACGCCGACTTCGCCACCAGTGAGGCGTTCCGGGTGGTGCAGTTCACCCCGCCCGGGTCGGAGGCGTCGATCATCTTCGGCAAGGGCGTCACGGCCGGCACGCCCGGGTCGATCGAGGATCTCCAGCTCACCGTGGACGACCTCGACAAGGCCCGCGACCAGCTCGTCGCCGCCGGCGTCGAGGTCAGCGAGATCTTCCACGACGAGGGTGGCGTCTTCCACCACGGCGGGACCGAGGCGCGCGTGACCGGCCCCGCGCCCGAGCGCGCCGACTACGGCTCGTTCGCCTCGTTCCGCGACCCCGACGGCAACGGCTGGCTGCTGCAGGAGATCCGGGTCCGCCTGCCCGGCCGAGTCACCACCGCGACGCGCTACGACGACGCCGACGACCTGTCCGCCGCGCTGCAGCGCGCCGCCGCCGCGCACGGCGAGCACGAGAAGCGCACCGGCCAGGCGGACGCCGAGTGGCCCGTCTGGTACGCGGCCTACATGGTCGCCGAGCGAGCCGGGGAGCCGCTGCCGACATGAGCGCCGACGACCTCGCCGGCCAGACCGTCGTCGTCCTCGGCGGCAGCGCCGGCATCGGGCTGGAGACCGCGCGGGCGGCGCGGGCCGAGGGCGCCGAGGTCGTCCTCACCGCGCGCACGCCCGAGCGCCTGGAGCGCGCCGGCCAGGAGATCGGCGCGCGGAGCACGGCGGCCTTCGACGCGGGCGACTTCGCGCAGGTGACGCGCTTCTTCGAGGAGCTGCCGGAGCCGATCGACCACGTGATGGTCACCGCGGGCGGGCCGTACTACGCGCCGCTGGCGGAGATCGACTTCACGCTCGCGCGCGAGAACCTCGACCAGCACGTGCTGCTGCCGATCCACCTCGCGCGCGTGGCGGCGCCGAAGATGCGGCCGGGCGGGACGCTGCTGTTCGTCAGCGGGACCGGCGCCCGGCGCCCGGGCATCGGCCTGGCGCTCATGGGCGCGATGACCGCGGCGCTCCCCGCGATGGTCGCGACGCTGGCGATCGAGATCGCGCCGATCCGCGTCAACGTGCTGGCGGCGGGGTTCGTCGACACGCCGCTGTCGGCGACGCTGCTCGGGGACCAGCTCGACGCGCGCCGCGAGCAGCTGCGCTCCACGCTGCCGATCGGGCGCGTGGTCGGCCCGGTCGACGTCGCCCGGCTCGCCGTCCACCTGATGACCAACACCGCGCTGACCGGCGCGACCTACGACGTCGACGGCGGGCAGCAGCTCGTCGCCGGCTGACCGGCCGCCATGCGCGCCGACATCGTCCACGGGGCGAAGTTCCCCGACTACGAGCTGCCCGACCACACGGGGGTGTCCCGCAGGCTCAGCGAGCTGCAGGGCGACGACCCGCTGGTCGTCCTGCTCTCGCGGGGGCACTTCTGCCCGAAGGAGCATCAACACCATCTTGCGCTCGCGGCGTTCCAGTCGCAGGTCGCGGTCGCCTACACGCAGATGGTGACGATCGCGACCGACGACCACCACGAGCTGCAGGAGCTGCGCGCGTCGACCGGCGCCCAGTGGACCTTCCTCTCCGACCCCGGGCGGATCGTGCAGAAGGACCTGGACATCCAGGAGTACACCGACCCCGAGCACGACCCGATGATCCCGCACACGCTCGTCCTCAAGCCCGGGCTGATCATCCACACCATCTACAACGGCTACTGGTTCTGGGGTAGGCCGTCGGCCGAGGACCTGCGGCGCGACCTCCGCGCGGTGACCCGCGAGATCCGCCCCGACTGGGACCTCAGCACGCCCGGGCTGCGCGAGGCCTGGGACGCGGGCGAGTTGTCGTCCTTCCACGGGTGGGGGAAGGAGGACTGACGCATGGGCTGCCTGCTCGCGCTCCTGGCGCTGATCTCCCCGCGGCTGGTCTTGTTCCTGTTGTGGATCTTCAGCAGCGTGCTGAGCCGCGCCTTCGACAGCTGGATCGTCCCGCTGCTCGGCTTCTTCCTGCTGCCCTGGACGACCCTCACCTACGCGGCCTTCTGGGACTGGGGCTCCGGCCGCCACGTCTTCGGCTTCGAGTGGTTCTTCATCATCCTGGCCTTCCTCGTCGACCTGGGGTCCTACGACCGGGGGCGTCGGGCGCGTGGCGGCGGAGGAGCAGCTCCATCGCGCGGAGGCGGAGGGGCGCGGGGGTGAGGCGCATGGTGAGGTCGCGCGGGCGCGTGTGGGTGGAGAGGGCGAGGCGCGCGAAGCGGGAGGACTCCTGCTGGAACAGGTGCGCGCGGGGCCGGCGCGCGGTGGCGTAGGCGGCGAGCGCGGCGGGCAGGTCGTGGGCGCGCAGGGCGACGAGCAGCGCCTCGGCGTCCTCGATCGTCTGTGCGGCGCCCTGGCCCATGTTGGGCTCCATCGCGTGGGCGGCGTCGCCGAGGAGGGCGACGGTCCCGCGGGTCCAGGTGGGCAGCGGCGGCAGGCGCTGGATGCGGTTGACGAGGAGGCTCTCCGGCGGGGTGGCCGCGAGCTGCGCGGGGAGTGGCGCCGGCCAGCGGTCGCCGACCGCGGCGAGCGGGTCGCGCCCGTCGACGAGGTTGCTCGGCGCCTCGAAGAACCAGTACGAGCGCCCGCCCGGCAGCGCCACCCCGCCGACGAGCGCGCCGCGGCCCCACGCCTCGAAGGCCTCGCCGGCGCCGATGTCGCACTCGGCGATCCCGCGGATCACCGTGTAGCCCGTGTCGCGCGGCCGCGTGCCCGGGCAGACGTGCTCGCGGACGACCGAGCCGATGCCGTCGGCGCCGATCACCGCATCGCCGTCGACCCGCTCGCCGCCGGCGAGCACCACGCCGCGCGCGTCCACCGCGGCCACCGTCACGCCGCCGCGGACCGCCACGCCGTCGGCGAGCAGCGCGTGCAGCGCGGGTCGCTCGACCACCAGCATCGGCGCCCCGGCCCGCCGCGCGAGCGCCGCGACGTCGACCGTCGACAGCGTCCGCCCGGCCGCGTCGCGGAACACCGTGCGCCGCGCGGGCGCCGCGACCGCCCGCACCGCCGCGCCGAGCCCCAGCGCGTCGAGCGCCTGCACCGCGTTGGGCCAGAGCAGCAGCCCCGCGCCGATCGCGGTCCCGGCCGGGGAGCGCTCGAGCACGACCGGCTCATGCCCGGCGAGCGCCACGGCCCGCGCCGCGCAGAGCCCACCGATCCCGCCACCCACGATCACGATCCGTCGTCGCATGGCTCAACACTAAGGCCCGGACGCCGGTCAGCGGCGTGCGGCCGCCGTCGCACGCAAGGCGCACTTCGGCGCCAGCCGCCGGGCGCGCTGGTTCGGCGCGGCGAGCGACCTGTAGGCCTTCGCTCAGAGGTCCAGCGTCAGCTCGCCCGCCGGCCGCGAGCAGCAGACCAGCACGCGCCCCTCGGGCGGTGGTTCCAGCGGATCGGTGGTGTAGTCGACGGCGCCCGCCAGCAGGCTGCTCTCGCAGGTGTGGCACACGCCGTTGCGGCAGCCGAAGCCGACCGGGACGTCGCAGGCCTCGGCCAGGTCGAGCAGGCTCGGGAAGCGGTCGTCCCAGTCCACGACGATGTTGCTGCGGACGAACGTGACCGACGCGCCGGTCCCGGGCGGGCCGTCGGGCTGGTGGGGCGGCGGCTGGTCGCCGACGATGCCGGAGCGGCGGACGGCGACGGCGCCGAACGCCTCGGTCGTGACGCACTCGGGCGGGACGCCGCGGGCGGTGAGCGCCGCGCCGATGGCGTGCATGAACCCGTCGGGCCCGCACATGTAGTAGTCGGCCTCGCGGGGGACCCCGGCGCGGTCGATCGCGGCCAGGTCGAGGTGGCCGGTGATGTCATACAGGTCGCTCGCGACCCCCGGCTCGGGCCGGCTGTAGGCCACCAGCCGATGGGCGTCGGGCAGCTCCGCCAGCAGCGCGTCGACCTCGGCGGCGAAGGCGTGCTCGGCCCGGTCGCGCGCGCCGTGCAGCCACCACACCGGCCGGCCCGTCCGCGCGCCGACGAGGTGATGCAGCATCGCCAGGACCGGCGTCGCGCCGACGCCCGCGCTGACCAGCACGACCGGTCGCTCCCCGGGCCGCAGGGCGAAATCCCCGCGCGGCGCCGCGACGTCCACCACGTCCCCCACCTTGATCCGCTCGTGCAGGAAGTGGCTGGCGGCGCCGTCGCGCTTGACGCTGATCCGGTAGCCGTGCTCGCCCGGCACGTCCGACAGCGAGTAGCTGCGCACCAGCGCCGGCGCACCGTCGCCGTCGGGCCGCAGCCGCACCGTCACGTACTGGCCCGGGCGCGTGTGGTCCTCGCCCAAGCCAAGCGCCTCGCCCTCCGGCACCAGCCGGAACGACGTCACCGTCGCGCTCTCGCGCCGCACCTCCGCGACCCGCAGCGGCTGGAACCCCGCCCACGCCGGCTCGTCGTCGCCGTCGCCCTTGGCCAGCAGCTCGCGGAAGCTGCCCTGCCATCCCTCGCTGAGTGCCGGGATCTTCAGCGCCCGTTCTATCAGCGGCCGTGAACGGTGGGGGAGGTAGAGCAAGCCGTCGACGTCGGCGACTGTCAGCCGCTCGGGTCCATCAGCGACCTTGGCGATCGTGTCGCCCGCCTGCACCACGCCCTCTTCGAGCACGCGGAAGTAGAAGCCCGGGCGGTGATGGGCGACCAGCAGCGCGGGCATCGCCGGGTCCTTCATGCGGATCCCGACGCGGTAACACGTCACCCGCGGCTGGGTGACCTCGAAGAGCGCCTCGCCGATCCGATAGCGGTCGCCGATGCAGACGGTGTCGTCGGGCAGGCCCTCGACCGTGAAGTTCTCGCCGAACTGCCCGTAGGTGAAGTCGTCGCGCCCGAGCTCCTGCTCCCAGTACCTGTAGGACTCGATCTGGTAGACGAAGACGGCCCGGTGCTCGCCGCCGTGCGCCATCCGATCGCCCTGGTCGTCGCCGTCGATGTTGATGTGGCGGACCATCTGCGGCCCCTCGACCGCGTCCTTCCAGATCGCGGTGCGGACGGTCTTGCCCTCCCACTCCACCTCGCGCGGGCGGCCGACGTTGACCGACAACAATCGAGCGGTCATCGCGCCGCCACCGCGAGCGTGAGCGGGCGGGTCCGGCAGGGCCGCCGGACCACCCGCCGCACCGACGCCAGCGCGACGACCGACAGCGCCGGCGAGATCAGCGCGGTCGCGAGGATCCCGACCTTGGCCTGGTCCAGCAGCGCGCCGTGGAACGCCCGCGAGGCGATGAGCAAGGACACCGTGAACCCGACGCCCGCCGTGAGCGCGACGCCGCGCAGCTCGTCCCAGCCCAGCGGCAGCGCGCTGCGACGGTCCGCTCCTCGCGAAGCGACCCAGACGACGGCGAGGATCCCGAGCGGCTTGCCGACCACGTAGGCGATGACGATGCCCCAGGTCACGGGGGAGGTCAAGGCCTGCGCCAGGACATCGCGATTCACGATCACGCCGGCGTTGGCGAGCGCGAAGAGCGGGACGACGACCTTGCTCGACCACGGCTGCAGTCGGTACAGGAGGCGCTCGTTGGGCGAGATGGCGGCCGCGAGGCTCGCGCGGGCCGTCGCCGACGCGGCGGGCGACGGCGCCTCCCCGAAGGCCTGGGTCAGCGCGCTGCTGCGGGCCAGCCGCCGGTCCTCCGGCGCGTAGGCGTTGGTCAGCAGCCCGATCAGCAGGCCGGAGATGACGGGGTCGATCCCGGAGGCGAACAGCGCCAGCCAGAGCCCGATCGCCACCAGGATGGTGAGGAGCCAGAGCACGGAGTCCGAGTCGCCGTTGGTGCGAAGCTGGCGCGTGCCCACCGCCCGCAGCGTGAGCAACAGCCCCACCAACGCCACGGCGGCCGCCAGCGCGGCGACGTTCAGGTGCGCCGGGTAGACCACGCTGACGACCAGCAGCGCGACGACGTCGTCGACCACCAGGAGCGTGAGGAGGAAGACGCGCAGGCGCCCGCCGTGCCTGCCGGCCGCGAGCGTCAGCGCGCCGAGCGCGAGCGCGGTGTCCGTGGAGATCGCCGCGCCCCAGCCGCCGGCGCCCGCGCCGCCGCCGGCCACCGCGAGGTACGCCACGGCCGCCAGCGCCATGCCGCCGAGCCCCGCGAGGACCGGCAGCGCCAGGCGGCGCCCGTCGCGCAGCTCGCCGAGGTCGCGCTCGCGCTTGGCCTCCAGGCCGACGACGAGGAAGAACATGGTCATCAGCCCCTCGTCGACCCAGGTGCGCAGATCGGCGCCGATCGTCAGCGGCCCGAGGGTCAGGGCGATCGGTGCGTGCCAGAACGTGGCGTACGTTCCGCTCCACGGCGAGTTGGCCCACAACAGCGCCAGCACCACCGCGACGACCAGCAGCGCCGCGCCGTCCACGGAGCGGAGCTGGAGGCGTGGCCGGCGCGCCGCCCGGCGCTGCGACGCTTCCTCCGACGCCGGCACCGGCGCCGACGCCGCCGTCACCTGCAGCAGCGGGTTCGGGTCGTAGATCGCCCCGGCGGCGGCGAACCGGTCGGCGCACGCGGCCAGCCGGCGGGCGACGCGGATTAGGTGGTGGTGCAGGCGGGCCATGGTCGTGCTCCTCTCGGGCGGGGCGCCAGGCCGTCTGCCTGCGCCGTCCGAGGGATCAGTGCGCGCCCGCCGGCGCGTCTTACCGCCGCCGCGGTCAGTCCGGCGCGAGATCGCCGAAGCGGCGCGCCGCCTCGAGCACGCCGTCGCGATCGGCCTGGCAGCCCGGGCAGACCCGGAGGTGGATCGTCGTGCCGGGGAACTGCTTGCTCGGGTCCTCGCCGCGCAGGACGATGTCCACGTACTGGTCCATGATCGGGACGCCGGCGTCGCAGCCGGCATCGCCCTCCTGGGCGCGGAGCAGCTCGTCGAGCGCGTTCAGGTCGATCATGGGCGGGCCTTCTCCTCGGCGACGGGGTACCCGGCGTCCGCGAGGCGGGCGCGCAGCTTGCGCCGGGCGTCGAAGAGATTCTTGTAGATCGCGTTGCGGTTGGACCCCAGTTCCAGCGCGAGCACGTCGATCGACACGTCGTTGAGCGCGATCGCGACGAACACCTCGCGCTGGCGCGGCGTCAAGTCCTCGTGGATGGCCTGAGTCAACGCGGCGAGCTGCTCGCGCCGCTCGGCCTGGTCGCCGGGGCGGTCGCCCAGCGTGTCGGGGACCTGCTCCCACACCATCTCCTCGGTGCTGGGCGGATGCTGCTGCCAGGCGTGGCGCGCGACCTTGCCGGAGACCTCGAAGATCACGAACTTGTAGGCCCAGGTCGTGAAGCGGCTCAGCCCGCGGAAGTCGTCGACCTTGGCCAGGATGTTCATCATGGCGTCGTTGGCGCACTGCTGGGCGACGTCCTCGAACTCGGGCCCGGAGAGCGCCCGCAGCTGCGCGCGGCGACGGTGCAGCTCGTGCAGGGCCGCGCGCTCCAGGACGTCGTGGAGCTTGGCGACCGCCTGCTGGTGGCGCGCGTGGCCGGGGCGCAGCTGCTCGACCCAGCGCCGCGACACTGGGTCGCCCGGCGCGGCGGGCCGGGTGCTGCTGGTCGCGCTCGTGGGCGTGGGCTCGACGCTCACGCCCCCGATCGTAGCCCGGCGGTAAGACCACCGTCCGTCGCGTCACCAATCGGACGATCGAAATCCCCCGTCCACGATCGGAGCACGATGGGTCTCTCATGGCAGCAAGGGCCGCTGGGCCGCAACCCCAACGGCCGGTTCCTGGTCCCCGGCATGCCCGAGCGCGTGCTGTACGCCGAGCCGCTGCGGCGCCGGATGCGCGCCGAGCTCGGCGGTCGCACCGTCGTCCAGAGCGACGGCGCGGTCGTGCTCTACGAGCCGGGCCGCTACCCGGTCGCCTACTTCCCGACCGAGGACTTCGCCGACGGCGTGCTGTGGCCGATCGACCACCGCAGCAAGCACCCTGACCTGGGGACGACCGCCTGGTTCGCGGTCACCGCCGGCGACCGCCGCGCGCCCCGCGGCGCGTGGGAGCACGTCGCGCTGCCCGAGCACGCGGAGCTCCTGGCCGGCAAGGTCGCCCTGGCGTGGCGCGCGATGGACGCGTTCTACGAGGAGGACGAGCGCATCCTCGGCCACGCCGCCGACCCGTACCACCGCATCGACGTGCGGCGCTCGTCGCGCCGGCTGATCGTGCGGGACGGCGACGGCGCGGTCGTGGCCGACAGCGCCGCACCGCTCGTGCTGTACGAGTCGGGCTTCGCGCCGCGCTGGTACGTCCCGCGGGCCGACGTCCGCGCCGACGCGCTGACGCCCGTCGACACCCAGACGTTCTGCCCCTACAAGGGCATCGCCTCCTACTACGACGTCGGTGGCGCCGAGGGCGCGGCGTGGTCCTACCGCGCCCCGATCGACGAGATGGTGGCGATCACCGAGATGGTGTCCTTCGAGCCCGACCGGGTCGAGGTGACCCTCGACGGCGAGCGCCTCGAGGCCGAGGGCGGGCAGGGCGTGGTGGCCCACGGCGTCGACCGCAACCTCAGCGTCGACGAGAGCGGCGCGCTGACGGCATGACCGAGGCGCTCGTCGAGCGGCTGCTGCACCTGGACCCGCGCGACGCGGGCTGCGGTGGCACGTGGGCCGAGCTGGAGAGCTACGTCGAGGCGGAGGTCGACGGCCGTGACGCCGAGGCGCTGTTCCCCAACACGGCCGTCCACCTCTCGCTCTGCTCGGCCTGCCGCCTCGATCACGACGGCCTGCGCGCGGTGATCGAGGCGGCCTGAGGGCCGGCGGCTAGCCGACGTGCCGCGTGAGGAACGCGGCGATCAGCTCGGCGATCTCGCGGCTGTGCGTCGCGGTCGCGAAGTGGCCGGTGTCGAGCAGGTGCAGCTCGGCGTCGGGCAGGTCGTCCAGGTAGGCGCGCGCGCCGGCCTCCGGGAAGTAGTCATCGTTCTTGCCCCAGGCCAGCAGCGCCGGCGGCTGGTGGGTGCGGAGGTATTCGTGCCAGCCCGGGTAGAGCGTGAGGTTGCTCTGGTAGTCGTACAACAGGTCGAGCATCACGCGGTCGCGACCGGGCTGGTCCATGTAGTGCTGGTCGAGCTCCCAGAGGTCGGGGTTGACCGTCGCCGGGTCCGGGACGCCGTCGACGTACTGCGAGCGCGTGGTCGCCAGCTGCAGGACGCCGCGCATCCCGTCCTCGTGGGCGGCGCGGTCGGCCCAGTAGGGCTTGAGCCCCTGCATGTTGGGGCCGAGGCCGCTCTCGTAGGCGTTGCCGTTCTGCAGGACGAGCGTCTCGACGCGCTCGGGGTGGCGGGTGGCGAGCCGGAACCCGACCGGCGCGCCGAAGTCGAACATGTACAGGCTGTAGCGGTCCAGGCCCTTGGTCTCCGTGAACGCCTCGATCGCGTCGGTGAGGCGGTCGAAGGTCGTCTCGCCCTCCAGCGCCGGGCTGCGGCCGAAGCCGGGATAGTCCGGGGCGATCAAGTGATAGCGGTCGGCCAGGTGGTCGATCAGCTGCTCGTACTGCGCCGAGGAGCTGGGGAACCCCTCCAACAACAGGAGCGTCGGATCCTCCGGATCGCCGGCCTCGCGGTAGAAGATCTCCTGGCCCTGGACGTCGATCGTGCGGTACGTGGTCATCGCGTGCTTCCTTCGCGCTCATGGCCGGCGGGGCGCCGGCCGGTACGCGGGATGGGTGTGCCGGGGCCGGCCGTTCTTACCGGCGGTAAGACCGCGCGCCGCGCCGTCACTGATGCCTCTGAGTCCATCCAACGACAAGGCACAGGGAGCACAACCATGGCGACATCGCTGCAGGACAAGAGGGTGCTGGTGGTCGGCCGCGGCGGCGGGCTGGCGCAGGCGATCGTGGGGGCGGCGCGGGCGCAGGGCGCGAGCGTCATCGCGGCGGGGCGTCAACCCGATGCCCTGAAGAAGACCTATGAGAACGACCCGGGCGTCAGCGTCGAGACGGTGGACCTCACCGACGACGCGTCGATCGCCGCGCTGGCCGGGCGCGTCGGCGACGTCGACCACGTGGTGTCCACCGCCTCGGCCCGCGCCCGCGGCACGATCGGCAAGCTGGAGCGCGAGGCCGTGCGCGCCTCGTTCGACACCAAGGTGATCGGGCCGTTGATGCTCGCCCGCGCCTTCCAGGGGCAGATCAACGAGGGCGGCTCGATCCTCATCTTCTCCGGCGTCGCCGCGTTCAAGATCGCGGTCGGCACGCTGGCGGTGGCGATCACCAACGGCGCCGCCGACACCCTGACGCGCTCGCTGGCGCTGGAGCTCGCGCCGATCCGCGTCAACGCGATCTCGCCCGGCGTGATCGACACCGGCGCCTGGGACGCGCTCGGCGACGGCAAGGACAAGCTCTTCGCCGAGATGCGCGAGCACAACCCGGCGCGGCGGATCGGTGCCGCCTCCGACATCGCGGAGGCCGCCATGCTCGCGCTGACCAACCCCTTCATCACGGGCGCGACGCTGCAGGTCGACGGCGGCGAGCGGCTCACATGAGCATGACCTCCACCATCGAGGTCCTGACCCTTCCGGTCAGCGACGTCGACCGCGCGCTGGCGTTCTACACCGAGAACGCCGGCTTCGCGCTCGACGTCGACTACGCGCCTTCGCCCGAGTTCCGCGTCGTGCAGCTGACGCCGCCGGGCTCGGCGTGCTCGATCCAGATCGGCGTCGGGCTGACCGACGCCACCCCCGGCTCCGTCCGGGGCATCTACCTGGTCGTCGACGACCTGGCGGCCGCGCGCGAGGACCTGCGGCGCCACGGCGTCGACGTCGGCGAGCCCCGCCACAAGTCCCCGCTGGCCGACTGGCGCGGCGGCTTCGCGCCCGGCCTCCATCCCGACCGCACCGACTACGCGAGCTTCGCCGACTTCCGCGACCCGGACGGCAACACGTGGGTGCTGCAGGAGCGGGGGTTCGCGGGCTAGGCGCTCAGCAGCCGATCGCCCGAAGGCGCCGGTGCGCGTCGGGGGCCCGGAAGCGTCCGCCTCCAGCGCACCCGCTGGCGGATCGACATCGCCCGCGCGGCCCGCTCCGCCGCGCCGGCCGCACCGTCGCCCGCTGGCCGGTGGTGGTCGGGACGCCCGCGACGCCCACGCCGCCCGGCCTCTTCGCCATCCAGGCGTCCTACCGCTCCCCGCCCGGCAGCTTCTACGGCGCGAGGATCCTCGCGCTCACCGCCCACAGCGACGTCCTCGCGACCTTCGACGGCCGCGACGGCCGCGTCGCCCTCCACGGCCGCGGTGGCGCCAGCCTCACCGACCCGCTCGGCACCGCCGCCAGCCACGGCTGCGTCCGCTTCGACGATCGCGCCATCGACGCGATCGTCCACCGCATCGGCCGCGCCGCGCTCCCGGGCGTGCCGGTCGCGATCTCCTGAGTTCACCCCGGCCGGGTGGTCGCGCTTCACCTGCTCCCGGGCGATCGTGCGATCCATGGCGACCGCGGGCATCCTGAGGTCGGCGTTCGTCGCGGCCGGCTCGGCGGCCGATGCCGTCGCCGCCGCGCGGCGCGAGGGCGGCGTCGCGTGGATCGGGGTGGACGCGGCGACGGTGGCCGGGGTGGAGGACGTCGGCCGCACGCTGGGCGTCGACGAGCGGCGCCTGGCCCAGGTGGTGCAGCGGCGCCGGTCGCCGCGGACGCCGCGGGCGCGCGTCACTCGTCTGGAGCCCGGCGTGCATGTGCTGGTCCTTGGGTGGACGCGGGATGTCGAGGGCGGCGCGCGCCTGCAGGGGCAGCTGGAGCTGCTCGCCGTGCCCGGCGCGCTGGCGGTGCTGGGGCACGAGCTGCCCGACGAGGTGGCGCCGCCCGCGCTGCTGGCCGCCGTCGAGGCGTCGCTGGAGCAGGTGCCGGCGACCACCACCGGTGAGGTGTTGGGACTGGTCGTGTCGGCGGTCCTCGATCACTACGAGCGGATCCTCGACGCGTTGGAGGACGAGACCGTGAGCGTGGTGGACGAGCTGTTCACCCGGCGGCGCGGCGAGCAGCTGCAGCGGATCTCCCGGATCTCACGGCCGGTGCACGCCGCCACGGTCGCGACCCAGCCGCTGGCGCACGGCTTCGGATACCAGGTCGGGGACCCGTCGGACTTCGGCCTCGGCGGCGGGTTCGCGGTGCCGCTGCGCGCCGAGGTGGTGTACATCGCCGGACGCCTCCAGCGCGTCGACGCTCTCCTGGACACCGCGCAGCAGACCTACTTCAACCTCGCCCAGGACGAGGCCAACCGCCTGATGTCCAACCAGGCCGACATCACCCGCAAGATGTCCGGCTACGCGTTGTTGATCGCCATCCCGACCATCGTCTTCTCGCTCTACGGCACCAACTTCAACCACATCCCCCTCATCGGCGAGAGCTGGGGCTACGGCGTGATGCTCGCGCTCACGCTCATCGGCTGCCTCGTGGCGTGGCGCAAGCTGCGGACGGCGGGGTGGCTGTAGGCGGGGCCACCGCGGCATCGCGGGACTCGCCGGGGCGCGGCGGTGCCGGTTAGGCTCGGCGACATGTTGTCCGCGTCGCTGCGCGCCCACGCGGCCGTGCCGTTCATGAACCCCATGAACGAGCGGGAGGTCGACGGAGCGATCGCCGCGTTGGCGCTGTCGCCGGGGGCGCGCGTGGTCGAGACGGGATGCGGGACGGGGGAGATGGTGTTGCGGGTGCTAGCGGCGCATCCGGGGGCCACGGGCGTGGGTGTCGATGTTGATGGGGATGCCTTGGGGCGGGCGCGGGAGGCGGCGGCGCGGCGGGTGCCGGGGCGTTCGCCGTCGTGGGTGCAGGCTGCGGTGGCGGAGGCCGGGCTGGAGGCGGGTGGGTTCGACCTGGTGGTCAACGTCGCGGCCTCGCACGCGCACGGCGGCTTCCCGGGGGCGCGCGGCTCGCTCGCGGCGCTGGCGCGTCCGGACGGCGGGCTGGTGCTGTTCGGCGAGGGCTACTGGACGCGCGAGCCGTCGGCGGAGTTCCTGGTGGCCTTGGGCGGCGCGACCGCCGACGGGCTGCCGTTGGGGCTCGATGCGCTGCTGGCCGCGGCACGCGACGTCGGCCTGGAACCGGTGGCGGTGGCAGCGTGTAGCGAGGCGGATCTCGCGGCCTACGAGGAGGGATTGGCGGCCGAGGCCGAGCGCTACGACGACGCCGAGGCGATCGCCTACGCGCGCCGGATCCGGGATCGCCGCGCGCTGCCGGGCGGGGCGTCGACGCTCGGGTTCGCGCTGGTGACGCTGCGGCGGTGAAGGGTCGGGGGCGCTTGTCGGCAGACGCCTGCACGCCCTCGCCCAGAGCGCCGGCGAGGCTTGCGGATGCACGGCCGCGTCCGTCGCCAGACGCCCGCCCACCCTCGCCCGGAGCCTCACCGCCCGCCCGCCCGTCTCAAGACTATGCGCCGCCAGCTTCCCGTTGTGATGGTCCTTGGCCTGCCGCTCCCCGTCGCGCCCGCGTCCGCGATCGTCGGCGGCGCACCCACCAACGCCGCGCGCTACCCCTGGTTCGTCAGCCTCGACGGCTGTGGTGGCACGCTGATCGCGCCCGACCACGTGCTGACCGCCGCGCACTGCGCCGCCGGCAAGACGCCTGCGGCGCTGGGGCGGGTGCGGTTCGGCGGGAGCATGCAGACGCGCCGCGCCACAGCCTTCGCCGCAGAGCCCCGGTACGTGACCGCGCAGCTCGACGGCACCGAGAACCCGGTGGCGGCGCGGTACGACGTGGCGGTCGTCGCCCTCGATCGCCCGGTGTCGGGGATCGCGCCGATCCGTCTCCTCGGTGCGCCGGTCCGCGCCGGCCGGCGGGTGGAGCTCCTCGGGCGCGGCGCGATCAGCTCGCGCACCTCCGGGCCGCCGTCCTCGGGCCGCACCGGCCTCCACCGCGCCGCGCTCACCACGATCGCCGACGCGCACTGCACCAACTCCTGGCGCCACGCCGACAACGCCGCCTACCACCATGCGTTCCTCCCGGACGTGATGCTCTGCGCGCAAGCGCCCCAACGCTCGATCTGTCAAGGCGACAGCGGCGGGCCGCTCCTCGTCAGGACCCGGTCCGGTGCTGTCCGCCAAGCCGGCGTGGCCAGCTGGCTCGGCAACCGCTGCGGCACCGGCCCCTCGGTCTTCGCCCAGGTCAGCGCGCTGCGCGCGTTCATCGACCACCGCGACGAACCCTGGGCGCCGGTCGCCTCCACCCGGCCCGCGAGGATCGCGGGCACGCCGCGCGTCGGCGCGACCCTCACCTGTGTCGCGCCACTCTGGATCGCCCCGCCGACGAGCGTTGCCTACCGCTGGACCGCCTACCGCACGCCGACGATCAGCCCGTGCGCCAGACCGGACCGTCGCCGACCTACGTCGTCACCACCGCCGACCTCGGCCGCCGCATCGGCGGCCAGCCGCTCGGCATCACCGCCGGCGGCATCGCGCCCGTCGCCGCTGCGCAGACCGCGGCGATCCCGGGTCGAAGCACGGGCGGTCGCAGGTCCGAAAAGTGACGGCCCCCGATGGGTGCCGGCAGAGTGGGAGGACGTGCAGTGCGGTCCGTTCTGGTCCGAATCGCGGGCGGGTATCCGCTTCGGGCGGCTCGCCTTGCCCAAACCTGTGAGAGTCGCTGCACGCGAAGGTTTGGGTCCCTGGTCGTCTGTCAGTCGCTCAAGCCGACTCGGAACGTCGCGACGAAGTCCTCCGACAGGTCGTCGAGGTGGACCGGCGCCGCGCTCGTCAGCCCAACGAGCTCGTCGATGACGCGGGGGCCAGCTCGGGTTGTCTGAGGGCAAACGGGCCTCAGGCCAATCGGTCCTAAGAACATGGTGTCCTTGTTGTCGATCGCTTCGACAAATCTCGCACGCTTCTGGGCTTCGGTCAGCTCACCGGGACTCGGACGCACCTTGTACGCCTGGAAACGGTGGCGAGGCTCAGACGGCTCTCGCGACGCTGTGGTGCTCTTCCGTTGGTGGCGAGGCTGTCGCCGTTGATTCGGAAGCGGGTCGTGGAAGCGCGGGCCGTGAGGAGTCGACCGTCGTAAAGACCATGGCGGCGGGGATGAACGCCGTTGCGTTCTCTGCGGAGCCCAGAAGCCCAAGCAGCTCCTTCGCGACGTTGGCCATGCGTACGACTGGCCCTAGCGAGATGGCCACGATTACTAGGCCGACGACGCCATCGACGATCGTCATCGAGCGTTGTTGCCTTCGATGCTCGCTTCCTGCGCAGTGGGCGGCGATCAGGTCCAGCGAATCGGTGTGCTGCACCGCACCACAGCCTGCGGCGGTGCAGTGTGCCGCCGCGCGATCCGTTCCCTGTATGACAACGAGGTGTTCCGCCGCCTGGACGGGAGACGTGAGCGGCTGACGGCCGAGCTTCACCGCGTGGCGTATGGGGGCAGGCGTTGCGGAGATGTCCGCCGCCCTGGCCAACCTTTTAAAGGTGCTTGCTGCTGTCGTCTCACCCTGGTCATCCCGGGCATAGCGCTTGCACTCGATGGCGGCGAGGGGCACCCGGTGCGAATCGGGCTGGGTTGAGACGACCAGCATGTCGAACCCGCTCGTCTCTGCGGCTGGCAGCGCGTCCATGAGTTCTTCGAACGTGTCCGGCACTGTTCGCGCGAACAGGCTCGGGCCGGGGGCGATCCACTGCTCCTCCGGGAACGCGGATCCGAGCTCGTTGAGGACCCAGGTGACGAGTTGCGCGGACGCCTGCGCATTCCGATCGTCTAGGAGCGCTCGGCGGGCCGGCTGGCCGAACGAAGACGCCGCGAAGAGTTGCTCCTCCATGAGTCCCTTGACGGCGTCCAGGTGCCGAAGTCCTAGAAGCCGTAGTGCCTCTCGTGTCGAGAGGTCTGCGACAGAATCGGGGATGTCACGCTCGGGGTAGCGATCTTGGTGACGGCAGTCCCACGCGGCGGCGCGCCAGCCACCGATCCATGGCGCGGGCGTCTCCCACGCGCGAGGCAGTAGCCGGACGCCGGGCGGCGCGATGACTTCCGTCGCATCTTCTGTGTCGAGGATGAACCACCGACCGTCACGGTGGGGTGAACCGATCTCTTCCCAGAGAGATGCCATCGCTAGCTCCGCTCGGACAGGGCGGCGCGGTGTCGGGCCATTGCGGGCATGCGTGAAGTTGGTCTAAGGGTGGTCATGGCGTTTGTGACCCGGTGAACCAGCTGCGACCAGCGGCATCATTAAAACGTCGAATCGGCCATACAAGGCATATACAAGACCGTCTCGGGAACTCGTCGCACTTAGGACGCCGCCAAACGGCGGGTGGTCAGGATTGTCGGGAATTGGATACGTCTAGACGGTTGCACGCGGCATGATGTGCTCGGCGGTCCAGTGGAGAGAACCCCTGCCTTGTCGAGGTCCGAGTGCACGAAGCCGACGATCATGCTGGGAGTGCGGTGCCGCCAGAGGCGGAGGGTTCCGCGCGTCCAGACGAGTACGTGTCTGGAACGGGGACCCCCGACGTCGAGCGGTCGGCGCCGCCCGAGGAATCCGCGTTTTTGGGCCGGGTCCTCGACGAGGGCCGCGGACGGCACTTCGACAACCGTCAGCTGCAGCCGGTCGACTTTGCGACCATCGACATGGGGTTCGTCCAGGAGCGGTTGGCGAAGGTGTGCGCGTTCGCCGCCCGCGTCGTAAAGGGACGCGATGCAGCTGCGGCCCATGCCGGGCCGCTCTGCAAACTTGCCCTGGCTGCGGTGGAGATGCTCGTGGCGGGCACCTGCGTCGATGGTCTCCAATTGGATGTTCTTGCTGATCGTGCGGGGATCGGCCGTGGAAGGCTCGATGCGCATCTTCGTGAGGGTATTTTCGAGATGGTCGACTTGGCGATCCGCGCCCTGTTCGTTCTCGACCGGCGCCGAGTGTTCTACGAGGAGGCTTACGGTCTCGCCGTGGAGGCTCGGCGTGATAGCAAGCGAAGGGGATCGGGAGACGGTCCGGGTCGCTGCGTGCTCGGTTTTGAGCAGCATCACCAGACGCCTGGCTCGCTCCGCTTCGCTGGGCTAGCGCTCGGAGGTTCGGAGCGACATCTTGCGAGCGTCGAGAACGCGTTGACCACGGGTACCCATCACGATTGGTCCTGTGCGCGGGCCGACGAGACGGAGATCTCACACCTCACGGCGGTGCTCGGCGAGCGTCCGTACGGCTCTTACGACGAACACCTCCGTGCGTTGCTGGGGGTGGAGGGGCGGGTCCGTGTCCTCTGGCTGCGCGCCAGCCGCAACGACCCCACGGCATTCGATCTGCTTGGCGTCGACATCGACGTCAACGAACTGGCGGAGGCGGTGTTCAGCGATCGCGTCCTCGCGACGTCGATCCCGGTTGGCCCGCCGCAGCGGCGTCGCCAGCTGTTTGACACGATCGTCCAGCCGGGTGACGACCGGACCGTGATCGACGGCCTGGTCGCCGCCGGACGCAGCGGCGTGGCGATGCGGACGCTCGGCCCGCGGCTAGAGATCGCGACGCCCGCTCAGTTGGAGTCGGCCGGTTGGCGGCGCAAAGAGGTGCCGATGGCTCCGTTCCACGAGTTGCTCGGCGTGGATCGGCCGGTCTTCGGTCGGGAATGGTGGCACCACGAGGCGACTCACCGGCTGATCCGTAAGGTCGCCGTGCGCGGTGTCGGCATGGCGGTGCAGGCTGATGAGTGGCAGATCTTCGGCCGCCGGCGGGAAAACCTCGCATTGGCGACGGCCCTGATCGAGCGGTACCACCAGCCCTGGCCCCTCGTGTGCTTGACGACCGCTGCCGAACAGTGCGCGCCGGGCCGTATTTACGCGCGCAAGCCCGAGCAGCAGGCAGGCATCCGAGCTGTGTTGCGCCTCGCGCGGGCCGTCGCCGTCTCGGCCGACCGGGACGCTCGTCGCCGGGGCGGCGCTGGGGCGGACGCCGCCGTGCCTCAGAGCTGACGCCGACTCCAACCAGCGTCTGCCCACCTGGTCCGCAGTTCTGTGAGGACGCAACTGCGGCGGATCAGTTGTCGTCTCGATGTGGCGTGTGCGCGCGCTAAGTCATGTTCATGGCCTCTGTATTTGTGTTCTCCGAATCTGACGACGCCCCCCGTGAGCCTCAGCGATCTCGCGACGAGGAGATCCTGCGCCTCAGGGCGTTGCGCGACAACTCGAAGTCGTTGCGTGCGATGGCCGAGTGGTCCGTCGAGATTGAGGAGGTCATGGGCGGGCGGCCGCCGACTCGCGCCTGGTCGATCGATCCCAGGGTCTAGTCGCGTTGCGCGTGCGGCCGACGCGGCGCGCACGCGAACTTCGTGGCAGTCCGCGCCGAGGGCGAGGCCAGGCCGCCCCGCAGATATAGTTAGGCACCTCATGTTCAGGAGCCGTCACAAATCGTCCGCCGCCGAGCCGCTGGGGCGGGACATCTGGCGGATCAGCTTCGTCGTCGTCCTCGGCTCGATGATGTCGATCCTCGACACGACGATCGTCAACGTCGCGCTGCAGACGCTCGGCGTGGAGCTCCACTCGACGCTCGCCGACATCCAGTGGGTCG
>DASYBY010000104.1:0-11714 GCA_036500525.1 Baekduia sp. | reverse complement strand
CGGGCTCGACGCGCTCGGCACCGGCGCGGCGGTCCTCTGGGTCTCGCTGCTCGGCCTCGGCAGCGGCGCGCTCTTCAGCCTCGCGCTGACGTTCCTGATCCTCCGCGCCGCCGACGCGCCGCACGCCGCGGCGCTGTCGGGCATGGCGCAGTCGGTCGGCTACCTGCTCGCGGCGATCGGCCCGATCGGTCTCGGCCTGCTCCACGACGCCGGCAACGGCTGGGGCCTGCCGCTGGTCGGCCTGTCGGTGGCGACCGCCGTCGGGTGCCTGGTGGGGCTGCGCGCCGCGGCCGATCGCAAGGTCGGCGGCGACGGCGAGCTTCAGACCGCGGGCGGCGCCGCCGTCGGATCGCGCAGCAGATCTTCGCGCTGAAGGATGTCGCGCGCCACGTCGGCGATGCTGCAGTTGCGGTTGCGGGCGGCGCGCTGGATGCGCTTGAAGGCGTCGGGCTCGTTCAACGACATGGCCTCCATCAACACGCCCTTGGCGCGCTCGACGAGCTTGCGGTCGTCCAGTGCCTGCCGGGCCTTGCTGACCTCGGCCTCCAGCGCCTCGAACTCGGCGTGGCGCGTGGCGGCGAGGCGGATGCTCGCGTCGAGCTGGCGGTCGTCGATCGGCTTGGCGAGGTAGGCGCTGACGCCGTCGGCGATGCAGCGGTCGATGAGGTCGGGCTCGCGGACGCCGGTGATGACGACGACCGGGCGCCGCAGGCCCTCCGCGGTGAGCGCGCGCGCCGCGGCGAGGCCGTCGAGGCGCGGCATGTCGACGTCGAACAAGTACAAGTCGGGCAGCTCCGAGCGCGCCATCTCCACCGCCTCGACCCCGTCGCAGGCCGGCCCGAGCGGCTCGTGGCCGAGCGCGGCGACCCGCTTGGCGAGGCCGAGCCCGATGACCGGGTCGTCCTCGGCGATGAGGATCCTCATGTGCGGTCCACGTTGAAGGTCACGCGTGCCTCCGTCGTGCCGCCGGCGCCGGCGGCGAGGGTGAAGGATCCGTGGAGGCCGCGGTCGACGACCCGCTCCACGAGTTGGAGGCCAAGTCCGTGCGGCGTCGCGGCGAGGTGATCGCCGCCGTCGGTCACCGTCAGCGTGAGCGCACCCTCGCCGGCCAGCTCGATCGCCACCGGCGCGCCGCCGTGCTGCACCGCGTTGGCGATCAGCTCGTTGGCGACCACGCCGAGGTGCTGGGCGCAGGTCGGGTCGAGCTGGACGTCGGCGACGTCGATGCGCGCGTCGCACGCCTGGCCCTGGGCGATCAGCTCCAGCAGGGGCCGCGCGGCCACGTGGTCGCCGCGCTCCTCGGCGAGGAGTCGGTGGACGACCGCGATCGCGCGGATGCGCTCGGCGGTGTCGTCGAAGGCCCGCCCGCCCTCGGCCGGGCGGCCGAGCAGCAGCAGGTCGGCGACGGTCTGCAGGCTGTTCTTGACGCGGTGGTGCGCCTCGGCCAGCAGCGTGTGCTCCAGCTCGGCGCGCGCATGCAGCTCGGCCTGCGCGGCGGTCGCCTGGCGCGTCAGCTCGCCGAGCACGATCGCCAGCGCGGTGGCCGCGACCAGCAGGCAGCTGCGCAGCGCGACCTGCCCGGTCGGCGGCGGATCGGCGGCCAGCGCCATGACCACTACGAACGACGCGAGCGCCACGCCCAGCCAGGCGGCGCGGCGCGGGCCGGTGTGCACGGTCGCCAGGAACGGCAACACCAGGAACAACAGGAGGTCGAGGTCGGAGCTCGCGCCGCCGACCAGGACGAACGTCGCCGTCAGCACGACCAGGCCGGCCGACCACAGCTGCAGCATCCACTCGCCGCGCCGGGCCTCGGTCCACCACAGCGACGGCACGCGCGCGACGACCGCGTTGGCCGCGGCCGCGCACCCGGTCAGCACGAGCAGCGCCGGGACGTTCTGCGCGGGGAGCCCGAGGGCGAGACCCGCGAGCACGGCGGCGACCGACAGCCATCCCAGCCAGGACCCGACGCGGAGCGCGGCGAGCCGGACGTCGAGCAGGCTGCTCGTGGGGACGTTCACCTAGTCCATGGTAGGCCGCGCGGTGCTAGATTTGACGGTGCAGCGTTCATGGTTGACGCCGCAAGGGGTCATGGTCGCCTCGTCGCCGATAGCCCCTGCGCGAAGGAGACCCCCATGAACACCTCTGAACTCCGCTTCCCCGACGGCTTCGACGCCGCCGACGAGCGCGGCTCGATCCGCTGGCAGCTGTTCCTGCACCGCGACGTGCGCGACGTGGAGACCACGGACCGGCACGACACGCTGCGGGTGCTGCACCACGGCGCCCCGGACCTCGCGGGGTGGACCGCCTCGCTGGCCGAGGAGGGGTACCCGGCCCCGGTGCTCCTCGGGGAGGCCGTCACCGCGTCGAGCCGGGGATAGGGCGGTGGCCGCTCGCTGGACCGGCCACGAAGACGCGCTCCTGGCCGACCTCTACCGCACCGGAACGCCGCTGCGGGCGATGTCCGAGCAGCTCGGCCGCTCGGCCGACGCCATCACCAACCGCCGCCGCGTCCTGCACATCGCCGACCGGCGCGAGCGCTGGAGCGAGGGGCACGATCGGCTGATCGTGGCCGCGACGCGCGCGGGGCTGCCGGCCTCGGTCGTCGCCCGCCAGCTCGGCGTGCCGGGCGATCGCGTCCGGCGGCGCCGCGCCCAGCTGACGGGCGCCGCGAGCGCGCCGCCGCGCTACACCGCCGCCGAGGACGACGCGATCCGCGCCGCGTGGGCGCAGGGCCGGTCGGTCGCCGACGTGGCCGCCGCGCTCGGGCGCCCGGCCGACGGCCTGCGCCGCCGCGCCCAGCAGCTCGGCGTGCACCGTCCGCCGCCGCGCCGCCGCTGGACGGCGGCCGAGGACCGCGTGGTGCGCGCCGGCTACGCGTCGGGCGCGACCTGCGTCGAGATCGCCCACCGGCTCGGCGCCACGCGCACGCCCGGCGCGGTGAGCGCCCGCGCCGGCAAGCTGGGCCTGGGCAACTACGCGCGCCGCTGGCTCACGGCCGACGACCAGGCGCTGCAGGCGCTCGTGGCCCGCGGGCTCAGCGTCGACCAGGCGGCGGTCGAGCTGGTCCGCACGCCCGAGGCCGTCCGCGGGCGGCTGCGCCACCTCGGCCTGACGGTCGCCGAGCCGATCGCCTACGACCGCGAGGGCCGGCGCTGGACCGAGGCCGAGGACCGGCTGATGCGCCGCCACGTCGGGTCGCACCCGAGCGCGCTGTCGTGGCTGCTCGGCCGCTCCGACCACGCGGTCCGCAGCCGGATGCGCCGGCTGGGCCTCGCGGGTGCGCGCCTGCCGACGTCGCACTACCCGCTGCCCGGCGGTGTCCTCGTCACGCCCGGCGAGCGCGCGGTCATCGCGCGCGAGCTGACCGAGCACAGCGGCCCGCGTCTGCGCGCGGTCGCGCTGCGCCTGGGCCGGAGCCCGGGCGAGGTGCGGCGGCTCGCCGACGACCTGCGGCGGGAGAGCGTGGCCTAGGGGTTTGATCCCGCGGGCGCCGTCCGGCTCAGGCCGCGACGGCGTCCGCGGCCGCCGACCGCGCCGCCGGCCCACCCGCCCGCGGCGTCAACCGCACCCGCCCGCCGTCGCCCGGCGTGATCGTGATCATCCGGCGCCGCACGCGCTGCGCCGGCCCCGCGGGCGCGACGGTGAAGCGCTGTGCCGCGGCCTTCAGCACCAGGCGCATCTCCAGCAGTGCGAAGCTCGCGCCGAGGCAGCGGCGGCGCCCGCCACCGAACGGGATCCACGTGTAGGTGCCGGGCTTCGACCCCAGGAAGCGCTCGGGCCGGAACGCGTAGGGCTCGGGGTAGATCGCCGGATCGTGGTGCACGAGCGCGGCGCTGGCGATCAGCACGATCCCCGCCGGGTAGGTCCACGGGCCGATCGTGATCTCCTGCTTGACCAGGCGCGGCTCGGCGTTGGGGAGCACCGGCCGGTGGCGCAGCACCTCGTTGATGGTGGCGTCGAGGTAGGTGTCGTCGTCGGTCGCGAGGCGCTCCTGGGCGTGCGGCACGCGCGCGAGCTGCTCGAAGGCGAAGGCCAGCGACGACGCCGTCGTCTCGTGGCCGGCGACCAGCGCGGTGACCAGCTCGTCGCGGATCTCCGCGTCGGCCATCGGCGCGCCGTCGGCGTGGGTGGCGGCCAGCAGCATGGCCAGGACGTCGTCGCGCTCGCCGCCCTCGCGGCGGCGGTCGGCGATCAGCGCGAACAGCTCGCGGTCGACCTCGGCGCGATCCTCCTCGAACCGCCCGAAGCGACCCCGGCCGCTCATCAGGCGCTGGGCGGCGGGCAGCAGCGACACCGGGCTGTCGCCGAACGACAGGATCGCCGTGAGCAGGTCGCGCAGCCGGTCCAGCCGCGCGCCCTCGTCCAGCCCGAAGACCGCCCGCAGGATGATCTCGAGCGTCAGGCCCTGCAGCCGCGGGTGCAGCACGACGGGCGCGTCGGTCGGCCAGCCGTCCAGCTCGCGATCGGTCAGCTCGGACATCAGGCCGGTGAGGCGCTGCATGCGCTCGCCGTGGAAGGCGAGGAGCATCAGCCGGCGCTGCTCCAGGTGCGGCGCCTCGTCGAGGAGGATCACGGAATGGGGGCCGACGACCGGCTCCAGGATCCGCGCGCCCTCGCCGGGGTGCAGCACCTCGGGCGGCGCGGTGAACAGCTCGCGCAGGTCCTCGGGGTCGGAGAGCACGACGAACGGCGGCTGGCCCAGCAGCTGCATCGTGAAACGCGCGCCGTACCGCGTGCGCAGCTTCTCGAGGTAGCCCGTCGGGCGGGTCCACCAGCCGATCGTCTGCAGCGTCACCGGCAGTCGGGGGCCAGGGGGCAGCGTTGCGCGCATGGTCGTCGTCCTCTCGCGATAGCGTGGAAGCGTGCGGATGAGTATATGTACTGACCGGTATGGGTCAAGCTGATGCCCCGCGGTGCGTTCGACCGCAGCGTCCGCAAGGCCGCCACGCGCTCGCGGCTGCTGGAGGCCGCCGCGCGCGTCTACGCCGCCCACGGCTTCGCGGGCGCGACGCTCGACGACGTCGCCGAGGAGGCCGGCCTCACCAAGGGCGCGCTCTACGGGCACTTCGGCTCCAAGGACAACCTGTTGGTCGCGTTGATGGACGAGTACCTGGCGGCCGAGATCGCCGAGCAGGTCGCGCTGTTCGATCGCGACGAGACCACCTGGAAGCGCCCGCTCGCCGGCAGCGACCAGTGGATGAACGAGCTCGACGAGGCGCCCGACGCCTTCCGGCTGCTCATCGAGTTCTGGCTCGCCTCCGCCCGCGACGAGCAGCTGCGCGTGCGCTTCGCCGCCGGCCTGGAGGCGCTGCGGCAGATGTTCGCGGGGTTCGCCGCCGAGAGCGCCGCCGACGCCGGGATGGACAGCTCCCCCGAGGCCTCCCGTCACCTCGCCAACGTGATGCTCGGCCTGTCCATGGGACTCGGGCTGATGCGCGTCACCGACCGCGAGCACGTCTCCCCGGCGTTGCTGGGGACCTCGCTGTCGGTGCTCATCCGCGGCGTGGAGCGCGACCCCGAGCTGCGCGCGGCGATGGCCGACCCCGACCTCAGGGCTTCAGGCGATGGCCCGTCCGGAACAGCCACGCGCACCACACGCTGAGGCTGCCGGCGAGCGCGACGAGGACGAGCAGCGCCAGCCAGGTCGACACGTCGCCCTGGCCGAGGAACCCGATCTTGTAGGCCTGCACCATGTAGAACATGGGGTTGAAGTGGGAGATGACCTCCCACGCCGGGGGCAGGCGGTCGACCGAGTAGAACGTGCCGCCGAGGAAGCTCAGCGGCAGGATGACCAGCGAGCTGACGAACGCGACCGAGTCCCACGAGTTCGCGTAGATCCCCGTGATGACGCCGAGCTGGGCGAAGGCGATCAGGACGAGCACGGTGGCGGCCAGCAGCACGAACGGCTCCGCGACGCCGATGCCCGTCATCGCCACGGCCAGCACCAGCAGCAGGATGCCGGTGAGCAGCCCGCGGACCACGCCGCCGATCGCCAACCCGATGTTGATCTCCCACCAGCGCAGCGGGCTGGCGAGCACATCGTTGATGAAGCGGTCCATCCGCGCCTGGATGACCGTCGAGCTGTTGTTGGAGAACGCCGCGGTGAGGATCGCCTGGACAAGCAGGCCGGGGACGATGAACTGCTTGTAGGGGACGCCGTCGACCGCGGCGATGCGGTCGCCGAGCGCCAGGCCGAAGACCACGATGAACAGCAGCGTGGAGACGACGGGCGCCGTCAGCGTCTGCATCCACAGCTTGAGGAAGCGGACGATCTCGCGCTCGCACAGCCACCAGAGGCCGCGGCGCTCCTCGACGAACGGCGCGTCGGGGTCGGGCAGGCTCTCGTGGGCGAGCGCGGCGGCGTTCTCGCCCTCGGCGTGGACGTGGGCGCTCATGCCGCGGCCTCTTCGAGCGCGGCGGCGTCGGACATCGCGCGCAGGTAGACCTCCGCGATGTCGTCGGCGCCGTACTGGGCGCGCAGGCCGGCGGCGGTGTCGCGGGCGATGATCGCCCCGCCGCGGATCAGCGCGATCTCCTCGCACAGCGCCTCGGCCTCTTCGAGGTAGTGCGTGGTCAACAGGATCGTCGTGCCGGCCTGGTGCAGCCGGCGCGTGTACTCCCACAGCTCGGAGCGCAGCTCGACGTCGACGCCGGCGGTGGGCTCGTCGAGGATCAGCAGGCGCGGCTCGTGCATGAGCGCGCGGGCGAAGAGGAGGCGCCGGCGCATGCCGCCCGAGAGCGCGCCGGGGCGGACCTTGGCCTTGGCGGAGAGGTCGAAGACCTCCATCAACTCGGCGGCGCGCTGCCGGGCGCGGGCGCGGCCCATGCCGAAGAAGCCCGCGTGGTAGATGAGGACCTCGTCGACGTTGAGGAAGCGGTCCAGGTTGATGTCCTGCTCGGCGAGGCCGACGAGGCGGCGGGCCTCGCGCGCGTCGTGGTGGTGGCCGAAGATCTCGATCGCGCCCGCGGTGGGGCGGACGAGGTTGCAGACGGCGCCGATCAGCGTGGTCTTGCCGGCGCCGTTGGGGCCGAGGAGCCCGAAGAAGGCGCCGTCGGGGACGTCGAGGTCGAGGCCCTCGACGGCGGTGAAGCCGCCGGCGTAGGTCTTGGTGAATCCGCGGACGGAGAGGGCCATCGGGCGCTGGGCGCCCGCGGGGCGGGTGGGGGCGTCGCTGGGCAAGTCGATCTTCCTGGGGAGCGTGGAGCGTGCTGCTGGAGGGGGTGGGTCAGGTCAGCGGCTGGTGGTAGGACGTCGCGCGCAGCACGATGCGCGTCTCGGTCTGGGCCGCGCCGCCGTCGCGGCGGATGGCTCTGACGGTAGCGTCGAGGTCGTCGGCGTTCTGACAGGCCACGCGCACGTGGTAGTCGAAGCGCCCGGTGACGAACGCCAGCTCCTGCACCGCGGGCAGCTCGCGGCAGAAGGCCTCGAACTTGTCGGGTGAGGTCTTGGGCATGAGGCGGACGTCGATGAAGGCGTCGAGGCTGCGGCCCACGTTCTCCAGCGCGATCGTCGCCGTGTAGCCGGTGATGACCCCGGCGCGCTGCAGGCGGCGGACGCGGTCGGCCGCGCCGTGCGGGCTGAGCCCCACCGCTTCGCCCAGGCTGGCGAACGAGGCTCTTCCGTTCGCGACGAGGGCGTTGAGGATCCGGAAGTCCGTCTCGTCGATGGCTGTGGTTTCCACGGTCTTTCCTCAGAAGGCTTGTCACTCGGAGTGGCGCGGCACATCATCGCACCACATCGGCAGTGACGAATGAGGAGAGGCAGCGATGAGGATCGGCGTCCCGACGGAGATCAAGACGGATGAGTACCGGGTGGCGATCACGCCCGCGGGCGTGCGCGAGCTCGTGGACCGTGGGCATGAGGTCCTCATCCAGCGGGGCGCGGGGGACGGATCGGCGATCCCGGACGTGGAGTACGTCGAGCAGGGCGCGCAGATCGTGGCCGACGCCGCCGCCGTGTTCGCCGGGAGCGACATGATCGTCAAGGTCAAGGAGCCGCAGCCGGTGGAGGTGGCGATGTTGGAGCCGCGCCACACCTTGTTCACGTACCTGCACCTGGCGCCGGCGGCCGAGCTGACGCAGAGCCTGATGGCCTCGGGCGCGACCTGCATCGCGTATGAGACGGTGACCGACGCGAAGGGCCGGCTCCCGTTGCTGGCGCCGATGAGCGAGGTGGCGGGCAAGATCGCGACGCAGGCGGGCGCGTTCATGTTGGAGAAGCCGCTGGGTGGCCGGGGGCTCTTGTTGGGTGGCGTGCCGGGCGTCGCCGCGGGCAAGGTCATGGTCATCGGCGGCGGCGTGGTCGGGCTGACCGCGGCGGAGATCGCGATCGGCATGGGGGCCGAGACCTACGTCTACGACCGCTCGATCGACCGCCTGCGCGAGCTGGACTTCTTGTTGAACAACCGCTGCTCGACGGTGTTCTCCACCACGTTGAGCATCGAGCGGATGCTGCCCGAGGTCGACCTCGTCATCGGCGCGGTGCTGGTGCACGGCGCGAAGGCGCCGCACGTCATCACCCGCAAGCAGTTGGGGTTGATGAAGCAGCACGCGGTGCTCGTGGACGTGTCGATCGACCAGGGCGGCTGCTTCGAGACCTCACGCCCGACGACGCACACCGACCCGACCTACGAGGTCGACGGCGTCACCCACTACTGCGTGGCCAACATGCCGGGCGCCGTGCCGATCACGTCGACGTTCGCGCTGACCAACGCGACCATGCCCTACGTGTTGAAGCTCGCCGACCAGGGCGTCACCGCCGCCCTGACCTCCGATCCCGGCTTCCTCGCCGGCCTCAACGTCGCCGCCGGCGAGCTCACCTACGCACCCGTGGCCGCCGACCAGGGCATCGACTTCACGCCGGCCGCCGACGCACTCGGCCGCCTGCCGGTCGCCGCGTAGCCCCAAGCGGCAACCTGAACGACGTCACGCGTACCCTGGGCGACAGATGCCGCCGAGGGGCCGTGGACGTACAAGCTGGGAGGACGTGTTCGACGGCGAGCATGTCGACGTCAGTCCTCGGCTCCGGCGGCGGCTCGATGAGCTGCCGTCACGGTTCGCTGTGGACGGGCTGCAGGTCTACGAAGCCGTCCACGTGCTTGTCGCGCTGGAGGCACTGGTGACCGAGCCGCGGATACCCGGTCGTCAGGCGCTGATCGAGATCACGGCCAGGCAGGCGCTCGAGGCCGGCTGTACTCCGGAGGACATCGCCGTCGCGCTGGGCCGCGACGTGATCGAGTGACGGGCCGGCGGCGGGGGAATCGCCCGGCGACCACGGCGCTGGCCGCGATGGCGGTGGCGGTCGCCGTCGCCGCCTGCGGAGGCGGCGGGAGTGCGCCGGCGTCCGCGGGCCCGCAAGATCGGCTTCGACTTCGGAGGCTGAGGGCGGCCTACCGCGCCACGATGAGGCGCACCGCCCCCACGCGTTCGGGCCGGGTGCGGAGGTGGGCATGGCGGGCGTCCCAGGCGCCGGAGGTGAGGTCGGCGCGAAGGAGGGTGACGCCGCGCTCGACGGCGCGGGGGTCGGCGAGCATCCAGCCGGATTGGGATTGGCGGACGGTGGGGTCGAGGAAGGCCTCGGGCCGGCCGTAGTAGGCCTCGCCGAAGCCGTCGACGCAGTCGAGGGGGATCGGCACCGCGGTGACCTCCACGTCGCCGCCGAGCTTCGCCACGACGTCGGCGATGGCGGGGAAGCGGCGGCGTTCGACGGCGATGACCTCGGGCACGTAGTCGTTGAGCCAGAAGTCCAGCAGCGCCTCGGCGTCGAAGGTCAGGAGGACGATGGGCCCGCGGCTCACCCGCCGCAGCTCGCGCAATCCCGCAGCAAGATCTGACCACTGGTGGATCGTCACCATCGCCATCGCGGCGTCGAAGCTGTCGTCGTCGAACGGCAGTCGCTCGGCCGTCGCGTCGATCGCGGGGGCAAGGCTCGCGGGGCGCTGCGCGCGCATCGCCGCCGACGGCTCGACCGCCGCGACGTAGCGATCCTCGGGCTCGTAGGACCCGGCGCCCGCGCCGACGTTCAGCACCGTGCGCGCGTCGCCGAGACTCGCGTGCACCAGCGCGGCGATCCGCGAATCGGGCCGGCGCCGCAGCGCGTAGCCGTGCCCGCCGGCCTCGTAGTCGAAGTCTCCGGCCGGCACCTCGCGCACGTCGCCCATGCCCGCGATCAAACCACAGCGCCCAGATGGGTCGTTCCGCGGGTTCGGTGCGGTCGATCGGCGACCACCGATCGCCCGGACCGCCTCGCGCAACAACCCATCTAGCGCAGCGGTGTGAGGACGATCTCGTAGGGCGAGTCGCCGTAGTCCACCATCAACGTAAACCGCCCGTCGGCGCGGACGGTCGTCGTGCCGCTCGCCGCGGCGCGCTTGAACAGCGGGACCACCCGGCCCGGACCGCCATCGACGACGGTCTCCAGGTGGGCGGTGAACGGCACCTCCGTCGCGAAGTCGACCCCCGCGCCACGCTGCGCGAACCGCACGCGGTAGCGCCCGTGCAGCGCGTACGGGCCGCGCTGATCGGGCGCGTAGTCGCCGCGGACGGTGATCGCTCCCGCACGCTGCTCCGAGCGCGCCGCGGCCGGCGTGGTGCGCACCGTCGAGACGTGGTCCGACCCACCGCCGCAGCCGCAGAGAGCGACCACGACGAGTGCGACGGATGTGATTGGATAGATCCGATGCACAGGCAGATCCTAGGCGTGAACCGCCGCCAGATGTTCGCCGTCGGCGCCTCGGCTGCCCTGAGCGCGGTGGCGGTCGCCCCGCAGGCGCAAGCGGCCCTCGCGCCCGCGACCCCCGTCGGCGACGACCTCGGCTTCCTGGCCTTCGGCGCCGTCGCCGAGGGCGTGTTGGTCGCCTTCTTCGACGCCGCGCTGGCCGTGCACGGCGCCTGGACGCCGGGCGAGCGCAAGCTGCTCACCGAGGCCCGCGCCGCCCACCGCGCCAACATTGGCCGCCTCAACGCCGCGCTCGGCCCCGACAACGCGGTCACGCCCGGCGACTTCGCCCACCAGGTCAAGGTGGGATCGCGCGCCGGCGCGCTGAAGGTCGGCCGCGAGCTCGAGACGCTCGTCGGCGGGACCTACCTCGGCGGCGTCGCCGCGGCGACCGACTACGGCACGCGCCTCCTGCTCGGCCGCCTGCTGGCGCTGGCCAGCAGCCACGACGCGATCCTGACCCGCTGGGCCGGCCAGCCGCTCGGCGGCCTGCCCGCGCCCGTCGACCTCGACGCCGCCGGACTGAAGCTCGACACCTACCTCGAGGACCCCACGCCATGAAGCGCCTCCTGCTCGCCGGCGCCATCGCGGCGCTGATGCTCGCGGCCCCGACCGCCGCGAGCGCCCTCAACGTGTATGCCGCAACGTCGCTGACCAACGTCATGCCGGAGATCAAGCGCGACGCGTCCTACTCCTTCGGCGGCTCCAACACGCTGCAGCTGCAGATCGAGCGTGGGGCGCCCGCAGACCTGTTCCTCTCGGCGGAGCCCAACGAGGCCCAGGCGCTCTACCACGAGGGCCGCTGCCAGCGGCCGGTCACGTTCGCCACCAACAAGCTCGTGCTCGTCGTCCGCAAGGGCGATCCGCAGAAGATCGGCTCGATCTACGGCCTGCGCAAGGGCGGCCTCAACCTCTCGATCGGCAACGCCTCGGTCCCGATCGGCGACTACACCCGCCGCCTCCTGCGCCGCCTGCGCCTCAGCAACGCGTTGACCAC
>DASYBY010000103.1:0-11631 GCA_036500525.1 Baekduia sp. | reverse complement strand
GCCTTCGCCCACGACCACAGCCCGGACCCCTGGTCGCGGCGCATCGCGATCGACGGCGAGTCCTATGACTACGCCGACCAGCTGGTGTGGGCGGGCCTGGCGACGGTCCCGGGCCTCCCGGCCACCGTCGCGCCGATCGGGCAGTCCGCCGACGGCCTGCCGATCGGCGTCCAGATCCTCGGCCCGCTCTACGAGGACGCGACCCCGATCCGGTTCGCCGAGCTGCTGGAGCGCGAGCTCGGCGGCTTCGTGGCTCCGCCGCTGGGCTGAGGGCGCGCGAGCCGGTACAACTTCCTGTCCATGAGGATCAACCTGACCAGCGTGCTCGTCGACGACCAGGAACGAGCGCTGCAGTTCTACACCGACATCTTGGGCTTCACCGAGAAGACCAACGTCCCGGTCGGCGACTTCCGGTGGATCACCGTGGTGTCGCCCGAGGATCCGGAGGGCACCGAGCTGCTCCTCGAGCCCGACGAGCACCCGGCGGCCAAGCCGTTCAAGGCGGCGCTGGTCGCCGACGGCATCCCGTACACCTCGTTCGCGGTCGCCGACGTCGCGGCGGAGTACGAGCGGCTCCGCGGGCTCGGCGTGCGCTTCACGGTCGAGCCCACCGACATGGGGCCGGTGACCGTGGCGGTGCTCGACGACACGTGCGGCAACCTGATCCAGATCGCGCATCAGAAGGGGTAACTGCCACGCGGGCTTAGGGATCCCGAATAGAATGTCCGGGTGAGTAGCCCAGAGAAGCCGCTGCGCTCGGATGCGCGCCGCAATCGTGAGGCGATGATCGGCGCGGCGCGGCAGGTCTTCGCCGAGCACGGCGTCGACGCTCCGCTCGATCTCGTGGCGCGCACGGCCGGGGTCGGCCGCGCGACGCAGCATCGCCACTTCCCCACGCGCGAGAGCCTGCTGCTGGCCATCTTCGAGGACAACCTCGAGACGCTGGAGACCATCGCGCGCGAGGCCGATCCGCAGGAGGCCTACGTCAAGCTCCTGCTGACGACGGTCGACATGCTCGGCCGCGACCGCGGGTTCATCGAGCTCATCGACCGCCGCGTGCCCAAGGAGATCCAGGAGGGCATGGCCAAGCGCTTCCTCGAGATGATGGACAAGCCCCTGCGGCGGGCCCAGCGCGCCGGGCGGGTCCGGCGCGATCTCACGACTGAGGACACGCTGCTACTGCTCGACATGCTCGGCGGCGCCGCCCACCCGCCGGGCAACGCGCGCCCCGGCGATCGCATGGGCCGCGCGCTGCAGATCGTGCTCGACTCGATCACCCCGGCGGAGGAGCCGCGGACGCGCCGCAAGGTCGCCGCGAAACGGGCGTCTTAGCCCGCTTGTGCGATAGCGTGCCGTGCCGTGAGCAGGGGACGCAAACGCACTGTCGTACTGGCCGCCATGGCGACCCTGGCCGTCGCGGGATGTGGTGGCAACGGCGGTGACGGCGGTGACGGCGGTGACGGCGGTGACGCGCCGGGCGGGACGCTCACCCACGCGGCGTTCACCGCGAAGGCGAACGCCGCGTGCAAGTCGGCGAGCGCCACGATGACCAAGCTGAAGGCCCCGGCGTCGCTGGCCGGCCTGGCCGACTACGCGGACCGTGCGCGCGCGATCGGCGTGTCGCTGGAGGGCGACCTGGGCGCGATCAAGGCGCCGGCCGCCGACCGGTCCGGGCTGGACCGGTACCGCGCGGCCCTGCGCGCGGCCAACACCGCGCTGACGACCATGAAGCAGGCCGCGGCCGACAACGACCGCACCGGCGTCCAGACGGCGGTGGAGCGCATCGGCGCCGCGCAGGTCGGGATCCTGGCGACGCAGGCCGGGCTCGGGACGTGCGCGACCGCCACCGAGGGGCCTGCGTCCTGATCGAGTCCGGGTCGGCGGCGGAGGCGGGGGCGGATCCGGTGGTCGCGATGGCGCCGGAGGAGTTCCGGCGGCTCGCGGAGGCCGTGGAGTCCGCGGTCGGCGAGGTCGTCGTCGGCCAGCGCGAGGCGGTCCGCGGGACGCTGATCTGCCTGGTCGCCGGCGGGCATGCGTTGTTGGAGGGCGTGCCCGGGCTCGGCAAGACGACGCTGGCGCGGGCGTTCGCCGCGGTGCTGGGCCTGCGCCCGGGGCGCGTGCAGTTCACGCCGGACCTGATGCCGGCCGACATCACGGGGACGACCGTGTTGGACCAGGCGCCGGACGGCACGGCGCGGCTGCGGTTCCGCGCCGGGCCGGTGTTCGCGAACGTCGTGCTGGCCGACGAGATCAACCGTGCGGCGCCGCGGACGCAGAGCGCGTTGTTGGAGGCCATGCAGGAGGGGCGCGTGACGGTCGGCAACGAGAGCCACGTGCTGCCACAGCCGTTCGTCGTGTTGGCCACGCAGAACCCGGTCGAGATGCAGGGGACCTATCCGCTGCCGGAGGCGGAGCTGGATCGCTTCCTGCTGAAGCTGAACTTCGCGTTCCCGACGCGCGAGGAGCTGTCGGCGATGGTGACGCTGACGGCGGATCGCTCTGACGAGCCTGTTCTGGCGCCGGTCGTGGAGCCCGACGCGCTGCTGCGGATGAGCGCGCTGGCGCGGGCGGTGCCGGTGGCGCCGGTGGTCGTCGACTACGCGACGCGGCTCGTGCTGGCGCTCCATCCGGAGCTGCCGGGGGCGACGGCGGGCGCGCGGGCGCACGTCCGGCTGGGGCCGAGCCCGCGCGGTGCGCAGGCCCTCGTGCGGGCGGGGCGGGTCGCGGCGCTGATGGACGGGCGGCTGAGCCTGTCCTTCGAGGACGTGCGGGCGATCGCGCCGGCGGCGCTGCGGCATCGGTTGATCCTGGGGTTCGATGCCGCGCGGGCGGGGGTCGACGCGGACGCGTTGGTGGGCGAGGCGCTGGACGCGGTGGCCACGGAGGCGTGAGCCAGGTGGCGGTCGGGGACGGGGCTCCGCTCCTGGACGCCGGCGACGTCCGGGCGCTGGAGCAGCTGAGGCTCGCGCACCTCGGGGCGATCTTGGCGGGGGCTGCGGCGGTGGCCGGGGGGGCCGTGGGGCCGCCGGGGGGACGAGGCGTGGACTTCGCGGAGTTCCGCCCGTACGTGCCGGGCGACGATGTGCGGTTGATCGACGCCAACGTCTACGCGCGGCTGGGGCAGGCGTTCGTGAAGACGTCGCCCGACGATCGCGACACGGGGTTGTTGGTGTTGATCGATGGGAGCCGGTCGATGGTGCGGCGGCACGCCGATCGGCTCGCGGCGCTGCTGGGGGTCGTGGCGCTGCTGCGCGGCGATGGGGTGCGGGTGGCGGTGCTGGCCGATGGTGCGGCGCGGGGCGGGGCGGCGCTGCGTGGGCCGGGGGCGGTGGGGGCGTTGTTGGAGGAGTTGGAGTCGTTGCCGCGGGGGCGGAATACCTCCCTGGCCGAGGGGATTCGCGACGCGCGGCGCGGTGGCGTCGCGACCGACCTGGTGGTGTTGATCACCGACGCACTCGTCGAGCCACCGGCGCTGGCGGAGGCGATGGACGAGCTGTCGCGGGCGGGGCGTGCCGCGGCGGTGTTGCACCTGATCGAGACGTCCCCGGCGGTGCTCGGGCTGTCGGGCGGACCGGTGGAGCTGGTCGATGCCGAGACCGGCGAGACGGCGACGGTCTCCGTGACGCGCGCGGCCTATGCGTCGCGGCTGGAAGCGCTCGTGACTCGCGTGCAGGCGGCCGCGGTCGCGGCGGGCGTGGGGTCGACAGCGCTGCCGGTCGAGGAATCGGCACTGGAGCAGATCCTCGCGCTGGGCCGCGCGGGCGAGCTCCTCAGCCGCGCGGGGTGAGGGCGCGGCGGCCTGCGGCGACATCGGCCAGCAGCAGCAGGAGGGCGGCGACCGCGAAGGCTCGCCACAGCGCGGTCCCGTCGTCGGGTCGCAGCGCGGCATCGGGGGCGGCCGGGTTCAGGATGCGGCCGTCGGTCGCGCGCGCGAGCGTTCCCAGGACGGAGGTGTCGGCGGGCTGGGGGCGGAGCTCGGCGTTGTAGGGAACGGCGATCAGCGCCTGGGCCGTGGTGGTGCCGGGGGTGCGCACGCCGAGGCCGTAGACGCCCGGGCCGCCCAGCGATGCCGCGTACCGGCTCGGTGCGATCTGCGTGAACGGCAGGGGGCGGGTGGCGCCGGCCGGGGTGCGGACGGTGGCGGCGAGGTCAGCCAGGTCGAGGGTCGTGCCTGCGGTCGCAAGCGGATCGACGATGACCCGCGAGGGATCGGCCGGGTCGGAGGTGGGCGTCAACGCGGGCGTCGCGAGCGCGCGGGCGGTCCAGCGGGCGGTGGCGGCGAGCGTCGCGGGGTGGCCGGTGGCCCACGCGCCGGCCCAGTCGCCGGCGCCCGGCGTCCAGACGGCGACGCGCCCGAGCCCGTCCTGCCAGTGCGCGAGCACGGGTACGGTCGTGCCGTCGACGGTCGTCGTCAGCGCGGCGGTGGCGCCGGGGCGCAGGCGGGTCACGACCGCGCCGCCGAGGGCGGGCAGCGGCGTGCCGGACAGGTCGGACGCCAGCGGGCTCGGGTCGGCCAGGCGCACCGCGGCGCGTCCGCGGAAGCCCACCGACGGCGCGCTGCTGCGGACCTCCTGCGCCAGCACGCGCGGCAGCTGGGCGGCGTCGGGCACGGCGACGAAGCGGCCGCCGGCGTCGCGGGCGAGGCGGCGCAGCAGGGTGGCGTCGGCGTCCGGGCCGAGCGCGATCGTCGACAGCGTGATCCGGTCGCGCCGCAGCCGGGCCAGCGCGGGACCGTAGTCGCCGGGCTCCGAGACACCGTCGCTCATCAAGATGATGTGCTTGACCTTGGCGGTGCCCTGCTCGGCCTGGGCGATGCCGCGTTGGAGGCCCAGGAGGATGTTCGTGCCGCCGTCGGCGTCGAGCCGGTCGATCTGCGCGGCCACGGCTGCCGACGAGCCGGGCGTCACCCGCTGGAGCGGCACCGACACCCGGGCGGTGGCGTCGAAGGCGACCAGGCCGAGCTCGTCCTCGTCGCGGGCGGTGAGGGCGAGCGCCGACTGCGCGGCCGCGCGGGCCAGGGCGATCTTGGTGTCCTGTCCGGAGGTGGCGAGGTCGGCCATCGAGCTGGAGCGGTCGAGCACGAGCTCGAGCGCGAGTTGGCGGCGCCGGACGCCGCCGGGCGTGAGGCTCTGGACGGGGAGCATCGCGTCGAGGGGCGTTCCGGCGTAGCCGCCGAGCGAGAGGCTGTGCGGGCCGCCGAGGACGAACAAGCCGGTGCCGCCGCGCACGGCGGTGCGGAGTGCGGTGACGCCGGACGTGGGGAGGGCGGTGGCCGGGATGTCGGCGAGGACGACGAGGTCGGCGGTGGCGAGGGTGACGGGCGACGGCCAGGCGCTCGGGGTGGTCGTGGTGACCGCCAGGCCGTTACGGCGCAGCACCGCGGGGAGCGCGCCGGCACGGCCGGGTGTTCCCTCGATGACGAGGGCGCGCGGGGCGTCGCCGACGCGCGCGGTCGCGTCGAGGGCGTCGTTGGCCGCGGTGGTGTCGCCGTCGAGCGCGATCGCCAGCCGGTAGGCGTGCCAGCCGGCCGCGGGGGCGCGGTAGGTGAGGAAGAACGGGTTGTCGCCGCGGCGGAGCGTGATGCGGCGGCGGCCGATCGGCGCGCCGTCGCGGGCGAGGGTGAGCGTGGCGGTGCGCGCGACGGTGCTGCGGACGGTCGCCGACAGCGGGAGCGCGTCGCCGCTGCGCACGGGCGAGGGGGCGGTGAAGCGGGTGACGGCGGCGTCGGTGGCGGTTGGGGCGGGCGTCAGCGGGACGGCGTCGACGTGGACGCCGGCGCGGCGGGCGGCCGAGGCCTGGGCGTCGGCGTCGCCGCGGCTCGCGTGGCCGTCGGAGAGGACGACGGCGCGTCCGCCGCCGGGCAGCGCGCCGAGGGCCAGGCGCAGCGCGGCGCCGAGGTCGGTGCCGGCCGGGTCGAGCGATTGGGCGGCGGCGGTGCCGGGCTGGTCGCTGAACGCCGCCGTCGTGGCGAACGCGATCACCCGGCACGGCGCCGCGCACGCGTGCTGCCGGACCGCGGCGCGCACCCAGGCGTCCTCACGCGCGACCATCGTGGCGTCGGTGCTGGCGGAGCGGTCGAGGAGGAGCAGCGTTGGAGGTGCGTGGTGCGCACCCGCGTGGGGTTGGGCGAGAGCGAGCACGAGCGCCAGGGCGGCGGCGGCGCGGAGGAGGGTGGGGGCGCGCTCGGAGGGACGCCGGAGCGCGCCGGCGGCCAGGAGGGCGATGGGGATGGCGGCCAGGAGCCAGAGCGGCACGGCGATGCTCATCGCGCAGCGCTCTTGATCGTCGCGGGGTGCGCGGCGACCCATGGGGTCGCGGTCGCCGTGGCCGGAGGGCGTGGCGATTCATCGCAGCTCATCGAGTGGCGCTCTTGATCGGGCCGGGGCGCGCGGCGACCGATGGCGCCGCGGCCGCCGCGGCCGGAAGGCGTGGTGATCCACCGAAGCTCATCGCGCGGCGGTCCCTGGCGGCTTGTCGCGCGCGTCGATCGACTGCGCCGCGGTCGCCTCGGCGGGGGATGCACCGAGGTTCATCGTCCGGGCCGTCTCGGTCGTGCTGCCGCGGGCGGCGATCCATCCCGCGGCGGCTGCTTCGGTGAGGAGGACGAGCAGGGCAGCGGCGACCAGCCACGGCCACCACTCGCGGCGCGCGGGGAGCATGGCCGGGGCGGCGGCCGGGCGGAGGGTGAGCGTTCGCGGCGCCGCGGTGGCGGGCAGCGCGGGGTGTGTGGTGCCGTGCGACCACGCGACGAGATTGGACATCAACAACGGGAACGCCGGAAGTTGGGGGAGATCGCTGCGCTCGGGGTCGAGCGCGAGCAGCGCGGTGGGCGTCCCGGGCGGATCGCCGAGGCGACCGGTCGCGACGAGCGGGGCGTCGGCTGTCCAGGCGGCGGCGTGCAGCGAGGCGGGGAGCGTGATCGTGCGGAGTCCGTCCGCGTCGATGGTCAGCGGTGCGAGGTCGACGCCGGCCAGGACGGCTGCGCCGGGGTCCTGATCGCTGAAGGTGAGCGCGTGGGCGGGCGATGACACGCGGCCGCCGGGCAGCTGCGGCGGCGCCACCAGGAGCAGCGCGCGGGCCGCGGGGAGGGCGGCGCCGGACGGCAGCCAGCGGTCGAGGACGAGCAGGTCCGCGTCGCGGCCGTCGGCGGTGCGGAAGGCGGTGGGGGCGACGCGGCGCAGCGACACGCCGGGCGCCGCGGCGAGCGCCCGGGCCAGCGCGGACGTGGCGGGACGGTCCGTGACGAGCACGATGCGCGTGGGGGTGGAGGCAGGGACGCGGACCGTCGTCGTGTCGTCGGCCGCGAGCGCGTCCCCGCGTGCGAGCCGCAGCACGAGGCGCGCGCCGGCCGCGGCGGGCAGGGCGACGTCGGCGCGTCCGCCGGCGGCGAGGGCGACCGTGCGGGCGCCGACGTCGCGGTCGCCCTCGCGCACCGTCAGCCGCGCGCGGGCGGACGCGGCACCCTCGTTGCGGACGGTCACGAGGACCCGGCAGGCGGTCGGGCCGTCCGCGGTCGCGCCGCAGCGGGCCACCGGATGCCCGAGCGCGACGTTGGCGACCGGGCGGCCGATGACCTGCTCGGCGAAGCGCAGCCCGCCGGCGGGGCGGACGCGGGGCGTCGCGGTGCCGTCGGCGCGGACGAGGACGACGGTCCCGGCGGTGCGGTCCAGCTGTCCGGCCGCGAGCGCCAGGGCGGCGCGCAGGTCGGCGGTCAGCGCCGTGGGGGTCAGACGCGCGAGGGCGGCGCGCGCCTTCGCGGGGCGGGCGTCGCGGACGAGCAGCCGCGGGGTAGCGCCGGCGGCGACGAGGCTCACCGGCGTTCCCGCCGGCAGGTGCGCGAGCCGCTGCGCCACCGCCGACCGCGCGGCGGCCAACCGGCTCGGCCGCTCGTCCGTCATGGCCATGCGCACCGACCCGTCCACGACGAACGCGACCGGCGCCGCGGCGGCCGACGGCGCAGCGCGGTCGTGGCCCGGTCGCGTGAGGGCCACGGCGAGCAGCACGACGACCAGCGCCTGCAGCGCGAGGAGCCCGGGCAGGACCAACCGTGGCCGTCGCTGCCGCGACGTCCCCGCGCCGGGCAGATCGCGCCAAAGCAACAGCGCGGCGACTTCAGCGCGCCGCCGCCGTCGGCGCAGATGCAAGGCGACGAGGGGCACCAGCGCCGAGAGCGCGGCAAGAAACCAAGGGGCCAGCACGGTCAGCGAGGGCGAGGCGCGGCGGTCATCGCAGACCGGGCGGGAAGTTGGTGGAGATGGTGCCGGCCGCGGCGAAGGGGATGTTGGCGAGGCGCGGCGGTCATCGGGGGCCGGCGGGGAAGTTGGTGGAGATGGTCCTGGCCGCGGCGAAGGGGAGGTCGGCGGTCATCGCAGGCCGGCCGGGAAGTAGGTGGAGATGATCCCGGTTGAGGCGAAGGGCAGGAGGCCGGGGACTGTCGGCACGTAGGGCACCGTCGAGGTGTCGGCGGAGCCAGCAGCGGACGGGCTGTTGCGGACCTGCGGGGCGCCACGGCCGGTGCCGCCGGCGCCGACGCGTCCTGCGTTGCCGCGGCTGGTGCCGCCGGCGCTGCCCAGGGCCTGCAGCGGGAGACCGGCGGAGGGTGCGGTGGTCGGCGTGCCGGGTGAGTGGCCGCCGGGCTGCGCGCCGGGCGTGTTCCCGGCGCCGCGGGTGCCGGCGCTGGTCGGTGCGCCGCCCTGGCCGCGGGCCGGCTGCGCGGACTGACCGGACGAGAGCGCGTGGGTCGCGTTCAGACCCTCCGCGGCAAGGCCTTGCACATGCTTCGCCGACGGGATGCTCGCCGGCTCGGGAGCGTGCGCGTTGGTCGGTGTGCCGCGCGTGGCGCTTGTGTCGCCCGATCCGCTCCGGCTCGGCGAACCGCTCTGGCCGCCCGTTGCTCCGGGCCGTCCGTTAGCGCTGCCGGTTCCGGCGCCGCCGATCGTGCCGGGCCGAGCGCCGGCGCTGACCGCCCCGGAGCCGGCACCGTCGGGTCGCGTACCCGCACCGTCCGCCCCGGCGCCGCCGCCCGCCGTCTCGCGCACCGCGATGTGGATGCCCGCCGGACTGCCCGCGGGCCTGGTGCCCGTCGCGGGCGTCTTGCGAGGCGACGTCGCGCCGGGACCCTGGAGCGGCACGGTCGGCGTGCGCCGGCGGGTGGTCGTCGTCGTCGCCGCGGGCGGGGCCGTCGTCGTGGTCCGGCGCGTCGCCGCCGGCCCGCCGGCCGCGCCCGCGGCAGCCCGAAGGTCAGGGCGATCGTGTCCGGAGTCCGCGCCCGGCCCGACGACGGCCAGCGCCGCCACCGCGGCCGCGAGCACCGCCAGCGCCGCGCTCTCGCGACCGGCCGACGTCGACCGCGGACGGTAGCGCCGGTGCACCTCCGTCGCGAGGCGATCGCCCTCGGCCGCGACCGCCGCGGCCAGCGGCCCGTACGCGCCGAGTGCCGCCGAGCCCGCGTCGGCCCGCAGCGCCCACGCCGTCGACAGCCGCTCGCCGAGGCCGAGCCGGACGTCGAGCATCAGCGCGGTCGCCGCAGCATCGGGACTCGGCCGCCGCGCCGCCGTCACCGCGAGCCCGCCGAGGACGACCGCTGCGAGGACCGTCGCCACCCACACCGGGACGCCCGCTCCCGCGACCCGCGCCACCAACAACACCGCGCCCACCGCCGCCGCGACGATCCCCGCGCGCCGACCGACCGCCAGCACGCGCCGCCGAGCGACGGCCCGGCGCCAGCGTTCCAACTCCGCCGCGAGGTCAACCGTCCCGCGGCCGTCAGCCGCCGGCTTCCGCGCGAGCGTCGGCCGCGAGCGGTCCGGCTCCGCCGCGAGGCCGACGCGAGCGTCGTCGGTCGTCGGCTGCCGGGCGGGCGCCGGGCGCGAGCGGTCCGGCCCCCGCGCAACACCGTCACGCGCACCTCGCCGCACCCCCACCACGCCCACGACATCGCCGCCGGCCGGGGCCAGCCACGCCGTCACGGTGCTTCCGACGGCGTGCGCGAAATGAAACACCACTGCCCGCTTCGGCACGCGTCGATGGTACTGTCAGCCCGTGCGGGGGCGCACGTCCGCGGCCCGCCCGGCGATCGGCGATCGCCGGTCACCGAGGTCCACGCATGCTTCAGCTTCCCACCCGTCGCCACTCCGCCGCGCTCAGCCTGGCCCTGGCCCTGGCCGCCGCCGCGCTCATCGCGCTCGCCGGCTGCGGCGGCTCCGACACCAAGAAGAGCGACGCGCCCACCAAGGCGACCGCGGCAACGACATCAACAAGCGCCGCCGCCCCCCAAGAGACCTTCAACGCCGACGACTGGCCCGTCTTCGGCCGCGACCGCGACAACACGCGCTTCGCGCCCCAGACCCAGATCAACGCCAAGACCATCAGCAACCTCGGCGAGGCGTGGCACAGCGACCTGGGCGGCGACCAGTACCTCCAGGAGAGCTTCCCGATCGTCGTCGACGGCGTCATCTACGTCACGACGAGCACCGACGAGGTGTACGCCTTCGACGGCGCCACCGGCAAGGTGAAGTGGAAGTACGCGCCGCGCGTCGACTTCTCGCTCTCCAGCGGCGTCGGCGGCTACGGCATCAGCGTCAACCGCGGCGTCGCGGTGGCCGACGGCAAGGTGTACCTCTTGACCTTCGACTGCCAGCTCAAGGCGATCAGTGCGGCGACCGGTGAGGAGCTCTTCTCCAAGCAGGTCGACGACCCGCGCTCCGGCGCCTACGAGACGATGTCGCCGACGGTCTACGACGGCAAGGTCTACGTCGGCAACTCCGGCTCCGACCAGGGCGTCCGCGGCTTCGTCGCCGCCTACGACGCCAAGACCGGCAAGCAGGACTGGCGCTTCTACACGATCCCCGCGGTCGGCCAGGGCTGGCGCAAGAAGGGCACCGGCGGCGGCACCGTGTACATGGCCCCGACCGTCGACACCCAGAACGGGCGCATCCTCGTCGGGACGAGCAACCCGTCGCCGGCGATCGTCGGCACCACGCGCCCCGGCAACAACCTGTACACCTCGTCGATCGTCGCCCTCGACGCCCGCACCGGCAAGCTCGCCTGGCACAACCAGGAGATCCCGCACGACCTGTGGGACTACGACGCCGCCTCGCCCGTCGTCCTGCTCGACTCGGTGGTCAACGGCAAGAAGGTCCGCATCGCGGCCGAGGCCGGCAAGAGCGGCTACTTGTTCATGTTGGACGCCAAGACCGGCAAGGACGTCTTCCCGCGCCTGGCCTTCGTCCCGCAGAACCACACGCCGCCCACGACCAAGGGCAAGCTCGAGTGCCCGGGCCCGCTCGGCGGCTCGCAGTACGACCCGTTGGCCTACAGCCCGCGGGTCAACGCCGCCTACGTGTCGGGCATCGACTTCTGCTTCGTCCTCAAGGTCAGCAAGCAGAAGCTGCAGGGCGAGTCGAACTTCGGCGGCACGCGCTCGATCCCGTCGGACCGCACGCCGGCCGGCACGTTCGACGCGGTGGACATGTCGACCGGCAAGTTCCTGTGGCGCCACAAGATGTCGAGCCCGATGGGCGCCGGCGCGGCGGTCACGGCCTCCGACCTCGTGTTCACCATCGACCAGCACGGCACGATCTTCGCCTTCGACGCGCGGACCGGCAAGACGCGCTGGAAGGCGAACCTCGG
>DASYBY010000102.1:0-4067 GCA_036500525.1 Baekduia sp. | reverse complement strand
GCGGGAGGAGGAGCGGAGAGCGCCGCGGCGGGGATGAGCCCCACCGCGACGCGCCCCGGATGTCCGTGGCGGAGGAGAGAGAAACACCCCGGACGGTGCGGCGAGTGGGTCAAGCCCGCCGTTGCATCAGTGAAGCGCGGGGGCCGGCCGATCCGGTGAAGATCGTGTCAACGCCGCTCAGCCCGTGGCGCGCAGCCCGGGGTTCGCGTCGATCGCGAGGACGTCGACCACTTGCGAGATCCCATCGATGGTCATCTCGCCCAGCGGCACGGGCGTCAGGTGGGCCGGGACCGACGCCGCGGTCCGCCCGGTGATCAGCAGTTGCCCGGGCGCAGCCTGGGCGCACAGGCGCGCGGCGACGTTGACCGCCGCGCCGATGTAGTCGTCGCCCTCGAACATGATGACCTGGCCCTCGCAGATGCCGCCGCGCAGCGCGAGGCGGCCGTCGCGGTGCAGCTTGTCGCGGACCTCCGCGGCGCACTCCACCACCGCCCCGGCGTCCACGCCCGACAGCATCGCGCCGTCGCCCAGCCACTTCGTCACGCGGACCCCGCAGTTCTCGGCCTCGGCGCGCAGCACCGCACGGAGCTGGCTCAGGACCGTCACGGCCTGCCCGTCCCCGTACTCGTCGGTGAACGCGGTGAAGCCGCAGAGATCCAAGAAGGCGAAGGTCCGCTGGACGCGCATCGGGTCAGGCCACCGCCGGGTGGCGCGGCGCGCCGCTCATCCGCGACGCGCCTTCGCGGCGGCCTTGTTGGGCAGGTCGGTGACCGTGCCGTCGGCCACCTCGGCCGCCAACATGATGGTCTCGCTCAGCGTCGGGTGCGCGTGGATCGTGAGCCCGACGTCGCCGACGTCGGCCCCCATCTCCAGCGCGAGGCCGACCTCGGCGATCAGCTCGCCGGCGTTGGTCCCGACGATGCCCGCGCCGAGCACGCGCCCGGTCTCGGGGTCGCGCAACAGCTTGGTCAGGCCCGCCGAGGCGTCGCTGGCCAGCGCACGGCCGGAGGCCGACCACGGGACGATCGACTTCTCATAGGCCTTGCCTTCCGCGGCGGCCTCGGTCTCGGTCTGCCCGACCCACGCGACCTCGGGCTCGGTGTAGGCCACCGACGGGATCCCGCGCGGGTCGAAGACCGCCGGATGGCCGGCGATGACCTCGGCCGCGACGTGCCCCTCGGCCGTCGCCTTGTGGGCGAGCATCGGCCCGCCGGCGACGTCGCCGATCGCGTAGATGTGCTCCACGTTGGTCCGCCGGTGCTCGTCGACGGGCACGAAGCCGCGGTCGTCGACGTGCACGCCGGCGGTGTCCAGGCCGAGCCCGGCGCCGTTGGGCGTGCGCCCCACGGCGACCAGGACGCGATCGAACACCGCGTCGGCCACGTCACCGGAGAACTTCGCGTGCAGGCCGTCGTCATGGGCCTCGATGGCCTCGACGCGCGTGCCCAGGTGGATCGCCGCGTAGCGCTCGCCGATCCGCTTGGCCAGCGGCTTGACGAGGTCGCGGTCGGCGCCGGGGATCAACCCGTCGGCCAGCTCCACGACGGTCACCTCCGAGCCCAGCGCGTCGTACACGGTCGCCATCTCCAGACCGATGATGCCACCGCCGACGACCAGCAGGCGTCCCGGGATCTCCTCCAGTGCCAGCGCGCCGGTGGAATCCATGACCCGCGGGTCGTCGTGCGGGACGCCCGGGAGCATCACCGAGCGCGAGCCGGCGGCGACGATCGCGTGGTCGAACGAGACCGTCGTGGTGCCGTCGGCGCCCGCCACGGCGAGCATGTGCGGGCCGGTGAAGCGCGCCTCGCCGCGGACGACCTGGACCTTGCGGCCCTTGGCCATCCCGGTCACGCCGCCGACGAGCTTGGCGACGACGCCCTCCTTCCAGGAGCGCAGCGCTTCGAGGTCGATCTCCGGCGCGCCGCCGAAGCTCACGCCGTGGCTCGCGGCGGTCTCGGCCTCCGCGATCGTCTTGGCGACGTGCAGCAGCGCCTTGGACGGGATGCACCCGACGTTGAGGCAGACGCCGCCGAGGTGCTCGTGGCGCTCGACCATCACGACGTCGAGGCCGAGGTCGGCCGCGCGGAACGCCGCGGCGTAGCCGCCGGGGCCCGAGCCGAGGACGAGGACCGTCGCGTGGACGTCGCCGCGCTCGGTGGGCGCCGGCGGCGCGGTGAGCACGGCCGGCGGCTCGGTGGCCGAGGGACCGGCGCCATCGCCGTCGTCCTCGGCGCCCTCGCTCCCGCCGGCGCCGGCCGGGACCTCCGCGACTTCCAGCTGCACCAGCGCGCCGCCCTCGGAGACCGTGTCGCCGACCTTGACGAGCAGCGCCTTGACCGTGCCGGCCTGCGGCGCGGGGATCTCGATGGAGGACTTGTCGGACTCCAGGACGACGAGCGGATCGTCGGCCGAGACCGCGTCGCCGACCGCGACGAGCAGCTCGGCGACGGGTACGTCGCTGAAGTCCCCGATGTCGGGGACCAGAACGTCGAGCGTGGTGCTCACAGGAGGACCCTCCGCAGGTCGGTGAGGACGCCCGTGAGGTGCGCCACGAAGCGGGCGGCGGCGGCGCCGTCGATCACCCGATGGTCGTAGGACAAGGACAACGGCAGCATCAGCCGCGGCACGAACGCCTGCCCGTCCCACACCGGCTTCATCGCCGAGCGCACGACGCCGAGGATCGCCACCTCGGGCGCGTTGACGATCGGCGTGAACGACGTCCCGCCGATCCCGCCGAGGCTGGAGATCGTGAACGTCGCGCCGCTCATCTGGGCGGGGCCGAGCTTGCCGGCGCGGGCCTTGCCCGACAGGTCGGTCAGCTCGGCGGCGATCTCCAGCAGGCCCTTCTGGTCGACGTCCTTGACGACCGGGACGACGAGCCCGTTGGGCGTGTCGGCCGCGAACCCCAAGTGGTAGTACTTCTTGCGCACCAGCTCGTCGCCGTCCAGCGACGAGTTGACGTCGGGGAACGCCTTCAGCGACGACACGACGGCCTTCAGCAGCAGCGCGACCATCGTCACCTTGACGTCGGCCTGCTCGCCGTTCAGCTGCTTGCGGAACGCCTCCAGGTCGGTGACGTCGGCCTCGTCGTTGTGCGTGACGTGCGGGATCCGCACCCAGTTGCGCGACAGGTTGGCCGCCGAGATCTTGCGGATCTTGGTCAGCGGGACGCGCTCGATCTCGCCGTACTTGGCGAAGTCGACCGTCGGCCAGGGCAGCAGCTCGAAGCCGAGGCCGGCACCGCCACCCGCGGCGGGAGCCGCAGCCGCAGCCGCCGCGCCGCCACCATCGGCGAACGCGCGCACGTCCTCGGGCACGAGGCGCCCCTTGCGCCCGGTCCCCTCGCCGACCGCGGCCAGATCGACGTTCAGCTCGCGCGCCAGCCGGCGCACCGACGGGCTCGCGTAGACCGGGTCCCCGCCGTTGGCCTCGCCGTTGAACGCGCCGGCGGGCGCCGGCGTGGACGCGGGCACCTTGGGCTCAGGCGGCTGCTGGTCGGGCGCCTTCGGGCGCGCCGAGGCCTCGGCCGAGACGGCCGTGCGCACGGCGCTGGGCGCCCCGACCTCGGCGCTGGCGGCGGCGTCGGCCGACTCGGCCAGCGTCACGACGGCCGTGCCCTCCGACGCGGTGTCGCCGACCTTCAGCAGCACCTCGGCGACGACGCCGCCGAACGGCGCCGGCACGTCCATCGTCGCCTTGTCGGTCTCGAGCGTGACGAGGCCGTCGTTCTCCGCGACCTCGTCGCCCACGGCGACGAGCACGTCGACGACCGCCACATCGGCGAAGTCGCCGATGTCAGGAACCAGCACTTGCTTCACGTCCGCCATGGGGCCTCCGCCTCCGGGTCGATGCCGTACTGCTCGATTGCCTTCGCCGCGTCGTCGTGACGGCCGAGCGCGTGGAGCGCCGCGACCACGACGTGGTATCGGTCCACTTCGAAGAACCGCCGCAGGGCCTTGCGGTAGTCGCTGCGGCCGAAGCCGTCGGTGCCGAGCACCGTATACGGCGCGTCGACCCACTCGCGGATGCCGTCGGGCAGCGCGCGCAGGTAGTCGGTCGCGGCCACC
>DASYBY010000101.1:0-10670 GCA_036500525.1 Baekduia sp. | reverse complement strand
GGGGACCATCGGGAACATGCCGCGGCCCCAGTCCATGTCGACCTGGTGGATGTCGCTGTGGCAGATCCCGCAGAACTTGATGTCGATGCGGACGTCGCGGTCGCCGAGGGCGCGGCGCTCGATCGTCGTGTGCTCCAGCGGAGCTCCCGCACTCGGGGCTTGGAGGGCGCGTGCACTGGTGGTCATGCCCCGAGTTGTATGCGATGCGTCGGGGGCGGCGCGTGGCGGCGGGTGCGAGGTGTTGTGGAGGATTACGCCAGCGCGCGGCCCAGCGCGCGGGCGTCCTCGACCAGCGTGGCGCGCAGGCCGCCATTGTAGAGCGCGGCGGCGGGGTGGTAGAGCGGGAAGAGGCGGCGGCCGTCGACCTCCAGCACGTGGCCGTGGGCCTCGGCGATCTTGGCGGTGGGGGCGAAGCGCGCGAGGGCGTGGCGGCCGAGGGGCACGAGCAGCTGCGGCTCGATGATCGCCAGCTGCTGCTCCAGCCACGGCCAGTGGTGGGCGACCTCGGGGGCCTTCGGGTCGCGGTTCTTCGGCGGACGCGCCTTGACCACGTTGGTGATGAAGACGGTGTCGCGCGCGACGCCGGCCTCGACGAGCAGCGTGTCGAGGAGCTTGCCGGCGGCGCCGACGAACGGGACGCCCGCGGCGTCCTCCTTGGCGCCGGGCGCCTCGCCGACGATGACGATCGCCGCGCTCGCGGGGCCCTCGCCGGGGACGAGCTGCGTGCAGGTCTCGCAGACCTCGAAGCCGCAGTCGGTGCCCTTGTGGGCGCGGATGGCGTCGGCCAGCTCGGCGAGCCGGGCCTCGCGGGCGTCGGGCGCCGTCACGCGTCCGGGCCGGCGGCGATCGCGGCGCGCACGGCGGCCAGCTTGGGCTGGGAGCCGAAGCCGGTCAGGCACCACGTGGCGCCGGCGGCCTCCCACGGGGCGGGATCGGTGCCAGGGCCGTTGGTGACGACGAGGTCGAACGGGGGCGCCTCGGGGCCGCGCAGCTCGGCGATCTCGCCGGCCAGCTCGGCGATCGCCTCGGGGCCGGGCAGCTCGACGGGGAACAGGCCGTCGAGCAGCGCCGCGCGGCGCACGGGGCGGCGGTTGGGCCAGGTCGCGGCGGCCCAGAGCGGGATGCGGGGGCGCTGGACGGGGCGCGGCTCGAACGCGCCGTCCCAGTAGTGCTGGAGCTTGATCAGGCCCTCGTCGAGCAGCACGGCCTGCGCGCGCGGATCGTGGATCTCGCCGAAGGGCGCCAGCTCACCGTGGTGGTCGCTGCCGAGGCCGACGCCGAGGATCAGCCGGCCGCCGCTGAGCAGGTCGAGCGTCATGCTCTCGCGCGCCAGCTTGTGCGGGCGCCGCCGCGAGATGGGCGTGACCATCGGCCCGGTCAGGATCCGCTCGGTCGTCATCGCGATCGCCGCCATCGCGATCCACGGGTCCAGCACCGCGCGCGCCGGCGAGTGGACGATGTGGTCCCAGAGGAAGAAGCCGTCGAAGCCCGCCGCCTCGGCATCGGCGGCCAGGTCGGCGAGCAGCCGCGGATCGGCCAGCTCGTCGAACGGAGCGACGAAGATCGCACGGCGGGCTCGGGCAGGCATGCTCGCACCGTACCCAAGGGGTCAGACCCCTTTTCGCACGCCCACTGCAACAAGGGGTCAGACCCCTTTTCGCATGCCCACTGCAACAAGGGGTCAGACCCTTTGTTGCATCACGGGTGCAGGAAGGTGCGGAGGGTGGGGAGGGTGTGGCGGTCGCGGGAGCGGGAGAGGATGGAGTGGCCGGCGCCGGGGACGATGATGAGGTGGGCGTGGGGCATGCGGGAGGCCTGGAGGCGCGCCCACTCGAGCGGGGTCGAGAGGTCCTCGTCGCCGGCGAGGAGGAGGGCCGGCGTGCGGATCGGGCCGCGCGGTGGTGGTGGCGGCGCGGGGGTGGGCGGCCAGTGGAGGCAGGTCTGCAGGAGGCCTTGGCCGCGGGCCGTGGGCGTGGTGTGGGCGTCGTGAACCGCGGTGGTCCGGGCAGCGGCGCTCGCGGCCGGCCCGTCGGTCCATGGTGTGGGGCTGTCAACGCACAGCGTCGCTGCGTGAAGGCCGCTGCTGAACTGCGCGACGGGCGGGGAGCGCTCCTCCGTGCGGATGCGGCGCAGGAGGGCGCGAAGGGGGCCGAGGTCGCCCGCGCGGGCGCGGTGAAGCAGGGCGGGGATCGGCCCGAGCCGCGGTACGCCGATGCTCAGCTCGGTCAGCGCGTCGAGCAACGGCGGCCCGAGCGCGGGCGTGCGGACGACGACGGCCGCCAGATCGCGCGCCGGGTCGCCGGCGCAGCGGCCGGCGTGGCGGGCACCGGCGCGTGCCTCGGCGGCGGCGCGGGCGCAGACCGTGCGGAGTACGCGCGTGGTCGCGGCGATCGGGACGCGCTCGAGGAGCTCGGCGCCCTCCTGCGGGACGACCGAGTCGAGGACGAGCGCGCGGGTGCGCGACGGGTGGGCGAGGGCGTAGCGCTGCGCGACGAGCGTGCCGTAGGAGATCCCGGCGATCGTCCAGCGGTGATCGCCGAGGGCGGTGCGGAGCGCGTCGAGGTCGGCGACCGTGTCGGCGGTGGCGTAGGCGTCGCGGTCGGGGCCGAGCGCCCGCGCGCAGGCGGTCACGGCGGCGGGAGGCGGCACGGCGAGGTCCGAGGAGCCGACGGAGCGCTGCAGCGCCGGGCACCGCAGCGCGCCGCCGCCGGTCCCGCGCTGGTCGACGACGACGAGGCGGTAGCCGCGGAGCGCCCCGCGGCGGTGCAGGGCGCGGTCGCCAGGGGCGCGAGAGGCGACGCGGCGGCGGGCCTGGTCGACGTCGTCACCGCCGTCGAGCCACCGCCGCACCCGGCGACGCCCAGGCCGCCGAGCACCACGACCACCGCGAGCCCGCCCCGCATCGGCGAAAGGCTACGCCCCGCCGCGCCGACCCTACGGCCGCTTCAACAACACCCACACCAGCGCGCCCGCGAAGGCGATCTGGCCGAAGGTGAGGGCGGTGCCGGTGTTGATGGCCCCGAACAGCTCCGCGATCACCGTCGCGAGGATGAAGATCCCGATGATGAGGGCGAGGTCGCGCTTCACAGGCGGTTCTCCAAGGCGGACAACAAGGTCGGCGCATCGGCGCCCGGATCCTGCTCGGCCAACAACCCCACCGCGGCGCGGCGGCCGCCGAGCGCCCGCAGGCCGCGGTCGCCGTGCTCGACCAGGAAGTCGGCCAGCGCCCCCGCCCGGCGGGCGGCGACGCGGCGCGCGCCCACGTCCAGCCCGGCGCGGTGCGCGTCGAGCGCCTCCACCAGCTCGTCGATCCCGCTCACCGGGGACACCGAGGACACGGGCACCACCTTCGTGTCGCGCGAGCCCGCCGAGCGCAGGGCCGCAGAGAGGTCGCGCCGCGCACGGAGCGCGAGGTCGCCGAGGTCCGCCTTCGTGATCACGAGGACGTCGGGGATCTCCATGATCCCCGACTTCAAGAACTGCAGGACGTCGCCGGAGCCGGGTTGCACGATGACGGCCACCGTATCGGCCACCTCCCCGACCTCGGTCTCCGACTGCCCGACGCCGACGGTCTCGATGACCACCACGTCGAACGCCACGGCCAGCGCCTGCGCCGCCGCGCGCGTCGCCGGCGCCAGCCCGCCGAGACGCTGCCCGGCCGCCGTGGAGCGGATGAACAGCCCGCGATCGGCGGGATCGAAGACGATCCGCGCCCGGTCGCCGAGCAGCGACCCGCCGCTGCGCTTCGACGACGGATCGACCGCCAGCACCGCTACCGTGCGCCCCCGCTCGCGCCACGCGCGGCACAGCTCGCTCAACAGCGACGACTTGCCCGCGCCCGGCGGCCCGGTGACCCCCACGACGTGCCCGCGCGCCTCGCCGCCCAGCGCCGCGGGGGAGACCGCGCGCAGCATCGCCGCGGTGTCCGCGCGATCGCCCGGCGCGTGGCTCTCGACGAGGTTGAGGACCGCCGGTGCCGCGCTCAGGTCCCCGGCGCGCAGCCGCGCGCCCAGCTCGGCGCCCGCCGAGGCGGTCAGCGCCCTAGGCCTTCGCCGCCGCCGCCGTGGCGGCGTGCTTCGCGGCGACCAGCGCCACCAGGTCGCGCATGATCGTCCCCAGCTCGAAGTCCTTGGGCGTGTAGACCGCGGCGACGCCCGCGTCCTTCAGCGGCTGGACGTCGGCCGTCGGGATGATCCCGCCGACGACCACGGGCGCGTCGACGCCGCGCTCGCGCAGCGCCTCGATCACGCTCGGGATCAGCTCCAGGTGCGAGCCCGACAGGATCGACAGGCCGATCACGTGCACGCCCTCCTGCTCGGCCGACGCCGCGATCTGCGCCGGCGTCAGCCGGATGCCCTCGTAGACCACGTCGAACCCGATGTCCCGCGCGCGCACCGCGATCTGCTCGGCGCCGTTCGAATGCCCATCGAGGCCCGGCTTGCCGACCAGGATCTTCGGCCGCCGCCCGATCGCCTCGCCGACGCGCTCGACCTCCTCGCGCAGCTCGGCCAGGTCGGACTCGTCGCGGTCGCCCGCGGCGGCCTCGCCGACACCGGTGGGCGCGCGGAACTCGCCGAACGTGTCGCGCAGCGCCTGCGCCCACTCGCCCGTGGTCACGCCGGCCTTGGCCGCCGCGATCGTCGCGGGCATGATGTTCTCGTCGGTCTGCGCGACGCGCCGCAGCTCGGCCAGCGCCGCCTCGGCCGCCTCGCCGTCGCGGGCCGCGCGCCAGGCGATGACCGCCTCGCGCTGCTGGGCCTCGGTCGCGGGATCGACGGTCATGATCCCGCCCTCCTCGTCGATCAGCGGTGAGGGGTTGGACTCGGTGTACTTGTTGACGCCGACCACGATCTGCTCGCCGTGCTCGATGCGCCGGATGCGCTCGCGGTGGCTGTCGACGAGCGACCCCTTCATGTAGTCGACGGCCTTCACCGCGCCGCCGTGCTCCTCGACGACCGCCATCTCGGCGCGCGCGCCCTCGAGGAGCTCCTCGACGAGACCGTCCATGACGACCGACCCCTCGAAGATGTCGGGGTACTCCAACATGTCGGTCTCGAAGGCCATCACCTGCTGGATGCGCAGCGACCACTGCTGGTCCCACGGCCGCGGGAGGCCGAGCGCCTCGTTCCACGCCGGCAGCTGGACGGCGCGGGCGCGCGCGTTGCGGCCCATCGTCACGGCCAGCGCCTCGAGCACGATCCGCTGGACGTTGTTCTCCGGCTGCGCCTCGGTCAGCCCCAGCGAGTTGACCTGCACGCCGTAGCGGAACCGCAGCTGCTTCTCGTCCTGCACGCCGTAGCGCTCGCGGCCGAGCGCCTCCCACAGCACGGACATCGCCCGCAGCTTGGCGTGCTCCTCGATGAACCGCACCCCGGCGTTGACGAAGAACGAGATGCGCGCGAACACGCGGCCCATCTGATCCTCGGGCACGCGCTCGCGCACGGCGTCGAGCACCGCGATGGCGTTGGCCATCGAGTAGGCGATCTCCTGCACCGGCGTCGCGCCGGCCTCCTGCAGGTGGTACGAGCAGATGTTGATGGGGTTCCACTTGGGCACCTCGGTGACCGTGTAGGCCACCATGTCGGCGATCAGCCGCATCGAGGGGCCGGGGGGGAACGCGTAGGTCCCGCGCGCCAGGAACTCCTTGATGATGTCGTTCTGCGTGGTGCCCTGGAGGTCGGCCGCCGCCACGCCGTTCTCCTCCGCGGTGCCGATGTACAGCGCCAGCAGCCAGGCCGCCGTCGCGTTGATCGTCATCGACGTGTTCATCTCGCCGAGGGGGATGCCGTCCAGCAGCTGATGCATGTCGCCCTTGTGGGCGACCGGTACGCCGACCTTGCCGACCTCGCCGCGCGCGAGCTCGTGATCGGCGTCGTAACCGGTCTGCGTCGGCAGGTCGAACGCGATCGAGAGACCCGTCTGTCCCTTGGCCAGGTTGGCCCGGTACAGCTCGTTGGACTTCTTCGCGGTCGAGTGGCCGGCGTAGGTCCGCATCATCCACGGACGGTCGCGCTCGGGCAGGCGATGCTCCATGCCACGAATCGTACTTGCGTTATGCGCAAGTAGGCTCCGTGCGAGTGCCCGAGCCCCTTCTGGAACGCGCCCGGACGTCGCTGCGACTCCGTGCCCTCGACCTGCGCGACCGCGTCGGCGGCCGTGCCGACCGCCTCGTGCCGCCGCGGCGCATGGACTTCGTCGGCCACTCGGACTTCGTCGACACCGGCGACGAGTTCCTCGCCCACTTCATCGAGCTCGGCGGCCTGCAGCCCGGCGAGCGCGTGCTCGACATCGGCTGCGGGATCGGCCGCATGGCCCGCCCGCTGACCACCTACCTCACGCCGCCCGGCGCCTACGACGGCTTCGACATCAACGCCGACGGCATCGCCTGGTGCCGCCGCCGCTACCGCGCGCACGGGCACTTCGCGTTCACGGTCGCCGACCTCTACAACCGCCGCTACCACCCGGCCGGCACGCAGTCGGCCGATGCGTTCGACTTCCCCTACGGCGACGCGAGCTTCGACTTCGCCCTGGCCACCTCGGTCTTCACCCACCTGCTGGAGGGCGAGGCCGAGCGCTACGTCGGCGAGGCCGCGCGCACGCTGGCCCCCGGCGGGCGGCTGTTCGCCACGTGGTTTTTGCTCGACGACGACTCCCGCGCCGCGATCGCCGACGGCCGCGCCGGGCTGCCGTTCCTCGACGCCGAACAGGCCGTGGCCGTCGTCAGCGACGAGGTCCCCGAGGAGGCGATCGCCTTCGACCGCGGCTGGCTGGCCGACACGCTGCAGCGCCACGGCCTCGCGCTGACGTCGGTCCACGTGGGCACGTGGCGCGGGGACGAGAGCGGCACCAGCTTCCAGGACATCATCGTGGCGACCAAGGCACAGACATGAGCGAGCATCGCGAGATCGACGTCAACTTCCAGGGGGCGCCGCACGCCGTCTGCACCCACCAGATCGACGGGTTCGTCGTCGATCCCGGCCCCGACTCGTCGGTGGCCACGCTGCTGGAGGCGCTCGGCGACGACCGCCCGCGCGGCGTCCTGCTGACCCACATCCATCTCGACCACGCCGGGGGAGCGGGCGCGCTCGTGCGCCGCTGGCCCGACCTCGAGGTCTGGGTGCACCAGAAGGGCGCCAAGCACGTCATCGACCCCAGCCGGCTGGTCGCCAGCGCCACTCGCATCTACGGCGACCGCATGCAGCAGCTGTGGGGCGACATCGTCCCGGTCCCCGAGGCCAACGTCCGGATCCTCGACGACGCGGGCTCGGCCGAGGGCCTGCGCTGGGCCTGGACGCCCGGCCACGCCATCCACCACGTCGCCTACCTGCACGAAGACAGCGGCATCGCGTTCGCCGGCGACGTCGCGGGCGTGCGCATCGGCGACGGGCCGATCCTGCCGCCGACCCCGCCGCCGGACATCGACGTCGCGGCCTGGCACCGGTCGATCGACCTGCTGGAGCACTGGGATCCGGGCGCGCTGGCGATCACGCACTTCGGCACGTTCACCGACGTCGCCGAGCACCTGAGCACGCTGCACGCCGAGCTGGACCGCTGGGCGCAGGTCGCCCGGCGCGAGGACGAGGCGGGCTTCGAGCGGGAGATCCGCAAGGCGCTGGCGGGGAGCACCGAGGAGGACGGCTACCTCAAGGCGATGCCGCCCGACACGCTGTACGGCGGGCTGGCGAGGTACTGGAAGAACCTGGATACTTCGGAGTCGAGATGAGCCAGACCATCGAGCTTCCCCGCACCTCAGGACCCGACGGCGCCCTCGGCGGCTCGTGGAAGGTGATCGTGCGCAACGACGATCACAACACGTTCGACCACGTCGCCCGGACGCTCTCGAAGCTCATCCCCGGCGTCACGGTGCCCGGCGGCTACGCGATCGCCGATCACATCCACGCCAGCGGGCTGGCGATCGTGTGGACCGGGCACAAGGAGCTGGCCGAGCACTACTGGCACCAGCTGCGGGACGCGGGCCTCACGATGGCCCCGCTCGAGCAGGCCTGAAGCACAACCGATCACGGCGCCCTCGCGCGGCCGATACCCTGACAAGGGATGGCCGACGCCGGGGGGCACATCGATGGCGCCGTTCGGGCGCACCGCGAGCAGGAGTTGCTGCGGCGCTACCACCACGGCGGCGACACCCAGGCCCGCGATCAGCTGGCCGAGGAGATGCTCCCGCTGGCCCGCGCCCTGGCCGGGCGCTACGCCGGCCGCGGCGAGCCGATGGACGATCTCGTCCAGGTCGCCTGCGTCGGGATCATGAAGGCCATCGAGGGCTTCGACCTGACCCGCGAGGTGCGGTTCTCGTCGTACGCGACCCCGACGGTGCTGGGGGAGATCAAGCGCCACTTCCGCGACCGCACGTGGGCGATGCGCGTCCCGCGCGGCCTGCAGGAGCTGCAGCTGGTGGTCGCCAAGAAGCGCGACGAGCTGACCAGCATCCTCAGCCGCTCCCCGACGGTGCAGGAGCTGGCCGACGCGATCGACGCGCCGTTCGAGGAGGTCCTGGCGACGATCCAGAGCGTCGGCGCCCGCCGCACGCGCTCGCTGGACGAGCCGACCGGCGAGGACATGACGCTCGCGGACTCGATCGGCGACCGCGACGTCGAGCTGGAGCGGGCGGAGATCCGCGTGCTGCTCGACGAGGCCATGGACGTGCTGAGCGACCGCGACCGCGAGGTGCTCCGCCTGCGCTTCGCCGACGACCTCACCCAGACCGAGATCTCGGACCGCATCGGCGTCTCGCAGATGCAGATCTCGCGCATCATCCGCCAGTCGATCGCCAAGCTGCGCCTGGACATCGACAAGGCGCCGGCCGCGTAGCGCGGCCGACGCCCGTCGCAACAGCTCCTACGCCGGGAGCTTGAACTCGCCGACGAGGCGGCTGAGCTCGACGGCGGTGTGGACCAGCGTGTCGGCCGACGCGGCGATCTGCTGCGTGGCGGCCGAGGTCTCCTGCGTGGAGGCCGAGACCTCCTCGGTGGCGGCCGAGGTCTCCTCGGAGATCGCGGCGACCTCGCCGATCTCGGCGTCCATCCGCGACGACGTGGTGGAGAGGAGCTCCACCGACTCGGCGATCTCGCCGACGCGAGTGCTCATCTCGGCGACCTGGTCGGTGATCCGCTCGAACACCGCGCGGGCGCTCGCGACGGTCTGCGTGCCCTGGTCGGTGCGCGCGGCGCCGAGCTCGACGACCTCGACCGCGCGGGCGGTCTCGGCCTGGATCTCCTTGATCAGCGCGGCGATCGACGCCGCGGCGGTCTGGGACTCCTCGGCCAGCTTGCGGACCTCTTCGGCGACCACGGCGAAGCCGCGGCCCTGCTCGCCGGCGCGGGCGGCCTCGATGGCCGCGTTGAGCGCCAGCAGGTTGGTCTGCCCGGCGATGGCGGTGATCGCGTCGACGATGCCGCCGATCTGCTCGGACTTGGCCCCGAGGCCGCGGATCGCGCCCGTGGCCTGGGTCGAGGCGTCGCGGACGGCGGCCATGGCGTCGGTGGCCTGGCGCACGGCCTCGGCGCCCTCGACGGCGAGGTCGCGGGCGGCGTCGGCGGCCTTGGCGGTCTCGCCGGCGGTGCGCGACGAGCTCTGCGTCGCCCGCACCATGTCGGTGGTCAGGCGGCGCGCGCCGTCGATGGACTGCACCTGGCGCTCGGCGCCGGTCGCGACGTCCTCGACCGCCGAGGCGATCTCGTGGACCGCGCGGCCGGACTCCCGCGACGTGACGGCCATCTGCTCGGAGGCGGCCGACAGCGTCGTCGCGCTGGCCGACACGCGGCCGATCATCGAGCCGAGGCCGTCGAGCGACGCGTTGTAGCTGGCCACCGAGGTGGCGGTGTCGACGCGGATCTGCTCGACCATCGTCGCGATCTCGCCGATCTCGTCCTGCGAGCGCGGGGCGATCGACTGGGTCTGCGACTCCGCGGGGTGCGTCAGGTCGCCGTGGGCGACGGCGTCGAGGCCCTCGCGCAGCGCGGCGGTGTCGTGGTCGCGCAGCGACGTCAGCGCGGTCAGGATGTCCTTGACGCCGCGGCGCACCAGGGCGGACACGCGCAGCGAGACGGCGAGGCCGGCCAGCAGCGTGAGCAGCAGCGCGACGACGACCGTCGTGCGGCCGTTCTTGTAGCTGGAGCGGATGCTGTCCTCGGCGGCCTGGGCCTGGCGGTCGCTGGCGGCGGCGAACTTGGCGGTGGAGGCCTGGATCGCCGGCGGGACGGCGGCCAGCGCCTTGACCGTGCGGGCGATGTCGGCGGGCTTCGTGGCCGCGTGGGCCGCGGCGAGCGCCGTGTTGTAGTCGGTGATGCCCTGGGCGATGGTCTCCGCCTGCGGGCGCAGCGCGGGCGGTGCCGCGCGCAGCGTCGGGACGAGCGTGGCGAGCGCCTTGACCTCGGCCGCCGTCGAGTCGTTGATCGCCGTGAACGCCGGGGTCTGCTTGGCCTTGATCGCCCCGAGCTTGCCGACGAGCAGCTGGAAGTTGAGGTTGTTGATCGTCAGGTTCTTGACGTGGACCTGCACCTCGAGCGCCGCCGTCGTCGGCTTGTAGGCGGTCTCGTGCAGCGCGATGCCGGAGCGCTCGACGCTGCGCAGATGGTCCAGCGCGAGGAGCGAGCCGATGGCCGTGAGGCCGATCAGCAGCAGCGAGCTGGCCAGCAGCTTGCCGCGAAGGGAGA
>DASYBY010000100.1:0-4616 GCA_036500525.1 Baekduia sp. | reverse complement strand
CTGGAGGTCATCGAGGGTGACGGGTCGACGCCCGAGGCCGTGGGGCGCGCGCTCAACGCGATGACCTTCGCGATGGGCCGGCGGTTCATCGTCGTCGACGGCGTCGAGCGGTGGAAGCCGGCCGACGTCGAGGCGCACGTGCTGCCCGCGCTCAAGAGCCTTGCGCCCGACACGACCGTCGCGTTCTTCGCCCGCGAGGACGGGCGCGCCAAGGTCCCGCCGGCGCTGGGCAAGGCCATCACCAAGGCCGGCGGCGACGTCGTCGAGCAGGCGACCTTCAAGGGGCGCGAGCTTCCCAAGTGGGTGATGACCGAGGCCAAGCGCCTGGGCATCGAGCTGGAGTCGGGCGCCGCGCAGGTGCTGGTGGCGCAGGTCGGCGAACGCCAGCAGCGGCTGCTGCGCGAGCTGGAGAAGCTCGCGCTGGAGCACGGCGCCGGTGCGCGGTTGAGCGTCGAGGACGTCCACGATGCCGCGGCCGACTCCGCCGAGATCCAGGTGTGGGGGTTGGTCGATGCGCTGGTCGCGCGCGATCGCCGGTCGGTGTTCCTGGCCTTCCTCGAACTGCGCGAGCAGGGCGAGTCGCTTCCGCGCCTGATCCCGCTGATGGCCCGCCGGCTGCGCGAGGTGCTCGCGATCGCCGACCGGCTGGAGGCGGGGGAGTCGCCGGCGCAGGTCAAGGCTTCGGTCAAGGGCAGCCCGTGGGCGCTGGACCGCCGGATCAAGGAGGCCCGCGCCACCGACCCCGAGGCGCTGCGCAAGGCGCTGGAGACGCTGGCCGACCTGGAGATCCAGACCCGGGGCATGGGCGACCTGTCCGAGGACACCGCCGCCGTCCGCGCCCTCGGGCGCATGGCCGCGGCGTAGCCGACGACGGCAGCGCCGCGCGCAGAATCGCGGCGGCGGCGTGCGCGGCGGTGGGCGTGGTGGCAGCGGGCGCGGAGGAGTGCGGCGGTGGGCGTGGTGGATCGTGGCGGTGGGCGTGGTGGGTCGGCGGCGGTGGGCGCGGCGGATCGCGGCGGACTGCGGCAGCATGCGCGGTGCATCGCGGCCGCGGTGGGTCGGCGGCGGTGGGCGCGGTGCATCGCGGCGGCGTTGACCGCGCTGGCAGGCCGCGCGGATGGGCGGGCTCCGGCGCCCTGAGGAACGGGCCGCGCCGGCTCGCGGCTAGTGGCGACGCTTCTTCTTCGCCTTCTTCGTCGACCCCTTCACCTTCTTCTTCGCCTCCACCTTCACCTTCAACGTCGCCCGCCCCGCCGCGCTCCGCGAGCCCCGGGCGCTGACGCCCACCACCATCACCGACAGGCGCTCGCTGCGCGACACGCCACTCACGACGACCCGTCGCGCCCCGCGGCCCTTGGCCGGCGGCAGGTAGGCGGTGCGGTGCCCGGCGCTGCTGAGTGCCGAGACGAGGTAGGACGTGGCGAGCGTCGCGGGCTTCCAGGTGATGATCGCCCGCGTCCCGCTGCGCCGCACCTTGACCCGCGGGCGCCCGACCCGCGGGTTGTGGGCGCGATACCGCGCGACGGTCAGGTTCACCCGTGGCAGCCCGTCCTGGGAGACCTGGGCGACGATCGTCCGGCTCGTGCCGTTCGCCTCGCCGAGGACGTAGCGGAGCTTCCCGCGCCCGCCCTCCTTGACGGTGCCGATCGTCTTCAGCCCACCGGGCGCGTCCTCGGCGAAGCGCACCCGCTGGCCGGGCAGCTTCGCGATGGTGTAGGACAACGTCCGGCGCGTGCCGTGGCCCGAGACCCGGACCGTGACCTTCGGCTTGGGCAGCACGCGCGCGATCCGCACGCGCACCACCGCCGGCGACCCGGCCACGGGCACCGCCGCCCAGCGCCCCGCCGGCGGATCCTTGAGCGTCACGACGGTGCGGTCCTGCGACTCCATCACCTGGGCACCCACGCCCGGCAGCTTGACCGGCGTCGTCGCCGTCGAGAAGTCATAGCTCTTGCCACCTGGCGCGCGCAGCGTCACGTGCGGCGCCGCGCCGGCGCCCTCGATCGACAGGATCGTGTCGCCCGCGCGCGCGGGCATCGTGAACGTGCTCTCACCCGCCTGCGCGCCGTGCGCGGCCACCGACGCGCTCTGGCCCAGCGGCAGGTAGTCCGACAGGTCGCAGCCCGTGAAGACGTCGACGCTCGCGATGAGCTGGATCAGCGTCAGCGGCGGGATGCCGTTGGCGAAGCGAATGCCCGCTCCGCCGCCGACATGGCCGAACGGCCAGATCTCGACCTCGCCGCACGCCGCCAGCCCCAGGTTCGACAGCGCCATCTTGACCCCGCCGCTGATCGTGCCGATGATCGGGATGTCGTGGATCGCGGCGGTCGCGTTCGCCGAGACCTGCCAGTCCGGGAGCTTGATCTTCGCCCCGACGTCGGCCCGCAGGCTCAGCGGGCCCGCGTCGAGCGCGAGGCCGCCGTGCAGCGTCACGAGCCCGTCGGAGTCCGCGTGGAAGGTCGCGTCGCCCACCTTGATGCACACCAACTCGACCTGCCCGTGGAAGTCGACGGCGACCGCGGGCGCCGGCGGCGCCTGGCCCCACGTCACATCGAGCTGCGCGTCGACCCCCGCGGTCGGGCACCCGCCGCCCGCGCTCGGCCCGACCGACACCGTGGCGCCCGCGTCGATGTACGTCGGCGGCCCGATGTCGAGCCCACCCTGCACCTTGGTCAGGTAGATCCCCGGCCCGATCGGGATGCCGCTGCCCGCGCCCGCGAGGTACGCCAGCCGCAGCGCCTGTAGATCACCCGCGTCGTCGATCCGGAAGTCCTGGATGTCGACGCCCTCGCCGTTGGGCGTGAACAGGATCTTGCCCTGGATCTGCAGGCCGTCGCCGTACTTCAAGAACAAGTCCTTGACCCTGACCGGTCCCAACAGCGCCGCCGGCGCCCGCAGCTCGACGCCCTGCAGCGACAAGTGCCCGCTGCGGTCGCCGTTGAGCGTGATCTTCAGGCCGATCGGCTTCTTGCTCGCCGGGTCCTTGAGCAGCGGGATCTGCGCGGTCGCGGTGATCGTCGCGGTGCCGTCGGCGTTGAGCTTGACGTCGGCGTCCGAGCCGGTCAGGTGGAACGGCCCGATGTTCAGCAGCTTGTCGGCCTCGGCCTTGAGCTGGTCGCGCACATGGTCGAGGTCGAGCTGCTGCAACACCGCCTGCCCGGCGGTCTTCGCGTCGGGCATCTGCGCCTCGATCTTCTGCCCGCTCGCCAGCTCCAATCCGCCGAGCACCGTCTTGACGCTCGGGTTGTTGATGGTCATCGACTTGATGGTGTTCACCGCGTTGCCGACGTCGGTCGGCACCAGCAGCGTGTCGATCGCCGTCTGCGGCGTGACCGTCACCCCGTTGATCTTCATCTTGCCCTTGCCGAGGTAGATCTCGTCGAGGGCGAAGTTCGCCTTGTCCTTGTCGAACTTCTTCTTGGTCAGCTTGGCCTCCAGGTCGGAGAGCAGCGTGCCCGGGATCTCGGCGTAGGGGTCGATCGGGACGGTGTGGTCGGCGTCGAAGCCGCTGAGCGCCGACACCGTGTTCGTGAACGCGGCCACGGTCGTCGCGTCGTCGGGATCGACGTCCCCGTCGGGGTCGTCCGGCGGCGCGTCGGCGGCATGCGCGAACACGCCCCCGCCGACCGCCCCGGCCCGCAGGTCGGGCGCGGTCGGCGCTCCCGGCGGCGTCACGCCGTCCAGCGCTACGGCGACCCCGCCATAGCGCCGTCGGTCCGCGGCCCGGGCGCGCGAGGCGACCGCCAGCTTCTCCGCGAACACCTTCAGCGTGGTGTAGACGTCGGCGGGCAGGTGGGCCAGGACGGACGGGTCGATCGCCCGCAGGTAGATGGGGCAGAGGTTGCCCGTGACCTGCACGAGCCCGATCGTGGCGCTGCGGATGCAGGAGCTGGACTCGGGATCGGGCGGCGGCAGGATCGAGGTCTGGCAGGAGAACGGCTGGGCGGACCGCAGCGTCGTCTTCGAGCCGCCCGTGAACTTCACCCCGGAGTTCTCCGGGTTGTCGAAGGTCAGCGTCGCCGAGCCGTAGATGCCGGTCGCGACGCTGTTCTTGGCGACGATCGTCGCCCGGGCCGTCCACTTGCCCCGGTCGAGCATCGTGCGGACGACCGGCGCTCCCGGCGCGCACTCGGCGTCGGTGCGGTGGTCGCCGTTGAAGTCCCACAGCACGGTGACGGGCGTGACCGGGTCGAGCTGGGCCTGCAAGTCGGGGTCCAGGACGCCGGCGTTGGACGGGTCGACCGGATCGACGTGGAACCCGAGGTCGGGGCACGCACCGCTGCCGGGCCCGCACGGGACCGCCGCGCTCTGCGCCGCCCTCGCCTGGCCGCCGCCGGGCGCCACGACATGCGTGTACTGCACCCCGTACGCACCGACGTCCACGCCGCCGGCGTCATGCAGCAGGATCGCGCAGCGCACTGCGGGCGTCAGCGGGAAGTCGCGGACGGTCAGCTTCGGCGCCGTCGCGGGCACGTTCTTCATCGTCTGGCACGCCGTCGTCTGCTTGGCGACCGCGCGCTGCAGGCGCGGGACGAGCAGGCCCGAGACCGCGTCGGCGTACTCGCCGCTCAACGCCATCATGTTGATCGGGTCGAACTCGTTGTGGCCGCCCGCCT
>DASYBY010000099.1:0-8735 GCA_036500525.1 Baekduia sp. | reverse complement strand
TCAGGCCAGCGCGGCATCGAGCCCGCCGGTGGCGCGATCCCACGCGCGGGCGAGATCGGCGACGATCGGCGCGGGATCGAACGCCCGGCGCCGCGCGAGCTTCAACGACAACAACCGGGTCCCGCTCACGATCTCGTCCATGGCGGCGACGATGCCCGCCGACGCCTCCTCGCCCAGCAGCCACCGCGCCTGCGCGGCGAGCAGCTCGAACCCCGAGCCCACCATCCGCACGGTCGCGAACGCATAGGCGTGGTAGTTCGCCGCGTCGCCTTCCAACAGCCCCGGCAGGTCCCGCGCCAGCGCGAACCCGAACCGCTCGAACGGGTTCGTCCGCGGGCGCAACGCCAAGTGATGGCGCAACAGCTCGCGGGCCGCGTCAAGCAGCTCCGGACCCTCCAGCCGCGCCCCCGCATCGAACCGCGCCAGCTCGGTGTACGGCGGCAACACCGCCGGATCCACCTCGCCATCCAGCCGGAACACGCCCCGGTAGTCCTCGCCGCTCAACTCATACAACCCGGCGTTGTGGAAGTACCGGAGCACCTGCGCGTCGCGGTCGATCGCCTCGGCGATCACCGACGACTTCACGTGCGCCGTCCCGTAGCTCGTCGCCGCGGTGTCGGGCAGGTGGAACGCGTCGAGCTCGACCACGATCGTCCGGCCCGCCGCCAGCTGCTCGGCGATCTGGTCCGGCAGCGCCCGGTAGGGCTGCATCTCGTGCACGTCGAGCCCGTACAGCCGCTCGAGATCGCCCGGCGCCGGCTTGAAGAACGTCCACTGGTCGCCCTCGAAGTCCAGCCGGACCAGCGCGCCCAACCCCGCCAGCGGCTCGTCGCCGTGGGCGTGCAGCAGCTCGACGATCACGTCGGCGTAGCAGTTGGTCTCGACGTAGGTGCGCTCGCCCGCGACGTGCACCGCGTGCGGCACGTAGGTCGCCGGATCGGCGCCGAACAGGCTGACCAGGCCCGTCCCGGCCACGGTCACGCGGCCGCGCCCCAGAGGAGCTCGCGCACCGGTGCGGGCCACACCGCCACGTCCAACCCGTGCGTCCGCAGCAACGCGATGACGATCCGCTCGTGCCCGAAGCCGAGGCACGCGGTGTGCGCGGGCTCGCCGTCGGCGGTGCGGATGTCGTACAGGCCGGAGAAGTGATCCTGGTGGTAGTTGAACGACGCCACCGCGGTCGGCTCGGGCCCGGCGATCTGCACGAGGATCTCGAACTTCAGCGCCTGCTCCCGCTGGCTGGCGGCCATCATCCGGCCGCTGCGGCCGAAGAACGGATCGGACGCGATGTCGAAGTCCGCGTCGAGGCCCAGCCCGCGCAGCAGCTCCAGCGCACGATCGCGCCAGCCGTCGCGCCACGCCTGCACGGTCTCGGGCTCGGCGATGCGCACCAGCTCGCGCATGTGGAACATCTGCAGCCGCGCGGGGTCGCCCGACGGCTCGTGGCGGAAGGCGTAGGACCCGCCCGGGTCGATCGTCACGCCGCCCTCGGGCAGCGGGCCGCGCCGGCCGATCGCGGGGTAGACGGGGTAACAGACCGCCGGCATCAACACCAGGTCGGTCATGCACTGGTGCTCGGTCCAGTCCTCGTGCGCGCCGGCGCGCTCGGCCTGGACGCGCGCCTGGGCCTCGCTGCCCTCGAACGCGAAGACGGTGCCCGCCAGGTGCGGGAAGTTCTCCAGGTAGCCGAGGTCCTCCAGCTGCTTGCGCGGCAGGACCGGCGGGAAGCGCAGCGTCTCGGGGCGCTCGCCCGCGGCGGTCGCCACGCGCGTGACGACCGCGTCCAACCCCATGCGGATCGCCTCGAAGTCCGAGCCCCGGCCGTACACGCCGGGCACGCCCGACGGGATCAGGTGGCCGGCGGCCATCAGCGCGTCGAGCAGCTCCGCCTGGTCGGGCGTGGCCTCGCGGTAGGTCGACATCTCAGACGTCCTTGGCGATCAGCAGCAGACCGGCGTTGGTCTGGTGGATGCGGTCGTTGGCGACCATGAGGCAGGCCGACATCGTGTCGCGCAGGTGGCGCCCGACGCTGTAGGGCGTGTCGTTCTTGAAGCCGACGATGCCCGTGACGCCCAGCGCGCCCTGGCAGACGCGCGGCGCCTGATCCGACGCCGACAGCTTGAGGTTGTTGAAGCGCAGCGCGAAGGCCATGGTCGCCATCCGCTCGCGGTCCTCCTCGCCCTCGAACTCGTCGAGCGCGCCGCGCACCTCGGCGCGCAGCAGCGACAGGTCGCTCATGACGTGCGAGAGGCGCAGCGCCGCGGGGATCGGCTCACCGGGCTTCTGCCGGGCGGCGGCGCGGACGAAGGCGCGGGCGCGGTCGAACGCGTCGGTCGCGACGCCGAGCCACAGGTGCGACCACAGGATGTGGGAGATCGGCACCATCGACTGGGTCATGATCGTCGCGAACGGCGCCGAGAGGACCTGCTCGGGCGCGAGCGTGGCGCGGACGGTGAAGCCGGGCGAGCAGGTGCCGCGCATGCCGAGCGGATCCCACGTGCCCTTCTGCTCCAGCGTGTGCTGGTCCTTGCGGGTGAGCGCGGCGACCTGGTCGCCGGGGCCGGCGTCGGGGTTGGCGCGCAGCGTGGTCAGCAGGTCGTCGGCGTAGGCGCCGTAGCTGACCGTCGGGGCCTGCTTCTCGAAGGAGGAGGTGCCGTCGCCGTTGGGCGTGAGCGCGGCGACCGAGCGGGCCATGTCGCCGCCGGTGCCGACCTCGGAGGTGACGGAGGCGATCAGGCGCTGCTGCGCCGAGACGGCGCGCAGGTGCTCGTGGAAGAACGAGTCGGCGCCCTCGGCGTCGAGGTGGCGCACGATCGTCGCGACCTGGATCTGGTGCATCGCGAAGACCATGCCGCTGGCGCCGCAGCGGCGGCCCAGCTCGAAGCAGGCCAGCGCGATCGCGCGCAGCGACACGCCGGCGCCGCCGAGGTCGGTGGGCACGAAGGCCGAGAGCGCGCGCTGCTCGCGCAGCGCGTCGATCGTCTCGACCGGGAAGCGGGCGTTGCGGTCGACGTCGTCGGCGTTGGGCCGCGCGATCGCGTCGGCGAGCTCGACGACGGAGGCGAGGAACGTGGCGTCGCGATCCGCGACGGCGGTGGTCATGCGGCCTGCACGGAGAGCTTCTCGAGGGCGGCGCTGATCGCGGCCACCGACTCGAAGACCCCGCGGGTGAGCATCTCGTCGGGGAACTCCACGTCGAACGCGTCTTCCAGGGCGAGCATGACGTTCACGCTGGCGTGCGACGTCATGCCCGCTTCGTAGAGGCTGGCATCGTCGGGCAAGGTGCTGAGGTCGACCGCAAGGCGGCCGTGCTCCTGGACGATCTCTCGGACGGCGGCAGACACGTTCGTGATTATCGGTCGTCGGGGCCGATTTCTTGACCGCTGCAGCGATCGTGTCTTCGTGACGACAACGGCCGGCGAGGGGCCAGCTAGGTTCCCTGGCGCCCGTGCGCGTCGATCTCGTCGATCCCTCCGCCTTCACGCCGCCGTACGACCGCGCGCTCGCCGCGGCGCTGGCGCGCGCCGGTGCCCACGTACGGCTCGCCACCAGCCACTTCGGGTACGGCGCGGTACCCGCCGCGGAGGGCTACGCGGTCGACGAGCGCTTCTACCGGCGCGCCGGGCGGATCGGCGGCCCCGGCTCCCGCGCGCGCCTCGTCGCCAAGCTCGCCGAGCACGTGCCCGACATGGCGCGCTACCGCCACGCCGTCGACGGCCCGCGCGGCCCCGACGTCGTGCACTTCCAGTGGCTGACGGTCCAGCCGCTCGACGTGCACCTGCTCCCGCGGCGGCGGCCCACCGTCCTCACCGCCCACGACGTCCTGCCGCGCGAGCCGCGCGCCGGCCAGCTCCGCGCCCAGCGCCGGCTCTACGAGCGCGTCGACCACGTCGTCGTGCACTCCGAGCACGGGCGCGAGCGGCTGACCGGCGAGCTGGGGCTGGACCCCGCGCGCATCACGGTCATCCCGCACGGCGCGTTCACCCACCTCGCCGGCCTCACCGCGGCGTTGCCGCCCGAGCTGCCCGACCCCGGCCCGGACGTCCCCGTCGTCGCGCTCACCGGCCTGCTCCGCCCCTACAAGGGCATCGACGTCCTGCTCGACGCGTGGCGCCGCTTCGGCGCCGACCCCCCCGGGGAGCTGTGGATCGTCGGGCTGCCGCGGATGCCGATCCCCACCGCGCTGCCGCCCGGCGTCCGGCTCGTGCCCCGGTTCGTCACCGATCCCGAGCTGGCCGCCGTCCTGCGGCGCGCCGACCTCGTCACGCTGCCCTACCGCGAGATCGACCAGTCCGGCGTGCTCTACGCCGCGCTCGGCCTCGGCCGCCCGCTGCTGCTCAGCGCGGTCGGCGGCTTCCCCGAGGTGGCGGCGACCGGCGCGGCCGAGCTGGTCGCCCCCGGCGATCCCGCGGCGCTGCACGGCGCGCTCGCCGCCCTGCTGGCCGACCCGCAGCGCCGCGCCGCCCTGGCCGCCGCGGCCACCCGCGCGGCCACCACCACCTACTCCTTCGACGCCGTCGCGCAGCACCACATCGACCTGTACGCCTCGCTGGCGCGCCCTTGAGCGCAGCGCGCCGGATCGGGCCGTGCGGCATGCTCACCCCCTCGTGAGACGAGCGATCTTCTGGACGACGGCGGGCCTGCTGGCCTGGGCGCAGGCGGGCTACGGCCTCGCCCTCGGCGCGCTGCGCCGCCGCACGCGCCAGTCGTTCGCGCCCCTGACGCCCGACCGCGACGGCGCGCTGCCGACCGTCTCGCTGATCGTCGCCGCGCACGCCGAGCGCGAGGTCATCGCCGCCAAGGTCGCCAACGCGCTCGCGCTCGACTACCCGCGCGAGAAGCTGGAGATCGTCGTCGCCTGCGACGGGTCGACCGACGGCACGCCGGAGGCCGCGCGCGCCGCCGGCGCCGACACCGTCCTCGACCTCCCGCGCGGCGGCAAGGTGCGCGCGCAGGACACGGGCGTCGCGCGCTCCACCTCGGCCATCGTCGCCTTCTCCGACGCCAACGCGCTCTGGGAGCCCGACGCGCTGCGGGCCCTGGTCGCGCCCTTCGCCGACGACCCGCGGATCGGCTACGTCTGCGGGCGCGTGACGTTCGTCAACCCCGACGGCGGCACCAACCAGGAGGGCATCTACTGGCGCTACGAGATGTTCCTGCGCTCGCGCGAGAGCGACCTGGCCTCGGTCACCGCGGGCAACGGCGCGATCTACGCGACGCGCCGGAGCGCCTACGTCGAGGTCGACCCGGTGATGGGCCACGACTTGAAGTTCCCCTTCACCCTGGTCCGGGCCGGCTGGCGCTGCGTCGAGCAGCCGCTGGCGCGCGCGACCGAGCGGATGGTCCCCGACGTCGAGGGCGAGGCCGCCCGCAAGCGCCGGATGATGAGCCACGCCTGGGTGATCGTCCTGCACGGCGGGCTGCTCGACCCACGCGGCTGGCCGCTGAAGTACACCATGATGATCGCCAGCCACCGCTGGCTGCGCTACTTCGGCCCGCTGCTGCACCTCGTCGCGCTCGTCACCGCGCCCCGGGCGCTGCGCCGCTTGCAGCTGGTCGGCCTGGCGATCGCGCTGGCGCCGCTGCCGAGCAAGAGCAAGGCCTTGCTGTTGGTCCGCTACTACGTCTTGACCCAGGGCTCGATCGCCCTCGGCCTGCTCGACCACCTCCGCCACGGCACCGCCGCCGGCTGGGACCCGCCGGAGGGCACCAGGTGAGAGACCCGCTGCGCCGCGTCTTCGACGTGCTCGTCTCCGCGATCGCGCTGGCGATCCTCTCGCCGGTGCTCGCGGCCGCGATCGTCGCGATCCGGCTCGAGTCGCCCGGCCACCCGATCTACCGCCAGCGCCGCATCGGCCGCGACGGCGAGGCCTTCGACATGATCAAGCTGCGGACCATGGTCTCGGGCGCCGAGAAGATGGGCGCCGGCCTGGCGGTCGACGACGGCGACAGCCGCATCACGCGCTCGGGCCGCTTCCTGCGCCGCACGTCGCTGGACGAGGTGCCGAACCTCGTCAACGTCCTGCGCGGTGAGATGTCGATCATCGGGCCGCGCCCGACCGTGCCGGTCCAGGTGGCGCAGTACACCGAGCGCCAGCGCGGACGGCTCGCCGTCCGGCCGGGGATCACCGGCTGGGCGCAGGTCAACGGGCGCGCGTCGCTGCCGTGGCCGCAGCGCATCGAGCTGGACCTCGAGTACGTGGAGCGGTGCTCGATCGTGCTGGACCTGAGGATCCTGTGGCTGACGGTGCGGATGCTCGTCACCGGCCACGGGCTGTACAAGGGCGATACCGGAGGGTGGGTCGATCCATCGTGAGCAAGGCCGTGTTGTTGACCGGGACGGGCAAGCGCTACGACATCGTCGCGGCGTTCGCCCAGCACACGACCGTCGTCGCGTGCGACCCCAACCCGCTGGCGCCCGCGCAGTACGCGGCGACCGTCCGCACGTCGGTCCCGATGATCAAGGACCCGCAGTACGTCCCGGCGCTCCAGGAGCTGTGCGAGCGCCACGACGTCGGCGCGATCGTCCCGCTGACCGACCTCGACATCGACGTCCTCGCCGAGGCGCGCGCCGACGGCCGCCTGCCGCAGGCGCTCGTGCCCGACCTCCACATCGCCCAGCGCACGTACGACAAGTACGCCTGCCACGAGCTGCTGCAGGAGCACGGGCTGCCGTCGCCGCCGACGGTGCTCCCCGGGACCGCGCCGGACGCCTTCCCGGTCATGGTGAAGCCGATCCACGGCTCGGGCGCGCGCAACATCTTCGTGGCCCACGACGCCCGCGAGGCCGCGTTCTTCGTGGACTACATCGACGAGCCGGTGATGTTGCAGCGGTTGATGGACGGCCCGGAGTTCTCCATCGACTGCCTCAGCGATCGGAACGGCCGCTGCCTGAACGCGATCCCGCGCACGATGCTGGAGTCCCGCGGCGGCGAGTCGATCAAGGGCACGGTCATCGCCGACGCCGAGCTGATCGACCTCGGCCGCCGCGTGGTGGAGGCCTTCGGCGTCCGCGGGCCCGCGACGGTGCAGGCGTTCCGCGACAAGGACATCGGCCTGGGGATCACCGACGTCAACACGCGCTTCGGCGGCGCGTTCCCCGCGCCGGTCTACGCCGCGCGCCCCGGCCGCAGCTACCCGGAGCTGATCACCGCGATGGCGAGCGGCGAGCCGGTGGAGCCGCACGTCGGCGAGTTCGACGCCGGCCGCACGTTCACGCGGTACTTCTGGCAGCTGGAGCTCGACGAGGAGCTCCGCCCGACCGGGCGCGACATCGTGTCGCCGCCCGGTCCACCCGCGCCGCGCTGACCTACGGGATCAGCTCGGGGCCCTTGTCGGTGAAGCGATCGCGGAAGGCGCGGATCGCGTCGAAGACCTGCGGGTTCATCGTCTTGCAGCCGAGCATCTGGGTCCAGGCGGTCGCGGCGACCTCGTAGGGCATGGCCGTGTTGTTCTCGAACAACATCTCGTGGTAGCCCTCGACGCCCTTGTTCTTCTCGTTGAAGAGCGTGTTGAGCTGGTCCTGGACCTGCTTGGGGGCCTTGGGCGAGTACTGGATCTCGATCCGGCCGTGCTCCAGCGTGTGGACGTACGCTTCCTTGTCCGGTGAGTTGCCGGGCGCGTAGACGCCGTCCTGGGCCGGGGTCGGGCGGTGGTCGCCCGAGGTCGGCGGGTTCGTCTTGTAGTTGTTGTTGATCGCCGTGTCGGAGGGCAGGTGCGTGCGGCCCTCGCTCGGGTACGTCTTGAACGTGCAGCCCGAGGCCTTCACGGCCTGGTCGAAGTCGGTGATCTTGCGGGCCGGGATCGCGGCGGCCTTGTAGCTGGTCTGCGCGGCCTTGCTGTCGCCGCCTCCACCACCGCTGCTGGAGACCACGGCGGCGATGACCGCGGCGATCACCGCAAGGACCAGGACACCGCCCGCGACCAGCTGCAGCCGGCGCTTGTTGGCGACCTTCGCGGCCTCGGCCTGCTCGCGCTCCTGGCGCTCAAGGCGGCGGCGTTCCTTCTCTTCCTGGCGGCTTGACACGCGCGAGAGCGTAGCGGCGCGACCATGAACCCTGCGTGAAGCCCGTGTGTCGTCGCGGCGGCGCGGTTACGCGACGGTGGCGGCGTGCCGCCGGCGGGTGCGGGTGCCGGCCGTGCGCCGCGGCTTCCAGCAGTCGTCGAGGAACCCGCCGATCTCGTCGGTGAGGCGCTCGGGCGAGAGCCGCAGCTCCAGGAGCGAGTCGGCGCGCAGCAGGCGCGCGTCGGGCAGCTCGGAGACCAGCGCGTCGGAGTCGCTGAACGGATGGACCGGGTCGCGGTCGTGGCCGATGACCAGCGCGGGCGCGGTGATCGTCTTGCGGACCTCCTTGTGCGGCGCGACACGCCCGAAGAAGAGGCCCTGCAGCACCGCGGCGCTCGGGCCGGGCTGCTGGCGGACGGTGTCGAGCAGGATGTCGGCGCCGTAGAAGCCGCCGGTCGGCACGCGCCGCGTGAGCCACGAGACGCCCTTCATCACCGGCGCGCCGAAGGTCAGCGCGCACATCAGCGGCGTGAAGGCGATCGCGCAGCCCAGCAGCGCGTTGTCGAGCACGGGCATCTCGAGGACCATGCCGCGGACGCGCCCGGGGTGGGCGGCCGCGGCCTCCAGCGTCGCGTTGGCGCCCAGCGACGTGCCGGCCAGCACCGCCTCGTCGAGCTCCAGGTGATCGAGCAGGCCGATGATCTGCTCGCCGAAGAACGGCATCGAGTAG
>DASYBY010000098.1:0-10053 GCA_036500525.1 Baekduia sp. | reverse complement strand
AGGACCGGGGCTGGGACCGCGCGACCATCGAGGCGGCGGCCCGCGCCGCGGTCGCCCCGCGCGAGATCCGCGACCTCCACCTCGTGCAGGTCGTCGACAAGCCCGGCACCGACGCCGACCAGGCCGTGCTGCGCGTCGTCGCCGCCGACGGCGCCGAGAGCACCCTGACCCTGGGGCGCCGCGAAGGCGCCTGGGTCGCCGTCTAGGCCGCGGTCAGCCCGGTCAGCAGCGCGCGCAGCACGCCGCGCAGCTCGGCGCCCTGCAGCGGCTCGTGGCCCGAGGCCAGCAGGCGCAGGCGCAGCCCGTCGATCGCGCAGACGAGCAGGATCCCCGAGGTCCGCACGTCGCGCGCGCCGAGGCTGCGCATCGCGGTCTCCGACAGGTCGTCGGTGCCGACCTTCCACGCTTCCAGGATCGCCCGGGCCTCGGGACGGCGGGCCGCCTCCAGCTGCAGCTGGTACTGGGCGAGCATCGCGATCCGGCCCGCGGGCGTGATCTGCTCCTCGATCCAGAGGGCCAGCGCCTCGGTCGTCTGGTCGAGATCGGCGGCGGCGTCGCCGAGGGCCGTGCGGCGCTCGCGCAGGCGGGCGATCTCGCGCTCGGCCAGCGTCCGCAGCGCCTCGTGGATCAGGTCGTCCTTGGAGCGGAAGTAGTAGCTCGTGGAGGCGGCGGGGACGCCGGCGGCGGCCGCGACCGCGCGGTGCGTCACGCCGTCGATGCCCTGCTCGCCGATGAGGTCGATGGCCGCGTCCAGCAGCTCGGCCCGGCGCCGCTCGCCGCGGGCATCGCGCCGTCCGCGCGGCAGCGCACGGGGCGGGGAGGGCGGACCGGCCATGTTCCGCACCGTACCGGAGGCCTAGCCAGATGTCTTGGACAACTGTCCAGGTTCTGTGTAGGCTGGCGCCGCCCGCCGGGGGTGACTGTCCCACGCTCCCGGCAGGATGACCTCCATGACGCCGGATCCGCTCGACCAGTTCGACCCCACGATCGGCCGCCGCCGCTTTCTCCAGGTGAGTGCGGCGGGTGCCTTCCTGTGCACGATCGGCGGCGAGAAGGTCTCGCTCGCGCGCCGCGGCGACGCCGCCAAGGCCGACGCCGCCGCCGCCCGGGTCAAGCGTCCGCCGGCGCTGGCGCGCGCCCGGGCCGCCAAGGCCGCGGGCAAGCCCGTCGAGCCGACCGAGCTGCAGACCTACGTCACGCCCCAGCCGCAGCCGGGCGGCCGCGCGGTCGAGTTCTGGATCCAGGCCACCACGGTCCGCTGGACGATCGTGCCGACCAAGCGCGACGACTGGCACGGCGTGGCGCAGCCGGGCAGCTCGACGTTCACGGCGATGGTCTACCAGCAGATGACCGAGGGCTTCGCCGCCGCGTTCGGACCGGCCGCGATCCCCGGCCCGACGCTGCACGCGGAGGTCGGCGACACGATCGTCGTGCACTTCCGCAACAACCTCAAGGAGCTCGAGCAGGCCGTCACGATGCATCCGCACGGGGTGAAGTACAACCCCGAGTACGACGGCACCTACCTCGGCGACTACACCCGCGCGGGCGGCTTCATCGCCCCGGGTGAGGAGTTCACCTACACCTGGGAGTGCACGCCGGAGAGCGTCGGGGCGTGGCCGTACCACGACCACGGCCCCAACCACACGCTCAACACGTTCCGCGGGATGTTCGGCTCGCTGGTCGTCCGGCCCAAGGGCGAGACCGTGCCCGCCGTCGAGCAGTCGCTGTTCCTGCACCAGCTGCAGCCGCCGGTGACCGGCCTGAAGCGCTCCTACCAGTGCTTCAACGGCCGTGCGTTCGCCGGCAACACCCCGATCGTCCGGGCGCGCGTGGGCCAGGAGGTCGCGCTGCACGTCTTCGGGATGGACAACAACTTCCACGACTTCCATATCCACGGCCATCGCTGGAAGGACGCCTCCGGGGCGTTCGTCGACACGCCGTCGGTCGGTCCCAACGAGACCACGACGGTGCGGTTCGTCGAAGACAACCCGGGGCGGTGGCTCTACCACTGTCACGTCTTCTCCCATCAGGACGCGGGGATGGCGGGCTGGTACCTCGTCGAGTAGTAGGAGGAGTTCGCGTGTCGCACTACAGGTCCATCGTCGCGCCGGTCACCGCCCTGGTGGCTGCGCTGGCGTTCGTCTCGGTCGCGCAAGCGGTCGACTACCCACCGCCGTCCAAGCCCGGCAACGGCGCCAACGCCAAGCCCAAGGGTCCGTTCCACACGCTCGACGTCTGCAAGGGCAAGAGCAAGAAGTCCTGCTTCCCCACGATCCAGGCCGCGGTCAACAAGGCCCAGCCCGGCGACACCGTGAAGGTGCCCAACGGCACCTACAAGGAGGCCGTCAAGATCAGCGGCGCCAAGAAGCGCTTCCTGAAGTTGATGGGCAACGTCAAGGACCCCAGCAAGGTGGTCCTGGAGGGCAAGGGCGCCAAGGGCGGCTCCAGCGGCGTGCAGATCAACGGCGCCAACGAGGTCACGGTCCGCGGCTTCACGGCCCAGCACTACAAGGCCAACGGCTTCTTCGCCGTCAACGTCAACGGCTACACGTTCCAGGACCTGCACGCCTACCTGGTCGGCGTGTACGGCATCTACGCCTTCAACTCGGTCGGCGGCACGATGATCGACGACGAGGCCGCGTGGAACAGCGACTCCGGCTTCTACATCGGCCAGACGCCGCCGCAGACCAAGCCGGTCCGCTCGATCGTGCGCAACATCAAGTCCTACGGGAACGTCCTCGGCTGGTCCGGGACGAACATGCGCTACGTGACGATCTCGAAGTCGAAGTTCTACAACAACGGAACGGGTGTCGTGCCCAACGCCCTCAGCTCGGAGAAGTACCCGCCGGCCGAGAGCAACATCATCACCGACAACGACATCTTCTGGAACAACTACGACTACTACGCCGGGGCGCCGTTCAAGGTCAAGCCGCCGGCCGCTGACTCGACCCCGTACCCGGTCGGCGTGGGCGCGCTGCTGTTCGGCGGCCGCGGCAACGTCATCGACAACAACCGGATCTACGGCAACTGGCTCGCCGGCGCCGGCATGATCGAGCAGTTCATCCTGAAGGCCAAGCTGCCCGACGCGTCGGAGCTGGTCGGCAACCAGATCACCAACAACCAGTTCGGGCTCAACGGCACCGACCTCAACGGTCGCGACGTCGTCTACGACGGCAACGGCACCAACAACTGCATCTCGGGCAACGCCGGGATCGCGGTCACCGTGCCGGCCGACGCCTCGACGTTCGCCGCGTGCCCGTTCACGGGCGCCAACGCGTTCTCGGCCGACGTGCAGACGCAGCTGGTCAACTGGGCCGTCGACGGGACGCACGAGGCGTTCCTGCTGGCGCACCCGCACGTGGCGCAGGCGGGCATCACGCCGCTGGAGCACTACGTGGCGGGGACGGTCAAGTGACAGGCCGCAAGGCCCTCATCGCGCTGACGGGCGCCGCGGCAGTTGCCGCGGCGCCCACCGCGCTCGCGGTCGCCGCGACGTCGAAGGGCAAGACGCGCACGGTGTCGGTCAACGACAACTACTACGGGCCGTCGAAGCTGACGGTGCACGTGGGCGACACGGTCAACTGGAAGTGGAGCGAGAACGCCACCGACGAGCACGACGTCGACCTGACGACGCGCCCCAAGGGCGTCAAGGAGTTCCAGTCCGACCCGCTGACCTCCGGTGAGACGTTCAAGCGCAAGCTGACGGTGCCGGGCAAGTACAAGATCATCTGCACCTTCCACGAGGAAGAGATGACGATGACGATCACGGTCAAGAAGAAGTCGTAGGGGCTGGGCGCGCTGGCGGCTGACGAGATGCGGTGCTTCGGGGGCGACGATCCCCTGTACCGCGCCTACCACGACGAGGAGTGGGGGCGCCCGGCCCGCGACGATCGCTCGCTGTACGAGCGCATCTCGCTGGAGGCGTTCCAGTCGGGGCTGGCGTGGATCACCATCCTCCGCAAGCGCGACAACTTCCGGGCGGCGTTCGCGGACTTCGATGCCGACGTCGTGGCGCATTTCGACGAGGACGACGTCGCCCGGTTGATGGCCGACGCCGGGATCGTGCGCAACCGGCTGAAGGTCGCGGCGACGATCGCCAACGCCCGCGCGCTGGTCGCGCTGCACGACGAGGGGCGCACGCTGACCGAGTTGGTGTGGTCGCACGCGCCGCCGCCGCGGCCGGCTCCGCAGGGCTGGGGCGACGTCCCGGCGTTGACGCCGGAGTCGACCGCGCTGGCCAAGGCGCTCAAGCGCGAGGGCTTCCGGTTCGTGGGCCCGACCACGGCCTATGCGTCGATGCAGGCGTGCGGTCTGGTCAACGACCACCTGGCCGGATGCGTGGCGCGGAAGGCCACCGAAGCCGCTCAGCAGGGGCTCTGACACCACCGGTATTGGATCGCGGCCTCCGGGTCGATACGGTGGGGGAGAACCATGCCGTGCATCCCTGAACCCCCGTACGCGTCATCCGGGCCGCTGCCCGGACGCGATCCGCGCCACATCGCGCGGATCGACGGACCGTCGACTGCGCCTCAGCGCCTGCCTTAGGGGACTCGCTCTTGTCCCCCGTGCAGGTCGCGGGGGCCCCACGGCGGGGCAAGACCCCGCAGTGGACTCCCGAGTCCGTCATCACCGAGATCCAGCACTTCGTCGAGGCCCACGGCGAGGTCCCGCGCCTAGCGGACCTCAACCCCGGCCAGGCGAAGATCACCGGTCAGGTCTGGCGCATCGAGCGCTACCGCGCCGGCTGCCCCGTCTGCGGATCCGCCTATCCATCAGCCAACGCCGCCCGGCGCTGCTTCGACGGCTCGCTCGAGCTCGCGATCCGCGCGGCCGGCTTCGAGCCCGCCAAGCGCGGTCCGCGCCGGCGCACCGAGGTCGACCTCTCCGAGCGCGCCACCGCGCGCCTCGAGCATGACGCCCGCGTCGCGGTCGACGCCGCGCTGGCCCGTGCCGCCGACGCCGAGACCCGCGCCGAGCGGTTGCAAACCCGGCTCGACCGGGCGCTGGCCCGCGCCGAGGCGACGCCGAAGGTCAAGACCAAGATCGTCCGCGAGCGCGTGGCCGACGCCGGCGCGCTCGCGCGTGTCCAGCGGGGCCGCGAGGCCGCCGAGGCGCGCGCCGCCGCGCTGAAGGCCGAGCTGGCCGAGGCGCGGATGGACGCCGCCGAGGCGCGCCGCACCGCGGTCAAGCTCGCGTCGCGCCTGGAGCGCGCCGAGGCGACGGTCTCCGACGCCCGCGCCGCCAAGCGCGGCGTCGGCGCCGAGCTGGCCGAGGCGCAGGCCGCGGCCGAGCGTGCCGAGGCGCGGGCGGTCGAGGCCGAGGCCCGGCTCGCCGCCGCGCAGCGCAGCGCCGTGCGCATCGAGCGGGTGGTCGAGGCGTCGCCCGAGCAGCAGGTCGTCGACGAGGCGCTCTCCCGCGCCCGCGTCGCCGAGGAGGCCGCGCGCCGGGCCGAGTCCCGCGCCGACAAGGCCGAGCGCGAGTACGCCGAGGTCGCCGTCGCGGCGACGGGCGCGCCGCGCAAGCTGACGCCGGCGGAGATCGACGGTCTTCGCTCCGAGGGGCCGGCCGGTCCCGCGCTGCTGGCCGACGCGCTGAAGTCGCTCGGCGTCGCCCGCCGTGCCGACAACCGCATGAAGCTCGAAGAGGCCCTGGCGCTCGTCGCCTCGGCCGCCGTCACCTGGCGAGACCGGCTGTAGCCGCACCCGTGCGCTCGCGGTGGGCCAAGGCCCACCGCGAGGCCATTGGCCTTGGGCGTGCTCGGGGGCGAGGCCGAAGCTCAGGCCCCAGCCGCTGGCGGCCTGCACCATCTCGCCGAAGACCTCGATCGTGCCCGCGAGTAGGAGGATCACGGCGGCGACCGTGGCGCCCGGGCCGGAGGCGAGGGTGAACACCATGCACGACAGCGCCAGCAGCACCGCGGCGCGCACGCCCGCGTGCGCGGCGCCCATGACCGTGTCGCTGCCGCGGGCGAGGCGCACCGAGAGCGCCGCGACCAGGATGCAGTTGAGGATGAAGATCGCCGCGACGATCGCGCGCGGCGCCTGCGTGTGTCCCTGGACCCAGAGCGGGATCCCGACGTCGAGCAGGCTGAAGTGCAGGCTCATGATCGAGACCAGGCCGGTCACGACGAGGTAGGGGCGGTCGCGCAGGACGAAGAGGCGCGGGCCGCGGTCGTCGTCCTCCGGCCCGGGCTCCGGTGCGACCGTGGGGACGCGCAGGAGGAGGAGCGCGGCCGCGAGGAACGACAGCGCGTCGCCGACGATCAGCGCGTCGTAGGCGCCGCGGGTGTCGACGAGGATCCCCACCGCCGCGACGCCCGAGCCGATCGCGAAGCCGACGTTGGTCACCGCCCGCAGCGTGGCGCGGCCCCGCACGCGCTCGGCCGGATCGACCACCTGCGCGATCAGCCCCTGGCGCACGGCGCTCGATCCGCGGTTGAGCGTGACGACCGCGCACGAGGCCACCAGGAACGCGGCGTAGGAGTCGACGAGGACGTAGGTCGCGGTCGCGACCGCCTCACTGAGGATGAGCACGAACAACACCTCCCGCGGCCCCCGCTGATCGGCGAGATGCCCCAGCGGCACACCCACCAACAACCCGAGCCCACCCGCGACCGTCAACCCGACCCCGACCTGCCCGCCGCTCAACCCGACGACATGCGTGAAGTACAAGACCACCGCCGTCGCCAACAGCCCGTTGCCGATCGTGTTGACCAGCGTGACGACCGCGAACGTCCGCAGGGGACCCGGTGAGCGAAGCATCTGCACGAGCCCCACTCTTAGCCGCCCAGCAGCCTTCTGAGCCGCTCGGCGACCTCACGTGGTCCGTCGACGATCTGGCGATGCGTGAACCGCACGGTCCGCAACCCGGCGAGCGCAAGCTCCTGATCCCGGGCCCGATCCTCCTCGAACGCAGCCCGCGTGCGATGCGCACGCCACCCATCGGTCTCGACCACCAGCCCGGCGTCCGGCCAGTAGAAGTCCACGCGGAAGCCGAGCGGCCGGGCATTGACCGCCGGCTGCGGAAGCGCATGCTCGTCGCAGAGCCGGCGAAACCGGACCTCCAACTCACTCAGCGTGAGCGCGAGCTCGGTGCGGGCCGCGGCGTCCAGGAGACCGGCGAGGACGCGTGCGCCTGGGTGACGCGGGTGCGCGGCGACCGCGGCACGCAACGCCTTCAGGTCGAACAGACCCAGGACGTCTGCCTCCTTGAGGGCGGCCTCGACGGCGTGCGGGGCGACGTCGCCGGCGAGATCGAGCATCGTCCGGGCGACCGTCGTGACGGGCAGCAGCCCGACGCGATCGACCTCGACGGGGCGGCTGGTGAGATGGAGGCGCGTGCCTTCACGCACGACCGCCGAACGCGCCGGCACCGTGACGTGCAGGTCGCCGCCTCCCGACGCACGCAGATCCCACACCGCCGCGGCCGTGCGATGACTCAGCACCGCCTTCGGCCCGTACGCCCAGGCCGCCGCGAGGCGCCTTCCGCCGACGCTCAGCCTGGTGTGGCCGACCGCGTAGACGGCGCGGTGGAGCACGATCAGCCGCCGCGCCTCCCGCCGCGAGCGGATCGCCTTCGGCGTCAACCCCAACTCGCGCAGCTGGTCGTGGCGCACGACGCCCTCCTGCGCCGCCGCGAGTGCCGCAATCCGTCGATCCGACTCGAGAAAAGGCCCCATAGGGGCCTTAGGTCGAGCCGCACCGGAAGTCGCCCCCGCGCTGTGCGCCCCGGCCGCGCTGCGCGCGGCGCGCCGCGCGCGGCAAGCCGAGAAGGGGACTCGAACCCCTGGCCTACTGATTACAAATCAGTTGCTCTACCAGCTGAGCTACCCCGGCACGCCCCCGGAGTCTAGGCCGACTGTCAGGCGTCGCTGAGGGTGATGGCGTGCTCGATGTTGCCGTGGCCGTTGGTGGACACGACGTGCTCGTAGCTGGGGAGGTCGTCGTCGGGCTCGGGGTTGAGGCGGCGTTCGAGCTCGCCGAGGACCGTCCCGAAGAGGAGGTGGCGCCAGGTCGCCTGGGCGAAGGCGCGGGGGTTCGTGCCGATCGCCGGCATCTCCTCGCGCGCCGGGTGCAGGAGGTCGGTGACCAGCAACAACGGCCACGACCCGAAGTGCTCGCCGAGCCCGGCGGCCGGGCCGCGCGCCCACGAGGGCAGCGGGACGCGCCGGGACACGCCCGCGTAGACCGCGCCGAACACGGCACCGTTGGCCAGGTGCATGGCCAACCCGACGGCAGGCCACGCGCGGCCGCGGGTCACGAGCTTGCCGAGCAGCTCGGTGTCGTCGTAGGGCACGCCGAAGACGCGCTGGTCGAGCGGCTGCTGCAGCGCCCAGACGCCGGCGGCGACCGCTCCGGCAAGGGCTCCGCGGGCGGTGCGGGCACGGTCGATGGCCATCGATCCACTGTAACCGCCGCCGCGCCCCTGGGGTACGCCAGATGCGATGGAGAGCAACCGGCATCTGGTCCGCGCCCGGAACAAGGGCGTCAACCCCCTCGTCTACTGGATCGTGCGGGCGCTGTTCCAGCCGTTCTTCCACGTGTACTTCCGCATGTCGCGGATCGGCCGCGAGCACATCCCGGTCGACGGCCCGGTCATCTTCGCCGCCAACCACCGGTCGTTCCTGGACCCGTTCGTCATCGCGTGCATGTCGCGGCGCCCGCTCTACTACGTCGCCAAGCAGGAGCTCTTCCGCAAGCCGCTCACGGCGTGGTTCCTCAACAGCCTCGGCGCGTTCCCGATCGACCGCGGCCACGCCGACGAGGACGCGATGGGCACCGCCCGCCAGATCCTGCAGCGCGGCGACTCGGTCCTGATCTTCCCCGAGGGCACGCGCATCCGGCCGGGCTCGCTCGGCAGCCCCAAGCGCGGCGTCGGCCGCCTCGCGCTGGAGACCGGCGCGCCCGTGATCCCGGTCGCCATCATCGGCACCGAGAACATCCGCAAGAAGTGGCGGATCCGCCCGCACAAGATCTCGATCCGCGCCGGCGCGCCGCTGCGCTTCCCGACGGTCGACGTCCCGTCCCCGCAGCTCGCCCAGGCCGTCACCGAGCGCATCTGGCCCTGCGTGATGCTGCAGTGGGAGTGGCTGGGCGGCCTGCCGCCGATCCGCCGCGCCGCCGTCATCGGCGCCGGCTCCTGGGGCACCGGCCTCGCCGTCGCGCTGGCCCGCGCCGGCGTGCAGGTCGAGCTCGGCACCCGCACCGCCGCCCAGGCCGACCTGCTCAGCGCCGAGCGCGTCAACGACCGCTACCTGCCCGGCGAGCCGCTGCCCAACGAGGTGAGCGTCGTCCGCGCCGCCGACCTGGAGCTCGGCCGCCACGACCTCGTCGTCCTCGCCGTGCCCGCCCGCGCGCTGCCCGAGGTGCTGGCCGCCCACGGCGCCGGCATCGCCGCGCGCACCGGCGTGCTCGTCGCCGCCAAGGGCCTCGTCCCGCCGCTGGGCATGCTGCCCAGCGCCTACACCGCGCAGCGCACGCCGGCCCGCGCCGTCGCCTGCCTCGGCGGCCCCGCGCACGCCGCCGACGCGCTCGACCACGGCGCCGCGCTGGTCGTCGGCTGCGCCGACCGCGGCCTCGGCCGCCAGCTCGCCGAGCTGCTCGGCAAGGCCGGGCTCTACGCCGAGACCTCGACTGACACGATCGGGATCGAGCTCGCCGGCACCGCCAAGAACGCCGCCTGCCTCGCCGCCGCCACGGCCGGTCCCGCCGGACCCAACGCCGCGGGCGCCGCGGCCGGGCGCGTGTTCGCCGAGGTCGACGCCTACGCGCGCCGCCAGGGCGCCCACGCCGACACCTTCGCCGGCCTGGCCGGCACCGGCGACCTGATCGCCACGCTCGTCTCGCAGGGCTCGCGCAACCGCCGCGCCGGGGAGCTGCTCGCCGCCGGGACCGCGCCCGCCGACATCGAGTCCGCGCTCGGCCAGACGCCCGAGAGCCTCGACACGCTGCCGCTGCTCGCGGTCGCGCTGCGCGAGGGCGGCATCGACGCGCCGGCCGTCAACGGCCTGGCCGACGTCGTCGCGGGCCGCGTCGACGCCGGCGACTGGGCGTC
>DASYBY010000097.1:0-7456 GCA_036500525.1 Baekduia sp. | reverse complement strand
GGCTCAGTCGCCGGGCAGGATGATGATGCTGCTCGACCCGGTGGCGAGGACCTTGCCGGCCTCGTCGCGGACGTCGCCCTCGGAGAACGCGACGCGGCGGCCGGGCTTGGTCACCCAGCCGTGCGCGGTGATGCGGCCGGTGGTCGCGCTGATCGAGCGCAGGAAGTTGACCTTGATCTCGATCGAGGCGTGCGCGGTGCCGGCGGGCAGCGTCGTGTGGACGGCGCAGCCGAGCGCCGAGTCCAGGAGCGTCGCGACCAGGCCGCCGTGGACCATGCCGAGCGGGTTGTAGACCGAGGCGTCGGGGGTCGTGGCGAAGCGGACCTCGCCCTCGCCGACCTCGACCAGCGCGAAGCCCATCAGCGCGGCCATCGGCGGCGGGGCCAGCTCGCCGTCCTTGATCGCCCTCAGGAAGTCGATGCCCGCCAGCGTGCGGCCGGCCTCGGCGACCACGGCCGGGTCGTGCCAGGTGACCGTGCGCTGCTGCGGCTCGCCCCAGCCGGTGGTGCCGTCGATCGTGTCCATGGTTGCATCATAGGACTCGATCGGGGCGGGCGTTCAGGGGCGCGTGATGGCGTCCACGTCGGACACCAACGGCAGCGTGATGTCCAGCGCGGTGATGCGCAGGACCTCGCGGACCGCGCCGTTGGCGCCGGCGATGACGAACTCGTAGCCCTGGGCGCGGGCGCGGCGGTGCTCGTTGAGCAGCGCGCGCAGGCCGGTGGAGTCCACGAAGGCCAACGCGGAGATCTCCAGCACCACGATCATGGGCGGACGCGACAGGCCGTCGAGCACGCCTTCGAGCTCCACGCGGGTGTGGAGGTCGAGCTCGCCCTCGACGTGCACGATGTGCGCGGTCTCCTCGCTCTCGGTCCAGAGCTTGAAGTTGGGGGTCGACGCAGACGAGTCCATCGCCCCATCATGACGGGCGCCGCGGGCGTAGCACAGGGCCACGGGCTACCGTGCGCCTGTGGCCATCCATCGCATCGGCCTGGTGCTGCACCCCGTACGCGACACCTCGGAGCAGGTCCGGGCGATCCAGCGGTGGGCGGAAAAGCACGCCTGCGCGGTCGTCGTGCGGACCGCCGACCGCGAGCGGGCGGTCGACGGCATGCTGGTGTTGGACGACGAGACGTTCCGCGACACCATCGGCGGGATCATCAGCATCGGCGGCGACGGCACCATGTTGGGGGCCTTGCGCACGGTCGCCCACGCGCCCGTCCCGGTGCTGGGGATCAACATGGGGAACCTGGGCTTCCTGGCCGAGGTCGAGCCCGCGGATCTGCCGCAGGCGCTGGAGCGGCTGGTCGCCGAGGACTTCACGATCGAGGCGCACAGCTGCCTGGAGATCGCCTACGGGGCGAAGACCGAGATCGCGTTCAACGACGTGGCGCTGTGTCGCGTGCCGGGCGCGGGGTTCGTGCAGGTCGCGATGTCGGTCGACCAGCGCAACTACGGGTACTTCCGCTGCGACGCGCTGATCGTCGCGACGCCGACGGGCTCGACGGCCTACAGCTACGCGGCGGGCGGGCCGGTCGTCTCGCCCGAGGCGCAGGGGATGCTGGTGACGCCGGCGTCGCCGATGGCGGGGATCAGCCGGCCGCTGTTCCTGGCGGCGGCCGAGGAGCTGCGGCTGCAGCTGATGGACGGCGGCGGGAGCCCGGCGCTGGAGATCGACGGCGCGGTCCGCGAGCACCTCGATCCCGGCGAGGCGCTGGAGATCCGCTGGCGGCCGGACGCGGGGTTGGTCGTGCGGTTGGACGCGGCGGCGCACCAGGAGCGCCAGCGGCTGAAGCTGAGCTTGTTGGATCTGCCGCTGTTGCCCGAGGAGCTGCGGGAGCGGCTGCCGCCGGGGCCGGGGCGGATCGCCTAGGGCTTGGTGCTGCCGAGCGCGGCGACCACCGCGCCGTAGTGCTCGGGGCGGCGGTCGGCGAAGAGGTCGGCGCGGTCGGTGTGGGCCTTGTGGAGCGCGAGCGCGAGATCGACGTCGGCGGTGACCGCGCCCGGCTCGCGTGACTCGGCCTGGACCCAGCCGTCGGTGTCGACGATCGTCGTGCCGCTCGTCCACTCCACGCCGCGCTCGGTGCCGGCGCGGTCGGCGCAGGCGATGGCCATGCGGTTGATCCGGGCGCTGGCCATGGCGACGATCGCCTCGGGCGGGCGCTCGCCGGCGGGGCGCGGGCCGAGCGGCCAGTTGGTCGGGACGGCGAGCAGTTGGGCGCCCGCGAGCGCGACGGCGCGCGTCAGCTCGGGGAACTCGAGGTCGTAGCAGACGACCGTGGCGATCCGGCCGACGCGCGTCTCGACGACCGGGGGCGCCTGCTCGCCGTGCGTGAAGACGAGCTTCTCGCGATCCCAGAGGTGGAGCTTGCGGTAGACGGCGCGGACGCCGGTGGGGTCGACGATCGCGGAGCTGTTGTACAGGTTGCCGTCGGCGCCCTGCTCGCAGAGGCCACCGACGACGATCGCGTCGCCGCGGGCGGCCTCGGCGGCCCACTCGGTGAGGAGGGCGTCGTCGGGGGCGATGGCGACGGTCGCGGCCTCCTCGCGGGAGGCGAAGACGTAGCCGGAGGTGACCAGCTCGGGGAGGACGACGACGTCGGCCCCGGCGTCGATCGCCTCGCGGATCGCGGTGCGCGCCAGCGCGCGGTTGGCGGCGAGGTCGGCGATACGGGGCGCGAGCTGCTGGCAGACGATCCGGGTCATGGGCGCGATGGTGCCAGGCGTCGGGTAGGACTGCGTCCATGCAGACACGCGCGCTCGCTCCGGGGTTGGAGATCCCGGTCGTCGGCCTGGGGACGTGGTCGGTGTTCGACGTGGGGGCCGAGGGCGTGCCGAGGGCGCGCGGCGTCGTCGACGCGATGCTCGGCGCGGGGGCGCGGCTGTTCGACTCGTCGCCGATGTACGGGCGGGCCGAGCACGTCCTGTCGGCGGCGCTGGGGTCGCGTCGCGGTGAGGCGATCATCGCCACCAAGATCTGGACGTCGTCGGTCGCGGAGGGGCGCGCGCAGTTCGCCGAGCACCTGGCGCTCTACGGCGGGCACGTCGAGGTCGAGCAGGTGCACAACCTGGTGGCGTGGCGGGAGCAGTTGGAGTGGCTGGGCGAGGAGCAGGCCGCGGGGCGGATCGACGCCCTCGGTGCGACGCACTACTCACCGCGCGCGTTCGGGGAGCTGGCCTCGGTGATGCGGACCGGGCAGATCCAGATGATCCAGATCCCTTACAACCCGGACGAGCGCGAGGTGGAGGAGGCCATCCTGCCGCTGGCGGGCGAGTTGGGGTTGGGCGTGCTCTGCATGCGCCCGCTGGGCAGCGGCGGGCTGGGCCGTGGGCCGCGGGCGGAGGAGCTGGCAGAGCTGGGCGTGGAGACGTGGGCCGAGGCGGTGCTGGTGTGGGCGCTGTCGCATCCCGCGGTGAGTGGGGTGATCCCGGCGACGCGCGACGCGGGGCATGCGGCGGCGAACGCGCGGGCTGGGGTGCATGCGGGGTTCAGGGCGGCGGAGCGGGCGCGGGTGGAGGAGCTGTGGGCGGGACGCGGGTGAGGGGCGTGCCGTTCGGGGCGCGGGGCGCGGGCGGGGGTGGCGCGATTGCGGCGGCGTCCCGCTCGGGCGCGGTCGTGCTGCGGGGCGCGGTCGGTCGGCAATGACGACAGGTGCTCGCGAGGGCGCCGGCGCTCGGGGGCTGCCGCCAGCGTCGGGGGCGGGAGGATCGTTCGGGGTGTCCGTGTCGCTTTGGGCTCCATATAGGGGCCCAGAGCGACACGCATCTCTCTGAAGCGATCGTTCGGGGTGTCCGTGTCGTTTGACCCGGGATATGGACGGGTTAGACGACACGGATCCCTCCGGCCACGCCCGGGCGGAGCCCCGCCGCGCAGCGCGCCGCCCTACCGCAGCCCCCGCAGCGCCGGGTACAGCGCGCGGAACGACCCGCGCTGCTCCGCGTAGATCGCCACCGCCGCAGGGTCGGGTTCGATGAGGGACGATGGGCGGACGGTGGCCCGGACGGCGGCGCTCACGTCCTCGAACACGCCGCCCGCCACGCCCCCGAGCAGCGCCGCCCCGTACGCGGCGCCCGCCTCCACCGCCGGCCGCTCCAGCGGCAGGTCGAGCACCGCCGCCACGATCGACAGCCACAACTCCGACCGCGCACCCCCGCCCGACACGCGCCCCACCGCCGGCCGCGCGCCGGTCTCCCCGACCAGGTCCAGCGCGTCGGCCAACCCATGCGCGACGCCCTCCAGCACCGCCCGCACCAGCGCGCCGCGGTCGTGGCGGAGGCTCAGCCCGGTGAAGGCGCCCCGCGCGTCCGCGTCGGCATACGGCGTCCGCTCGCCCGCCAGGTACGGCGCGAAGCGCAGCCCCTCGACCCCCGCCGGCCACCGCGCCGCCTCGGCCACGAGCGAGTCATAGGACATGCCCGGATCCGTCGCGTCCCGCAGCCACCGCAGCGACCCGGCGGCGGACAGCATCACGCCCATCACGTGCCACGTCTCCGGAACCGCATGGCAGAACGCGTGCAGCCGCCCAAAAGGATCGGCGGCGTACGCATCCCGCGCCGCGAACACGACGCCCGACGTCCCCAGCACGACCGACGCCGGCCCCGCCGGATCCACGACGCCCGCCCCCAACGCCGCCGCCGCCTGATCACCCGCCCCCGCGGCCACCGGCACGCCACCCGCCGTGTACCCACAGATCACCGGCGACTCCAGCGCCGGCGGCAACCACCCCGGGTCGACCCCGAACACCTCCATCAACTCGCTACTCCACGCCCGCGCCCCCACGTCGAGCAGCAGCGTCCCCGAGGCATCGGAGACATCGGTGAAGTGCTCCCCGCACAGCCGCAGCCGCACGTAGTCCTTCGGCAACGCGACCCGCGCGATCCGCGCGAACACCTCGGGCTCGTGCTCCGCCAGCCACTGCAGCTTCGGCGCCGTGAACCCCGCCAGCGCCCGGTTGCCGCTCAACCGCACCAACTCGCCGACGCCCAACCGCGCCTCGACCGCATCGCACTGCGCCTGGCTGCGCCCGTCGTTCCACAGGATCGCGGGCCGCAGCGGGCGGTCGTCGGCCCCCAGCGCGACGAGCCCATGCATCTGCCCGGTCAGGCCGATCCCGTCGACACCATCAACCCCCAACTCCCCCATCACGCCCTGGACCGCCGTCCACCAGTCCTCGGGATCCTGCTCGGCCCACCCCGGCCGCGGCGTCGACAGCGGATACGACCGCTCAGCCTCCCCGAGCACCGTGCCGGTCTCGTCGATCACGATCCCCTTGGTCGACGACGTCCCCACGTCGAGCCCCATCAACCGCGCCATGCTCCGCCTTCCCCACCGTCCGCCATCGGCCCATGCTGCCAGGCGCGACCCTCCGGCGTGGTACGAATGATCCCATGAGCGACGACGCCCTCACCCCGCGGCGCGAGCACCGCTTCACCTTCGGCCTGTGGACGATCGGCAACCCCGGTCGCGACCCGTTCGGCGAGCCCACGCGCGCGCCGGTCGACCCGGTCGACTCCGTGGCGCGCCTCGCCGAGCTCGGCGCCTGGGGCGTCAGCCTCCACGACGACGACCTCGTCCCCTACGGCACGCCCGCGGCCGAGCGCGACAAGATCGTCGCGCGCTTCGCCAACGCCCTCCAAGAGCACGGCCTCGGCGTCGGGATGGCCACCACCAACCTCTTCACGCACCCCGCCTTCAAGGACGGTGCCTTCACCTCCAACGACCGCTCCGTCCGCCGCGCCGCCATCGGCAAGGCCATGCGGTCGATCGACCTCGGCGCCGAGCTGCACGCCGAGAACTACATCTTCTGGGGCGGCCGCGAGGGCACCGAGGTCGGCACCGCTAAGGACCCGCGCGACGCGCTGGAGCGCTACCGCGAGGCCATCAACATCCTCGGCGACTACGTGGTGGACAACGGCTACGACCTGCGCTTCGCGATCGAGCCCAAGCCCAACGAGCCGCGCGGCGACATGTTCCTGCCGACCGTCGGCCACGCCCTGCACTTCATCTCCATGTTGGACCGGCCCGAGATGGTCGGCGTCAACCCCGAGGTCGCCCACGAGACGATGGCCGGGCTCTCCTTCCACCACGGCGTCGGCCAGGCGCTGTGGGCCGGCAAGCTCTTCCACATCGACCTCAACGGTCAGCGCATCGGCCGCTACGACCAGGACTTCCGCTTCGGCTCCGAGGACCTCAAGGAGGCCTTCCACCTCGTCCGCCTGCTGGAGCGCGCCGGCTACGACGGGCCGCGCCACTTCGACGCCCACCCGTACCGCAACGAGGACGCCGCCGGCGTCTGGGACTTCGCGGCCGGCTGCATGCGCACCTACCTCGCGCTGGCCGAGCGCGCGCGCCACTTCGACGCGCTGCCCGAGGTGCAGGAGGCGCTAGCCGCCGCCGGCGCGCCCGACCTGGGTCAGGCGTCGACCGACGGCAGCGGCGCGAACGCCGAGGCCGCCGCGCTCAAGGAGGAGTCCGCCCATCTGGACACCCTCGCCGAGCGCGGCTACGCCAACGAGCGGTTGGATCAGCTCACCGTCGACGTCCTCATGGGTGTCCGTTGAACGTGTCGAACGCGTAGACGGTCGACGTCTCGTAGGTCTCCCCCGGACGGAGGACCGTCGAGGGGAACTGCGGCTGGTTGGGCGAGTCGGGGAAGTGCTGGGTCTCCAGCGCCAGCCCGTCGCCCTGGCGGTACTGCTTGCCGCTGGTGCCGTAGAGCGTTCCGTCGAGGAAGTTCCCCGAGTAGAACTGCAGCCCCGGCTCCGTCGTCGCGACGGTCAGCTCCCGCCCGCTGCCGGGATCGCGCACGCGCGCGACCTCCTGCAGATCCGGGCCGTTGCCGTGGCCGTGGCCCTTGCCCTTGTCCTGCGGCCCGCCGCCCTTGTCGTGGCGGTCGAGCACCCAGTTGTGGTCATAGCCCTTGCCGATGAGCAGCTGCGGGTCGTTGTCGCGCAGCCGCTCGCCGATGGCGTGGAACTGCCGGAAGTCGAACGGCGTCCCCGCGACCGGCGCCAGCACCCCGGTGGGGATCTGCGTGGCGTCGACCGGCGTGTACCGGCTGGCGTCGATCTGCAGCTGCTGGTTGTCGATCGTCCCGCTGCCCTCGCCCGCCAGGTTCCAGTAGGTGTGGTTGGTGAGGTTGACGACCGTCGGCTTGTCGGTCGTCGCGTGGTAATCGAGGTGGATCTGGTTGCGGTTGTCCAACGTGTAGGTGACGGTCACCGGCAGGGTGCCCGGGTAGCCCTCCTCGCCGTCGGGCGAGGTGTAGGAGAACTTCACGCTGGCCGACCCGCCACGCCGGTCGATGCTCGGCTCCGCCGTCCAGACCTTCTTGTCGAAGCCCTGGTCGCCGCCGTGCAGGCTGTTGGGCGGGTTGTTGATCGGCAGCTGGAACGTCTGGCCGTCGAGCGTGAAGCGCCCGAGGGCGATCCGGTTGCCGTAGCGGCCGATCGTCGC
>DASYBY010000096.1:0-6656 GCA_036500525.1 Baekduia sp. | reverse complement strand
CCGCGCCCGCGCCTGCGCGACGCGCTGCAGGGCACGATGATCGGCGTCCTGATGTCCGCGACGCTGCCCGCCCGCCTCGGCGAGCCGGCGCGCGCGATGATCGTCGCGCGCCGCCTCGGCCGGCCGCGCGAGGGGCTGCCGATCGTGCTCGGCACGATCGTCTCCCAGACGATGCTGAACATCCTCGCGCTGGTGATCCTCGGCGCCGTGATGTTCCAGTCGGTCCCCGTCTTCCACCATCACGAGAGCGGCCTCTTCGCCTTCGCGCTGCTGCCGCTGCTGATCCTCGGCGCCGTCATGGGCGCGCCGGCCGCGCTGCGCGGCGGGCGCAACGCCCGCTCGGCGCGGGTCCGCGCCTGGGCGACGCAGGCCCGCGGCGCGCTGCAGTCGGTGCGCGAAGGCCTGCTCGTCTTCCGCGACCCGCGGCTCGGCACGGTCGCCGTCTCCGCGCAGCTGCTGGCCTGGGTCATCCAGTGGATGTCCTGCTACGTGCTGCTCGTCGCCTTCGGGCTCGACGATCGCGCGGGCATCGGGGCGGCCGCCGCCGTGCTCTTCGCCGTCAACGTCAGCGCCGTGCTGCCCGCGACGCCGTCCAACCTCGGCGTCTTCCAGGCCGCGTGCGTCTTCGTGCTGCACAAGGGCTACGGCATCAGCGTCGAGGACGCGCTCGGCTACGGCATCATCCTGCAGGCCGTCGAGATCGCCACCGCGTTCGTCATGGGCGCGCCCGCCCTCATCAAGGAAGGCGTCAGCTGGCGCGACGTCCGCCTGCGCGCGATGCACGCCGCGCCGGTGGAGCTGCCCCCGCTGCCCCGTCGCAGCGACGGGGTCGCCGAGGTCGAAGCGTGAAGCACGGCGTGGTGGCCGCAGGGCTCCTGGCCCTGACCGCCACCGCGCTGGGAGCCTGCGGCGGCAACGTCGACCGCAAGGACCTCGAGACGAAGATCGCCGACTTCGTCCGCAAGCAGACGAACACCAAGATCACCGTCCACTGCCCGGACGGCGTGAAGGCCAAGACCGGCAACCGCGTCCTCTGCACGACGACCCTCTCGGGGGCCCCGACCGACATCACCATCCAGTTCGTCGACGGCGGCCGCTTCCGCATCACGCAGACGCGGCTGCGGACGAACTGAGCGACGGCCCTACGGCAGCCGCCCCACCCGCGGCAGCGACAGCAGGCCCGCGGCGAGGAGCAGCACGAGGCCGCCGATGGCGAAGGTCGAGGTGACCTCCTTCTCCTCGTGCTTGGTGGCCAGGCGGGAGCCGAGGGACTTGTAGATGCCGCGCAGCTGGCCGGCGTCGTCGCTGGTGAAGGCGCGGCCGCCGGAGATGTCGGCGATCTGCTTCAGCGTCTCGGGGTCGGGTGGGACGGCGATCGGCGGGCTCAGCGGGCTCAGCGGGTTGGGGATCGTCGCGTCGGCGGTGCCGAGCGACACGGTGTAGATCGGGATCTTCAGGCGCTTGGCGGTGCGGGCGACCTCGACCGGGTCGCGCCCCGTCGTCGTCGTGCCGTCCGACAGCAGGACGATCGCCGAGACCGGCCGCGCCGCGGCCTTGCCGTTGGGCGCCAGCGAGCCGAGCGCGACCTGGAGGGCCTCGCCGGTCGCCGTCGCGCCCGCGGCGGTCTGGCTGTCGAGCGTCTGCTTGATGATGTCGCGGTCGAGCGTGGGGGAGCGCGACGCGTCGGGCCCGTCGGAGTAGGTGACGACGCCGACGCGCGTGGCCTTGGGCAGCTGGTCGAGGAAGGTCGTCGCGGCCTCCTCGGCGGCCGACAGCCGGTCGGGCTCGACGTCGGTGGCCGACATCGACCCCGAGTGGTCGGTGACCAGCACGACCGAGGCGCCCGCGACGGGCACGGCGATCGTGTGCTGGGGCTTGGCCAGCGCGAGCGCCAGCGCGGCGATCGCGGCCAGCGCCAGGCCGGCGGGGACGAAGCGCCGCCAGGCCGACGTGGCGCCCGCGGCGACGGCGAGCGTCGCGGCGGCGGGGAAGCGGATGGCGTAGCGGGTCGCGCGCCGGCGGCTGGCCCACAGCGCGAGCAGCGCGAGCGGGACGGCCAGCAGCGCGAGCAGCCAGATGGGGGAGCCGAAGGTGACCGCCAGGGGCGTCGCGCTCATCGCAGCCGCCGTCCCAGATGGAGAAGCCAGTCCTCGTCGGTGCTCAGCGGCGCGTGGTCGACGCGCAGGCGGCGCAGCTCGCGCGCCAGCGTCTCGCGGCGCTCGGCCTCCAGCGCCTCGAAGCGTTCGCGGATGCGCGGGCGCGACGTGTCGACCTCCAGCCGCTTGCCCGTCTCGGGATCGACGACCGCGATGCGCCCGACGGGCGGCAGCGAGCTCTCGCGCGGGTCGTGGACCTCGACGGCGAGGACGGCGTGGCGGGCGCGCAGGCTGCCCAGCGCGCGCGTCCAGTGGTGCTGCTCGCGGAAGTCGGAGATGACGACGATCAGGCCCGGCTGGCGCGCGACGCGGCCGATCCGGCCCAGGGCGTCGGCGAGCGCGTCGGGCGCGTGGTGGCCGTCGACCCCGACGCCGTCGGCCAGCGCGCGGCGCAGCGCGACGAGGCCGGCCTTCGACCCGCGCGGCGGCAGCAGGCGCGGCTCGCCGGCGCCGAAGGTCATGACGCCGACGCGGCCGGCGTGGCGCAGCGCGAGGCGGCCGAGGGCCAGCGCGACGCCCTCGGCGACGTCGGCCTTCAACCGCTGAGCGGTCCCGAACGCCATCGAGGCCGAGACGTCGACGGCGATCCACGTCGTCAGCGTGCGCTCGGGCACCTCGAGCCGGACGTGCGGCTCGCCGCTGCGGGCGGTCGCCGCCGCGTCGATGCGGCGCACGTCGTCGCCGAAGGCGTACGGGCGCAGCTGGGCCAGCTCGGTGCCGGCCCCGACGCCCGCGGCGCGCCGGTCGCCGGGCAGCGCGCCGGCGACCCGCCGCGTGACGGCGAGCGCCAGCGCATCCAGGAGCGCGTGCGGCATCGGGCCCGGGCCCTGCCGGGCGGCGGGCGGCGCCAGGGGCGGCTGTGGGCCGCTTGGCGTCATGCAGCCGTCCGCGTCGAGCGGTGCAGGTAGCGATCCTCGGGCTCGGGCACGGCGCCCAGCACGCGGGTGAGGATCTCGTCGGCGGTCACGCCCTCGCTCAGCGCGTCGTAGGACAGCACGAGGCGGTGGCGCAGGACGTCGGGCGCGAGGTCGCGCACGTCGCCGGCGTTGACGTAGCCGCGGCCGCGGAGCATCGCCAGCGCGCGGGCGGCGTGGACGAGGCCGATCGGCCCACGCGGGCTCGCGCCGTACTCGACCAGGCCCTTGAGCTCGCCGAGGCCGTGGGCCTCCGGGTGGCGCGTGGCGTCGGCCAGCGCGACGGCGTAGGCGATGATGTCGCGGTCGACGAGCACGGCGTGCGTCGCCGCGGCGTAGCGCTCCAGCGCGGGCAGCTCGAGGCGCTGGCGGACGACCGGCGTCTCGCCGAGGCTGCGGCCGACGACCGCGGCCTCCTCGCCCGGCGTCGGGTAGTCGACGACCAGCTTCATCAGGAAGCGGTCGACCTGCGCCTCGGGCAGCGGGTAGGTGCCCTCGGACTCGATCGGGTTCTGCGTGGCGAGCACGAGGAACGGGCGCGGGACCGGGAACGTCTGGCCGCCGATCGTCACCTGGTGCTCCTGCATGACCTCCAGGAGCGCCGACTGGACCTTCGCCGGCGCGCGGTTGATCTCGTCGGCGAGCAGGAAGTTGCCGAACACCGGGCCGAGCTCGGTGTCGAACTTGCCGGTGTCGGGACGGTAGATGCGGGTGCCGACGAGGTCGGACGGGACGAGGTCGGGCGTGAACTGGACGCGCTTGAACGTGCCGCCGACGACGCCGGCCAGCGTGCGCACGGTCAGCGTCTTGGCCAGGCCGGGCACGCCCTCCAGGAGGACGTGGCCGCCGGCGAGCAGGCTGACCAGCAGCCGCTCGAGCATCGCGTCCTGGCCGACGATGACGCGCTTGATCTCGTGCAGCGCCTCGCCGAGCGCGCGGCGCGGATCCTCGTGGGGATCGGCGTCGTCGCGCAGGTCGTGCGTGTCGCGCAGCTCGCGCGTGTCGTAGGGATCGCGCGCGGCCGGGGGCTGCTGCGGCGGCTGGGGGGGCTGGAAGGGCTGAGGGTCGTCCACGGGGTCTCCTTGATGATCAGATGAGGCGGCCGAACCAGCGCAGCGAGAGCAGCGAGCCGAGGCCGAGCAGGGCCAGGCCGGCGCCCGCGAAGCCCGCGGTGATCTCGCGCGGCTCCTTCTTGTGGCTCAGCTGCGAGCCGAGGCGCTGGTAGACGGTCGAGAGGTCTTTGGCGGTCGGCGCCGTGTAGGCGTGGCCGCCCGTCGCGGTGGCGATCGCCTGCAGCGACGCCGGATCCGGCGGCACCGGGCGGACGATCGTGCCGGGCTTGCCGTCGGTGCGCGGGACGGTGATCGTCCCGCTCGCCGTACCGAGGGCCACGGTGTAGATGGGGATCTTCAGGCGCTTGGCCTGCGCGGCGGCGTCGGCCGGGGTGATGCCCTTGGTCGAGACGCCGTCGGAGAGGAGCACGATCGCCGACGGCGGCTTGACGCCGTTCTGGGCGGGCGCGGCCTGCAGGACGCGGAGCGCGGTGACGATCGCCTCACCGGTCGCGGTGCCGCCGCTGGACTTCAGACGGCCGAGCGCGAGCGTCAGGTCGTCGCGGTCCTGCGTCGGCGACTGCAGCACCTGCGGGACCTGGTTGAAGGCCATCACGCCGATGTTGACCTGCTTGGGCGTGTCATCGACGAAGGTCTGCGCGGCGCGCCGCGCGGCGACGAGCCGGCTCGGCTTGACGTCGGTCGACAGCATCGAGCCGCTGACGTCGGTCAACAACATGATCTGCGCGTGCTCGACCGGCACCGCCACCGTCCGCTGCGGTCGCGCGGCGGCGACCACCAGCACGACGACGGCCAGCGCGAAGGCCAGCAGCGGCGCGTGCCGGCGCCAGCGGGGCCGGCGCGGCGCGACTGACGGCGCCATCGCCGGCGCCGCGAAGGCCACCTCCGCGCGCCCGCGGTCGCGCTGCATCGCGACGTACCAGACGACGAGCGCCGGGACGATCGCGAGCGCGATCAGGATGAGGGGCGATCCGAAGCTCACGGGATCTTCGCGGGGCGCGCCTCCAGGGTCACGTCGAGGTCGGACTTGCTGCCGTTGCGCTGCACGGTCAACTTGATGTGGTCGCCGGCGACCTTCTTGTTGATCGCGGTCGACAGCCCCGTGGCGTCGTTGATCGGTGCGCCGTCGACCTCGGTCACGACGTCTCCGGGCTGCACGCCGGCGTTCTCGGCGGGGCCGTTGGCGGTGACGCTGGAGATCGTGGCGCCGGGCTTGCCGAGGGAGGCCGGGTCGGTGGCGATCGTCACGCCGAGCCACGCGTGGCTGACCGAGCGGCCCTGCTCGAGGCCGGGCAGCACCTGGCGCACGGTGTTGGACGGGACGGCGAAGCCGATGCCGACGTTGCCCGAGCTGGCGCCGCCGCCGGTGGCGATCTGCGAGTTGACGCCGATGACCTTGCCGCCGTCGTCGAGCAGGGGGCCGCCGGAGTTGCCGGGGTTGATCGCGGCGTCGGTCTGGATGACGTCGTCGATCTGGAAGCCGTTGGGTGCCGTCAGCGTGCGGCCGAGGCTGGAGACGATGCCCTCGGTGACCGTGCGGTCCAGGCCGAAGGGGTTGCCGATCGCGATCGCGTCGTCGCCGACCTGCACGCCGGTGGAGTCGGCGAACTGCAGGGGCTTGGCGTTGGACGGCGCCGAGGACGGGTCGATGAGGACCACGGCCAGGTCGCTGGACGGGTCGGTGCCCTTCACCGTGCCGCGGATGGTCGCGCCGTCGGTGCCGAACTTGACGGTGACGGTCTTGGCGTCCTCGACGACGTGGTCGTTGGTGACCAGCGTGCCCTTGTTGTCGATGAGGAAGCCGGTGCCGCTGCCGGTGTCGGTGCGGATGGAGACGACGGCCGGGCTGGCCTGCGCGTAGATCGTGCCGGCGCGGCTCAGGCCGCGGGTGGGCTGGATCGGCTTGGAGCTGACGGCGGGCAGGGCGGCGGGGCGCGCGGCGCTGTTGTTGTCGTCGTTGCCGTTGCCGTCGAGCAGGAGGCCGGCGGCGAAGGCCACGCCGCCGATGGCGAGCAGGCCGACGACGGCCAGCGTCGCGACCTGGCCGCGCGACCGGCGCGGGGGCTCGCCGCCCTCGTGCACGGCGGTCGGCGCCTGCGCGGCACGCTCGGCCTCGCGGGCCGCGCGAGCGGCCTCGGCCTCGGCGCGGAGGCGGGCGTCCTCTTCGGACTCCTGCTGCCAGCCACCGCTCCAGATGTGCTTGGGAGGGGTCATGCGTGCGTCGTCTCCCCGATAAGGACCGTCACCATGCCGACAGGGTGGGGCAGCTTCCTGATGCTGGCCCAACGGGCGCCTAAAGGCTTCCTAAGACAAGATGCCGGAATGGCACTCGACGTCGTCACGCTGCAGGCGGATGGATTGACCTCACGATGGGTCCCGGCGGTCGGCATGGTGGGAGTGTCCCTCTTTCATCAAGGGCGAGAGCTCCTCGGGCAGCGCCGGGGACTGAACGCCTATGCGCAGCAGGGCTCGACCTTCGGCATCCCGCTGCTGCACCCGTTCGCCAACCGGCT
>DASYBY010000095.1:0-36206 GCA_036500525.1 Baekduia sp. | reverse complement strand
CTGCCGTCGATCTCGGTGCAGACGCTGGGCAAGGAGACGATCGCGGTCGCCGACTCCCGCGATCCGTCGTGGTTTCGCTACTGGAGCCTCGAGACCCACCTCGGCCACCAGCCCAACCGCATCCACCCCACGATGTCGCTGACCGAGGAGCTGGAGCTGGTCGCCGCCGGCGTGGCGTGCAGCATCACCATCGCCTCGGCCGCCCGCTACATGCCGCGCCCGGGCGTCCGGTACATCCCGATCACCGGCGTCCCGCCGTGCCTGACCGGCCTGGCGTGGAACCCGATGACCGCCAGCCCGCAGACGCAGCGGTTCGTCGAGACGGCGGTCGCGGTGCGCGACGAGTCGCGGACGGTCGTGGACTACATCGAGAACCCGTTCGAGGATACTTCAGCAACTCCTTAACCATTTGCTACGGTGGGCTCCATGCCCGCCACCGCCGACGCCGCCACGCTGGACCGGACCTTCCGTGCGCTGGCCGATCCGAGCCGGCGGTCGATCGTCGCGCGGCTCAGCTCCGGGCCGGCCTCGGTCAGCGAGCTGGCCGCGCCGTTGGCCATGTCCTTGCCCGCGGTCGTCCAACACCTCGGCGTGCTGCAGGAGAGCGGGCTGGTCCGCTCCGAGAAGGTCGGCCGCGTCCGGATGTGCCGCCTGGAGCCCGCCCCGATGGGCGCCGCCCAGCAGTGGATCGCCGACCACCGCGCGGCCTGGGAGGGTCGGCTCGACCGGCTCGGCGACGTCCTCGACACCACCTACGGGAGCCCCTCATGAGCGTGATCCACGCCGACTTCGCCATCGAGCGCCGGTACGGCTGCTCGCCGCCGCAGACCTTCAGCGCCTTCGCCGACCCGGCGCTGAAGCGCCAGTGGTTCGCGGTCCCCGCCGACTGGGCCGAGACCGACTGGACGCTCGACTTCCGCGTCGGCGGCGGCGAGACCAACCGCGGCCGCTCGCCCGACGGCAAGCTCCACGCGTTCGTCAGCCGCTTCCACGACATCGTCGCCGAACGGCGGATCGTGTTCGCCTATGACTTGCTCGTCGACGACCAGCTCGTCTCGGTCTCGCTCACCACCGTCGAGGTGTTCGCCGACGGCGACGGCTCGCGGCTCCTGTTCACCGAGCAGGGCGCGTTCTTCGACGAGGACCCGGGCGCGCCCGCCGAGCGCGAGCACGGCACCGGCGTGATCCTCGACCGCCTCGGCCCGCTGCTCGCCGGGGAGCCGGCCCGATGACCCTCACGCTGCACGAGCATCCCTTCGCCTCCTACTGCTGGAAGGCGCTGATCGCTCTGTATGAGCGCGAGGTCGCGTTCACGCCACAGCTCGTGATCGACGACGCGGACCGCGCGCGGCTGGCCGAGCTGTGGCCGATGGCCGGGATGCCGGTGCTCGTGGATGGTGCGGCGGATGTCGTCGTCCCCGAGTCGACCCCGATCGTCGAGTACCTCGACGCGTTCGGCGCCGCGCCGCCGCTGATCCCGGCCGACCCGGTGGCGGCGCGCGAGGCCCGCCTGTGGGACCGCATCTCCGACGCCTACATCATGACGCCGATGCAGAAGATCGTGGCCGACGGCCTGCGGGTCGCGGGGCGTGAGGATCCGGAGGGCGTCGCGCAGGCGCGGGCGACCCTCGAGCAGGCCTACACCCTGCTCGACGATCGGTTGGCGGGCCGCGCGCACCTGGCCGGCGCGGAGTTCACGGTCGCCGACTGCGCCGCCGCCCCCGCGCTGTTCTACGCGCGGTTGGTGCACCGCTGGGACGAGGCGCGGCTGATCGAGTTGACGCGGTACGTGACGGCGCTGGCCGCGCGGCCGTCGGTCGCCCGGGTGATCGACGAGGCACGCGAGTACCGGCCGCTGTTCCCGCTGCCGTGGCCGGAGGACCTGCAGTAGGCGGCTACGCGGAGGCCAGGTCCGCCATCCCCTGCGCCCAGTCGCGCTCGACCCGCTTCATCATCGGCGGGTAGACGACGAGGTGGCGAAACGGCGCGATCGCCGCCATGTAGGCCTGCCCGAGCAACCCGTTGGGCTTCACGCACACGGCCATCTGCCCGCGGTAGCCGCCGTCGCCGTCGGGGACCCAGCCCAGGTGCAGCACGCCGTGCATGGTGCTGTTGGCGATCTCGGCGGCGAACTCGTCGTCGAGCAGGAAGAGCGGGCGGAAGGGCAGCTGGGCGAACTCGGGCCCGCGCGGGCCGCCGCGCAGGTCGGCCGGCAGGCGATCGAGCAGCGTCGGCACGCGGCCGTCGAGGCCGGCGTCGGGATCGTCCCAGCCGAGGAGCTCGCCGAGCTTCCACCGGAGCGCCCAGAGCGCGCGCGCCGGCCCACGTGAGCCGTCGGCCGGATCGAGCGCGACCGCGCCCTCGATCAGCAGCGGGAAGTCGTCGGGGCCGCCCGGCGTCGGCAGCGCCCAGACGTCCTCGAGCCGGAAGTCGGGGATCACCTCGTGGATCCGCCAGGGCCGTGACGTGTGTGCGGTGTTCGGGAGCCTCATCGGGTCGACCTCCATCCGTACAGTGGTGTATGGATGGAGCGTATGGGTTCGCGAACCCGCCGTCAACCGCGCCCGGCGCGGTAGCTTCCGGCCATGGCCCCGCCGACCCGCACCCCCCGCGGCGCCTGGATCGACGCGGGCCTGCGCGCCCTCGCCGCCGGCGGCCCCGACGCCGTGCGGATCGAGCCGCTCGCCCAGACGCTCGGCGTCACGCGGGGCGGCTTCTACTGGCACTTCGCCGACCGCGGCGCGCTGCTGGACGAGATGCTCGACGCCTGGGAGCAGCAGAGCCTCGTCACGGTGATCGAGCGAGTGGACGGCGACGGCGGGGACGCCCGGACGCGCCTGCGCCGGCTGTTCGGCCTCGCGACCGCCGCGGGCGACGTGCTGCTGCGCACCGACCTCGCCGTGCGCGACTGGTCGCGCCGCGACCCGCTCGTCGCCGAGCGCCTGCGGCGCGTCGACAACCGCCGCATGTCCTACATGCGCGACTTGTTCATCGCCTTCTCCCGCGACGAGGACGACGCCGAGGGGCGCGCGCTCGTCGCGTTCTCGCTGTGGATCGGCAGCCACTTCATCGCGGCCGATCACGGCACGCGGAGCCGGCGGGAGGTCGCCGGGCGGGTGCTGGAGGGGCTGCTGGTCTGAGGGCGGCGCGGCGCCCGGTGGTAAGAGGGCGGTCGCCGGCGTCACCTACAGGTCATGAACAGCGATTCCAGCCCGGTCGGCACCCACGCCGACGTCCTCGTGCTCGGGTTCGGCAAGGGCGGCAAGACCGCCGCCGCGCAGCTCGGGCGCCTCGGGAAGCGCGTCGTGCTCGTCGAGCAGTCCGAGCGCATGTACGGCGGAACGTGCCCGAACGTCGGGTGCATCCCGAGCAAGGGCATGGTCCATCACTCGGGCCTGCGCCGGCCGGAGGATCCGCCGCAGGAGTTCTACGCGCGCGCGGTGGACGAGATCCAGGCGGTCCGCGAGTTCATGCGGGTCGGCAACCGGGGCGCGATGGACGCCATGGAGACCGTGGAGCTGATCACGGGGCGCCCGGTGTTCGTCGATCCGCACACGGTGCGCGTCGAGGCGGGCGGCGGTGACGTGCGCACGATCACGGCCGACACGATCCTGATCAACACGGGCTCGGAGCCCCGGATGCCGGACATCGCGGGGCTGCGCGAGAGCCCGCGGACCATGACCAGCACGGACCTGCTGGAGCGCCGCGGGCTGCCGGAGCGCCTGGTGATCATCGGGGCCGGGCCGATCGGCATCGAGTTCGCGCAGATCTACCGGCACTTCGGGTCCGAGGTCACGCTGATCGCCGCGCGGGCGCAGATCCTGCCGGAGCAAGATGACGATGTCGCGGCGGCGGCGCACGCGATCCTGGACGACGAGGGGATCCGCGTGGTGGTGGGCGCCACGGTCACCGAGGTGCGCGACGAGACCGGCGGGGCCGTGGTGGTCTACGAGCAGGACGGCGCGCAGCACACCGTGGCGGCCGACGTGATCCTCCCGGCGGTCGGTCGCACCCCGGCGACGCAAGGGCTCGGGCTGGACGCCGCCGGCGTGCAGACGACCGACGACGGGGACGTCCTGGTCGACGACCACCTGCGCACGAGCCAGTCGCACATCTACGCCCTGGGCGACGTCAACGGCGGCCCGCACCACACCTACATCTCGCTCGACGACAGCCGCATCGTCATGGACCAGCTCGTCGGCGACGGCCGGCGCTCGCGGGCCGACCGCGTCGCGATCCCGCAGACGCTGTTCATGACGCCGCCGCTGGCCACTGTCGGGCTGACCGAGCGGGCCGCGCGCGACACTGGGCATCGCGTGGAGATCGCCGAGAAGCCGGTGGCCGAGATCATCGCGATGCCGCGCGCCTACGCCGTGCAGGAGACGCGCGGGATGATGAAGTTCATCATCGACGCCGAGACCGACCTGGTCCTCGGCGCGGCGCTGCTGAGCATCGACGCCCAGGAGGTCATCAACACGGTCGCGCTGGCGATCCGCCACGACATCACAGCCACCGAGTTGCGCGACAGCGTCTACACGCACCCGAGCACGACCGAGGCGTTCAACGAGGTGTTGAACACGATCGTGCGAGCCGACGTGCCCCAGGCCGCGTGACCGCGATGGTCGACGCATACCGCTCCGCCCGCCGCATCGGCTACTCCCGCCGCGGCTCCCTCAGCCTCGCGCTCCTCCTCGCGCGGCTCTCGCGCAACGACCGGCCCACGGACACGTGGGGCCGGCCGGTGGCGTGACGGGGCGGCGGCGTCGACGACGCCCACCTCGGAGCACCGGGCAGCCGAGCGCGGCTCGCGGACGATCAGCGGGGCCGTTACCCTTGCCGTTGTGCGCCGCGACCCCTTGGACACCGCCTTGCTCCCGCCGGCCATTCAGCGGCTCATCGCCGACGGGCGCGCCGTACCGGCTCGCCGCGATCTGCACGAGGTACTCCGCGAGATCGGTCGTCCGGCAGGTCCGGTGAGCGACGCCGGCACCCGTGCGCTGCAAGAGCAGCGCGGCGAGCGTGCCTGACGGCGGCGTCCTCTACGTCGACACGTCGGCGCTCGTGAAGCTCCTCGTCGAGGAGACCGAGACCGATGCGCTGCGCGCCGAGCTCCAACGGCGCGATGTCGTCGCCACCAGCGTGATCACCGAGATCGAGCTGGCCCGCGCCGCCGCCCGCGCGCGCCAACGCGGCGCGACAGCACTCGACGACGTCGCGGTCTGGGCGATCACCGCAGCGACGCTCGAACTCGAGCTGACACCCGAGATCCGCCGAGCCGCCGCCGCCCTACAGCCGAGCGCAGTCCGCTCGCTCGACGCCATACACCTCGCCACCGCCGCCTCCCTGGGCGACGACCTCGCCGGTCTGCTGACCTACGACATTCGGATGCAGGACGCGGCGGTCGCGCTCGGTGTCACGGTGCTCGCGCCGCGCTAGTCGCGGTGACTGCCTCAGGCAGGCGGCGCCCCACCACCCCGCGCCTCGATGGCCTTGATGGTCTTGTCGAAGGCCTTGGTCAGGGTGCCTTTGCCCACGCTCCCGACGACGAGGCCGAGGGCGTGGCCTTTGAAGTTCTTGCCCTCGCGGATGATCGTGACGTCCAGGTCGGTCTTCCCGTCGTCGCGACGGTCCAACTTGTAGGTGTGGCTCGAATGGCCGCCCCAGGTGTTGGAGTCGGTGGTCGTCAGCACGACGCGGTGCGGATCGGACCAGTCGTAGTGCAGCCGCTCCCAGATGCCGCGCGAGCCCTCGGTGACGTCGGCTTCGGTGGCTCCCTGGCTGTGGACCTGCATGTAGCCGTCGGCGCTGTTGGGGAAGATGTCGGCGCGGCCCGGCCCGAAGTCGGTGAGCGCCGCGACGAACTGCTCGGGTGTCGCGGTCGTCGTCTTCTTGAAGTGGATGGTCGCCATCGCGCTCACCCGATGCCCGCGACCGCGGCGAGGATCGCGTCGATGGTCACCTGCGGGTGCGACACCATCGAGACGTGCGAGCCCGGTGTTTCGGTGATCGTCGCGCCTGCGCGCTCGTACATGTGGCGCTGCGTGGCCGGCGGGATGACCCGGTCCTCGGTGCCCACCACCGCCCAGCTCGGGAGGTCCTTCCACGCGGCCGCGCCCGACCCGGTGGTGTTGGCGCCCAGCGTGATCGGCCGTTGCCCGGCCGCGATCAGCCAGCGGTCGGCCTCCGGCAGGTCCTGGGCGAACGAGTTGTGCACCGTGTCGGGCTTGAGGAAGGCTTCCACGTCGCCCTCCGGCGCGCCGGGGTAGCCGACGAGGTCGAACACGGTCGTCGGGTCGGGGACGGCCAGCGCCGACCCGGAGTCGCCGAGGATCTGGAACACGTTCTCGCCCTCGTCGGGGACGAACGCGTCGACGAACACCAGCGCCCGGACGTCCCCACCACCGGCGGCGGCGTTGGTGCTCACGAAGCCGCCGTAGGAGTGGCCGACCAGGACCACGGGGCCGCTGGTGCGCTGCGCGAGGAACGACGAGACGTACGGCGCATCGATCGCCACGCCCCGCAGCAGGTTCGTCGGCGCGAGCACCGTGAAGCCCTGACCCTGCAAGGTGGTCGCGACGGCGTTCCAGCTGGAGGCGTCCGCCCACGCTCCGTGGACGAGGACGATGGTCGGCTTCGGCATGTCTGCCTCCTGTGCGGGTTGTCAGTGCTCTGTCGGGCGCAGCGTACAGACGGCCCGGCCCGGCGTCACGGGTCTGAGCGCAGGTCGGCGCGTTCAGGCGGCCATCTCGTCCTCGCGTCGATCACGACGACCTGACCGACCGGGTCGGCCGCCACGGCGTCTACGCGGTCTTCACGCTGCGCTCAGCGTCGCTGACCATCGGGTGAGACGCGGTCACCGGCAGGCCGACTCCCCGCCCGCCATCGGCCCGCCGAGCAGCCCGCCGATCGATGGGCGCGGACGCGGGTCGGGCTCGGGCAGGACGTAGCCGTCGCGCTCGACGTAGCTCCAGCGCGCGCCGCGACGGGCGATCCCCTCGATGGCGAGCAGCAGGCGGTCGATGTCGTCGGCCCCCGTGCCGACGCCGATGCTCGCGCGCACCGCCTGCCGCGCCGCATCGTCGCGGGCGGCGAAGTGGTCCATCAGCGGGTGTGCGCAGAAGGAGCCGTCGCGGACGCCGATGCCGTGCTCGGCGCCCAGCGCCGCCGCCAGCAGCGCGGGATCGACGCCGGCGGCGTTGAAGCTCACCACGCCCACGCGATCGTGCCCGCGCTCCCACAGCTCGTAGGTGCGCACGCCGCCGATCGCGTCGAGGCCGCGCAGCAGCCGGTCGAGCAGCTCCTGCTCGTGCGCCTGGATGCGGTCCCACCCCGCCTCGCCCAGCGCGCCCACCGCGGCGGCGATCGCGACGGCACCGAGCGCCGCCGGGGTCCCCCCTTCGTGGCGGGCGGGGCCGGTCGCCCACTCGACGCCCTCAACGGTGACGTTGCGCACGGCACCTCCGCCCGCGAGGTGCGGCCGCGCCGCGTCCAGCCAGTCCGCGGGTCCGGCGAGGACGCCCGCGCCGTACGGCGCGTAGATCTTGTGGCCGGAGAACGCGACGTAGTCGACGCCCCAGGCCGCAATGTCGATCGGCCGGTGCGCCGCCAGCTGGGCCGCGTCGAGCGCGACCCGCGCACCGTACTCATGCGCCACCCGCGCGATCTCCGCGATCGGCCACACCTCCCCCGTCACGTTCGAGGCGCCGGTCACCGCGACGAGCGCGGTGCGCCCGCCGAGCCCGCGGAGCTCCGCCTCCAGCGCGGCGAGCGCGTCCGCGGGGCTCGCCGGGATCGCCAGGTGGCGGACGTCGCCGCGCCGCCACGGCAACAGGTTCGCGTGGTGCTCACCCGTGAACGTCAGCACGGTCGTGCCCACCGGCAGCGCATCGGCCAGCAGGTTGAGCGCGTCCGTCGTGTTGCGCGTGAACAGCACGAGGTCGTCCGCGCGCGCGCCGACGAACCCGCGCACGATCTCCCGCGCGCGTGTATACGCCTCGGTGCTCACCAGCGAGGCGAACCCCGCGCCCCGGTGCACGCTGCCGTAGTACGGCAGCAGCTCCGCGACGGTGTCGGCGACCTGCCGCAGCGCCGGCGCGCTCGCCGCGTTGTCGAGGTTCGCGTAGCGCACCCACTCGCCGTCGACGAGCGGGACCTGGAGGTCACCACCGACCAGCTCGAGGAGCCGGTCGGTGGTGCGAGCGTGCGTCGGCGTGGCGGACATCCCTACTTGATGACCTTGATCGAGACCCCGGTCACCGAGGCCTTCAGGTAGTGCGCGTCCCCCGGCCACGAGATCGTGACCTTCCAGGTGCCGCGCGCCAGCTTCGGCAGCGTGACGGTCAGGGTGCCGCGCACGAGCCTGCCGGTGACCGTCTTGGTGGTCTTGCCCTTCTTGAGCTTGATCGTCACCTTGCCGCTCGCCGCCGTGCGGCCCTTCGGCGTGGTGATCGTCACCTTGTACTTGCCGGACTTCCTGCTCGTCGGCCCCTTGGAGACGGCGCCCTTGATCTTGCCGGCCTTGGTCTTCTTCGCGACCCTCGTCGGCACCGCGGGCGCCTTCGGCACGGCCGGGGCGTTCGGCACGCCCGGAACCACCGGAGGCGTCACGCCCGGGGGCACGACGGCATCGGCCGCCGCGACCGTGAACGAGCCGTTCTCCGTGAACGCCAGGAGCTGGTCGTCACCCGGGTAGGACAACGTGTAGTCGTACGTCCCCGTGTCCAGCACCGGGAGCGTGAACGACGCCGCGTCCTGCGCGACCGCCGCCGACGCCGAGGCGACCGTCGTCCCGCCGCGGCTCACCGTCAGCGCCACGTTCCCGGTCGGCACCCGCCCGTAGTCGTTGGCGATCGCGATGGTGATCTTCGGTGCGGCACCGTGCGCCACCGGCCCCGCGGTCACCGACCGGTGCGAGACCACGCCGCCCGGCAGGCCGCCGAAGAACACGTCCAGCGCGTGGACGGCGGCGACCCCGCCGGCGACGGTGCCGGGGTCGGTCGCGTTGCCCCAGGCGTTGATGACCGAGTTCTTGCGCGTCTGCGCGACGCCCCAGGCCCCGACGATCGTCTTGAGGTCGGCGGTCAGCGGCGACGACGCGTTGAGCGCGGCGACGTAGGCCGCCTTCGCCGCGGAGAGGTTCGCCGGAGCCGGCGTGCCCACCGCCGACAGCGCGGCCGACAGCGCCGCCGGACTGATGGTGATCGGGCTGCTGCCGCCCGCGCTCACGCTGACCGAGGAGGGCGCCGTGTACGTCACCGTCGCCGTGTCGGCGGCGACGAGGTACTGCGCGTCGTCGGTGTCGGAGGCCGTGTTCGGGTACAGCGTGCTCGGGTCCGTCTGCCAGGTGAAGTCCGCCACCTGCGCGTTGATCGTCGACCAGATAGGCGCGTCGAGTGGGATCGTGAGACCGAGCTGGTTGGGCTGCGGGTTCGTCAGGCGCCACTGCGACATGTACTCCGTGTACTGGCCGTTGCCCTTGTCGATGATCCACTGCCGGGTCACGCCGCCGTGGGGATCGGGGCTCGTGCTGCCCTGGTAGCCGATCACGAACGGCACCTGGAGCTTGTTGATCCGGGTCAGCGTGGAGGAGGTGCCGCCGTTGGGGTAGTAGGTGACGGTGCTGTTCGTCGTGGGGACGTACTGCGTCTTGATGTTGTCGAGGTACTGGCTGACGAGGTCGCCGTAGAGGAACGAGGGGTTGATGGTCACCGTCGCCGCCGCGTTGGTCCCGAGGGTGTTGCGGGTCTGGAGCGGGTCGGTCGCGGAGGTGGTGCTGCCGCCGACCAGCCCGCCGTCGAGGACCGTGTCGAAGTTGAACACCTGCACGTCGTTCTGCTGGGCGTACTTGTTGATGGACGGCAGCACCGGCCGCGTGTTCGGGCACCAGGTGCCACCGAAGAGGATGACCGCGTCGTGGTCCGTGTCGCTCTTGAGCAGGTCGACCAGCTCCGGGTAGGTGATCTGGTTGATCCGCCAGCCGTCGGCCTTGTCCGCGTCGGTGAGGACCGGGACGTTCCCGCCGTCGCTGACCGCCGGGGCCTGCGTGGCCTGCTTCGCGTTGACCTCGTCCTTCCACCAGGCGAACTGGTCGGCCTCGGCGACGTTGGCTCCGCCGCCGGTGACGGCGCCGATCGCGTCGGCCACGTGGGCCTTCGTCGTGTCCGAGTCGACGGCCGGCGACGTCAGGTCGGTCCACGCGACGATCTTCGCCGCCGCGCCGCCGTCGGCGTGGTCCTTGTTGTAGATGAAGAAGAAGCTGTGGCCCGCGTTGGCCGGGGCCGTGCCGCCCGTGTAGTCGTAGAGCGCGCCGCCGTGGACGTCGCCGACCTCGGTGCTGTGGCCGTCGGTGGCGCCGTTGTCGTTGACCACCGCCGCCGGCAGGACGGTGACCGTCGCGTTCTCGCTGTTGAGCCCGGCCTGGGTCACGCTCAGCCCGTTGCCGAGGTACTTGCCGACCAGGTTCGTCCACGCGTTGCCGTACTTGGCGTGCGAGGCCGGGTCGAGCGACGTGATGCCGTCGGGGTCGCGGATGTCGAGGTTCGGCTCGGTCGTGGAGCCGACCTGGGCGTTGCCCGAGAGGTTCGGGTCGAACCAGTAGACCTTCTTGACGTCGGCGGCCAGCGCGGCGACCTCGACATCGCGGGCGCGGGCCTTGAAGGTCGCGTCGGTGGCGGGGTCGCCGATCAGGACGGCGAAGTCGCCCGGCTGCTGCAGCAGCCACTGGAAGCGATCGTAGGTGACGGGCTCGATGGCCGGGGTGGTGTCCGTGGTCGGCAGGTCGAGCGCGTGCTGCAGGTAGGTCGTGGTGGTGTAGCCGGTGGTCGTCGCGGTGCGGACGGGCGCCGCGCCGGCGGTCGCCGCGGTCGAGACGACCGCGGCGGCCGCGGCCAGCGCACCGGCCGATCGCGTCCAACGGTGGGAGATGTTCATGTTCGTGCCTTCTCGGAGGGTTCGATCTGGGATGGTGATTACTGGGCTGCTCAACGAAAGGGGCAGCCGGCCCCGCCCCCGCGATCGCGCGGACGGGGCCAATGGCCTACGCGTGGTCACACGGTCACGAGTACCGCCCCCGGGCGCCGCGCCGGCCGAAGCCGAAGAGGAAGACGACGCCGGCCAGGGCGAAGACCGCCACGAGGATCCCGACGCCGACCGGGCGGGTGTCGCCCATGCCGCCGCCGGCGCCGGTGTGGTCGCTGACCAGCTTGTACTTCGGCGCGGCCGCGGCGGCGCCACCCGCGGACGCCGCGCCGGCGGTCCCCTGCGCGGTCGTCGCGGTGCCCGCGCCCGACGTGGCGGCGGAGGGAGCCGCGCCCGTGGTGTCCGCCGGCCCGCCGGCGTCCGTGGAGGCGGCGGCCGCGGGTGCGGCGGCCCCGTGGCCGGCCGGCGTGGACGACGCCGTCGACGCGCCGCGCGGCTTGGCGTGCGACGAGGTGGCCTTCTTCGGCGTCTTCGCCGTCGCGCTGTGCGAAGCGTGGCTCGTGGTCGTCGTCGCCGCCGGGCTCTTCGTCTTCACGCCCGAGGACTTGGTCTTCGTCGCCGCGCTCGTCGTCTTGGTCTGCGCGCTGGTGGACGTCGTCCTGGTCGCGGGGCGCTTCGACGTCGTCTTCGTCTTCGTCGCGGAGCTCGTCGTCTTCGTCGCCGGGCTCGTGGTCGCGGGGTTCGCGGCGGCCGGCCCCGTCGCCGCGGGCCCCGTGGTCGCCGTGCTCGTGGGGGCCTGACCCGTCGCGGCCGGGGTCGTGGCCGCCGGGGTCGTGGTGCCCGAGCTCGGGGTCTGACCGTTCGACGGCGACCCGGCCTGCTGCTGCTGCGTGACCCAGGTCTGGTACGAGCTGATCCGGTCCCACTCGGTCCAGTGCGCGGTCTGGATGAGGTCGCCCCCGCCGTCGTAGTACTGGATCTCGTCGTCGGCGAAGTCGTACTGGACGTTGGGGATCGGCGTGCAGGCGTAGTCGTCGTAGCCGGGCAGCGTGTCGGCCCCGTCGCGGTACGTCTGGCCGTCGATCGTCAGGGTGATCGGCGCGGGATGGTCGGCCGGGTTCGTGATGTCCGTGGCCTGCGCGGCCGGCGCCGCCCCGAGGAGGGCGATGCCCAGCACGGCGGCGGCGAGGACCGGCCCCGCCGATCGATGGAGGACCGTCATGAGCTCGTCGTTCCTGTCTGTTCGGTGGTGTGTCCGTTGGTGGTGTCCGGCGCGCCGAGGACCGCCATCTCGTTCGGCCCCCAGTAGACCCGCGGGCGTGCCCCGGGATCGGCGCTCAGCGGCGGCATGGTCCAGTGGGCGCCTTCGAGGCTGACCGGCGCCGGACCGGCGGCGGCGGCCACGAGCTCGCGCGCCGGCGCCGCGACGGTCGCCGGCCTCGCACCGACGAGCTCGGACTCCGCGAGCTCGTCCTCGTCGACGAACTCGGCCCGGCCCGCGAAGATCTCGTCGTCGAGCAGCCCCGTCTGCCGCGCGACCACGGTGGCGCTCACCGCCGCGGCGGTCACGTTGGTCGCCGTTCGCGCCATGTCGGCGATCACGCCGATGGGGATGGTCGCCGCGACGAACTCGAGCGGCAGGTTGGCGGCCGACAGGACGGTGGCGGCCGCGACCGTCGCCGCGCCGGGCACGCCGGCCGTGCCCACCGAGACGACGACGCCGAGGATCGCGAGGACGACGTAGTCGCCCACCGAGTACGAGATCCCGTACGCGTTGATCCCCCAGACGGCGATCAGGATCGGCCAGATCCCGGCGCAGCCCGGCATGCCGATCGTGGTGCCCAGCGGCGCCGTGAAGTGCGCGATCTCCGTGTGGACGCCGACCTTGCGGGTCAGCTGCGCCGTCGTCACCGGGAGCGAGCCGATGCTGCTCTGCGTGCTGAATGCGGTGAGCTGCGCCGGGAAGATCTTGCGGAAGAACGCGATCACCGGCACGTCCGCGAAGGCCGCGAGGATCGCCCCGTTCAACACGTAGGCGTGCAGGAAGCAGGCGCCCCACACGAGCGCCAGAAGCCAGACGAGCGACCGGAAGTCGCTCCCGAGGTTCGTGCTGCTGCCCACCATGTCGGCCGTGAGCGCGACGATCGCGTAGGGCGTGAGCCGGATGACGTAGCCCACGGCCTTGAAGATGACCAACTTGAGCGCCTCGGCGCCGGCGATGAACGGCCGGACCTTCTCGGGCTCCTTCTCGGCGAGCGCCAGGCAGGCCACCGAGAGCGTGACCGCGATCAGGATGATGGGGATGATGTCGTTGGCGCTGAAGTTCTGCACCACGTTGGTCGGGAAGAAGCCGACGACCACCTGGCTGAAGTCCTGCACCTGCCCCTGGATGGTGTCGGTCGAGAGCGAGCCGAGCGTGTGGTGCAGCCCGTGCCCCGGCTGGAACGCGAGGCCGAGGCCCAGCGCGAGCACGACGGCCAGGGCGTTGCTCAGCATCAGCCAGAAGATCGAGCGCAGGCCGATGCTGCGCAGCTTCGCGAGGCTGCCGAGCGACGTGATCGACGAGATGATCGCCACCAGGATCAGCGGCGCCACCGTGGCGAGCAGCACGTTGATGTAGATGTGGCCGATCGGGTTGATGGCCTCGACGTGGCTGCCCGCGAGCAGGCCGATCGGGACGCCGATCCCGAGGGCGAAGAGCGCGATGAGGCTGAAGTTGAGCCGGCGCCTGCGCAGCCACCAGATGGCGGCCCAGCTGACCACCACCGCAGCGAGCGGTGCCAGTGCCGACCAGTTCAAGTTCATCGTGCCTTCATCCCCCTGTTGGACCCATGCTTGTCGCGTCGGTCGGAGAATCTACACCAAACTGATGGGAATAAGGAGGAAGGCCATGCCGGTTGGCGATTCGACGCCATGCGTCGACTCCTGCGAATGGTCGCGGTGCCTGCAGTAGATTGGGCGCCATGCGAGCGCGCGCGTCCTGGCCGCGGTGGGGCTCCGGCCGGCGGTCGGCCCGCTCCTGGTGGTGTGCCGCCGCGGGCGTCGCGGCGCTCGCCGCGGTGCCGGGCGCGGCCCAGGCCACGCCGTGGCTCACGCCCGGTCCCACGCTCCAGGCGACCGGAGGCGCGTTCGGGTCCGTCGTCGCCGACGTCAACGGCGATCACGTCGAGGACCTGGTCGCCGACTCCATCACCAACGCCGGCGAGCTCGTGGTGTTCCTCGGGACCGGCACCGGGGGCTTCGGCGCCGGCACGGCGTACCTCGCGAGCTCGGGGTCCCAGTTCCCCGTCGCCGCCGACTTCGACGGTGACGGCGCCGTCGACCTCGCCGTGGCCGGCGTCACAGGCGACGTGAGCGTCCTGCTCGGCCACGGCGACGGCACGTTCGCGCCCGCCGTCCACTACGCGGCGCCCAGGTCCTACGCGCTGACCGTCGCCGATGTCGACGGCGACGGCGTGCCCGACCTCATCGCCGACGTCTACAGCACCAGCCGGCTGCAGATCCTGCTGGGCGACGGCGACGGCACGTTCACCCTCCCGGCCGACATGGCCGCGCCGGCGCAGCCCGTCCGGACGGCCGTCGGCGACCTCGACGGCGACGGCGACGCCGACCTCGTGACCGCCGGGCTCAACGACCACGCCCTGGACGTCCGGCTCGGCCACGGCGACGGCACCTTCACCCCGGGACCGGTCCCCGCCCCCTTCGCGGTGTCGCCGATGTACGTCGCGATGGCCGACGTCGACCACGACGGCGACCAGGACGTCGTCGCGGTCGACAACTCCGGCACGATCTCGGTCCTGCTCGGCCACGGTGACGGCACGCTCACCGCCGGCCAGACGATCGCGACGGGGCTCTCGCCCCAGGACGTGGCCTTCGGCGACCTCGACGGAGACGGCGCGCCCGACCTCGCCTTCACGAACTGGGCCGTGGACGGACAGCTCGTGACCTACCTCGGGCAGCCCGACGGGACGTTCTCCCCCGGGCCGGCGATCCCGGCCGCGGGTCCGCTCCCCTTCTCGGCGTCGATCGGCGACCTCGACGGTGACGGGCACGACGACCTCGCGGTGACCAACGGCGACCCGGACGGCACGATCACGACCTTCCTGGGGCACGACGACCCGGCGGCTCCGGTCACCACCGACGACGTGCCGGCGTTCTCCAGCGCCCCGGTCGCCGTGACGCTCGCCGCCGACGACGGGTCCGACCCCGGCGCCGCGGGCGTCGCGCACACCTACTACACGGTCGGCGCGAATCCGCCCGCGCCGACCACGGCCGACGCCGAGTACGACCCCACGCAGAGGCCGGTCCTGGACGACGGCGAGCGCATCAGCTACTTCTCCACCGACAACGCCGGCAACGTGGAGAGCGTTCGCACGTCCGGCGCGCTGCACATCGACACAGCCGCGCCGACGACGACCGACGACGTGCCGCGGAGCCCCCAGGCCGAGCCCGTGGCGATCACGCTCACCGCCGGCGACGGCCCCGGCGGCTCGGGCGTCGCGCACACCTACTACACGGTCGGCGCCGATCCGCTCGCGCCGACGGCGGCCGACGCCGAGTACGATCCGGCGCACAAGCCGGTCCTCCACGGCGGGGAGCGCATCAGCTACTTCTCCACCGACCACGTCGGCAACGCCGAGCGCGTCCGCGTCTCGCGGGCCGTCGAGGCGCCGCCGGCCGTGGACGCGCCGCCCGCCGTGGTCGCCCCTCCGCCGCCCGCCGGCGTGACCGCGATCACCGCGACGATCGCCGGCCGGCGCGACGGTGCCGGGCGCCAGCCCCTCGTGCTGCTCGACGGCACCGCGCCGGTCGGCTGCGAGGCCGACGCGGGCACGATCGCCACCTGCCGCGTCATGATCGCCAGCATGGTTCCGCTCCTGGACGCCGGCGGGCACCGCGTCGCCGTGGGGACGATCCTGGCGACCGGCTCGGCGCCCGCCGGCGCAGCGTCGGCCGCCACCCTCAGCAGCGCCTTGGTGCTGACGGCGGCCGGCCGGTCGACGCTCGCCCGCCACCCGCTGGGGATCACGGCGCGGGCGACCCTCACCAGCGCCGACGCCGGCGGCCACCCGCTGTCGGCCGCGCTGACCGTCCGGATCATGCGCAGCGGCACGCTCGCGCTCCGCCTCCCGGCCCGCGCCGCCAAGCTGCCCGCGAGGATCCTGGCCCTCCTCGACCGCCTCGTGCAGACGATGCCCGGCGCCACCGACGTCCGCTGCACCGCCACCACCGACCCCCAGGGCTCGGCCGCCGCGGACCGCGCCCGGACACGAACCCTCGCGCGCGCCGCCTGCGCCCGCCTGCTCCACGACGGCCTGCGCGCGACCACCTCCAGCGCCGGCACCGGCCACGACCACCTGCGGGCGAGCAACCGCACGGCCGAGGGCCGCGGCGCCAACCGCCGGCTGAGGATCCAGATCACCGTGTGAGGCGCCACCGCTCGGCTACCCGGGCGGCATGGCGCACGATCTCGTCAAGGACACCACCATGCCCGCACTCCAAGTCAGCGCCCGCCACACCATGCGCCCGTGGTCCTACGTGCTGCTGGAGCGCCATGCGTCGCGCGACGCGTTCACCGACCACCGCGCGTCCGCGCACTTCAAGGACATCGTGTTGGACCGGCTCGTCCCGCGCCTGGAGCGCCGCACCATCGAGGCGCTCGACGCCGAGCCGGTGGCGTCATGACCGGGTTCCTGGACCTGCACCGTCCCGGCGATCCCCTGCTGTGCCCCAACCCCTGGGACGCCGGCTCGGCGCGGATCCTCGCCGCGCTCGGCTACCAGGCGCTGGCGACGACGAGCAGCGGGGCGGCCGCGACCCTCGGCCGGCTCGACGGGTCGGCGACGCGCGACGAGGCGCTGGCGGCGGCGCGCGCGATCGTGACCGCGACGGGCCTTCCCGTGACCGCCGACCTCGAAGACGGCTACGGCCCGACGGACGCGGACGTGGCCGAGACGGTGCGGCGGGCGATCGACGCCGGCCTGGCCGGCTGCTCCGTCGAGGACTGGAAGGGCGACACCGTCTACGACCTCGACACCGCGACGGCCCGGGTCGCCGCGGCGGTGGAGGCCGCGGGCGACGACATCGTCCTGACCGCGCGGGCCGACAACGCCTTCCACGGTGTGGAGGACTTCGCCGACACGCTCGCGCGGATGCAGGCGTTCGACCGCGCCGGGGCGCACGTGCTCTACGCGCCGGGCCTCGAGCGGCTCGAGGACATCCGCGCGCTCGTCGCCGGCGTGTCCAAGCCGGTCAACGTGCTGATGCGCCCGGGCGGGCCGACGGTCGCCGAGCTCGCGGGCGCCGGCGTGGCCCGGATCACCGTGGGCGGCTCGTTCGCCTTCGCCGCGCTCGGGGCGCTCGTCGAGGCCGCGGAGGAGCTGCGCGAGCACGGGACGACCGGCTACAGCCGGCTGAGCGCGATCGGGCTGCGGGCGGCGCGGGAGGCGTTCGCGGAGCCCGAGGACAACGCGCCCGAGGGGTGAGGGTCAGGCCCGATCTCCGACACCTGTCCGGACGGCTCGTCCTGCGGTGCGCGGCGGCGTTGGCGGGTAGATCCCTGCCGCGCCGGTGATCGCGCCGGCGCACCCTGTCACCGTCATGGAGGAGCAGCTCACGATGGGCATCGGAACCTCGATCCTGCTGATCGCCGTCGGCGCGATCATGCGCTTTGCCGTCACCGTCCACTCATCGGGCTTCAGCATCCACACGGCCGGGCTGATCCTGATGATCGCCGGCATCGTGGGGCTGGTGATCAGCCTGTTCTGGATGACCATCTGGGCCGACCGGGAGCGCCGCACCACGGTCCGTCGCCGCGACGTCTACTGACCGCGGGCCGTCCCCGGGAGTGCGCGAGCCGCTCCCGGGGAAGGACGTGGGACCACCGCCCGTGTCGCCCCTGTCCACCATCCGCACGCGCCGCCGCCACGACGCCGCCCTGACGTCGCGGGCGGCGCGGGCCGACGCCGCGGCCTTCGCCGACGTCTACGACCGCCACCACCATGCGCTCTACCGCTACTGCCGGTCGATCCTCCGGCACGACGAGGACGGTCGATGCGCCTCCCGCGGCGGTGGTCGCCACGGTCGCGCCGGCCGGCAGGAGATGGGCCAGCAGCGCGGTGCCCGCGGCGATCGGCAGCGGCGGCGCCAGCGCGGCCAGCTCCGCGGGGCGCCGGCGAAGGGCGCTCCGCCCGACCCGCACCGGCCGTAGACAACGCCCACCTCACCCGAAGGTCAGGCCCGACTCCCCCGCCCGGTCCGCCCCGCAGCGCCTGCGTTGCTCAACACCTCCAGCGGGTACGCCGTGCGACAGCGCCGTCCCACCGGCGCACCCATCCGTCATTCTCAACGAAGGGGCCTGCTACGTGATCATCCTTGGACTCATCCTGCTGCTGCTCGGGTTCGCGCTCGGGATCGGCATCCTCTGGACCGTCGGTGTGATCCTCATCATCATCGGCGCGGTCTTCTGGGTGATGGGATCGATGGACCGCGCGGTGGGCGGGCGCCGGCACTACTGGTGAAGCCGGGCCGGCGGGAGCGCCACGACGCCGTAGCGCGTCGCGGCGCCGCCGGCCTCCACGACCACGTGCGTCGCGTCGCACGCGAAGCGCGGGTCCGTCGGCGTCGCCAGGCGGGCGACTTCTCGCTCGTCGACCAGGATGCGCGTGCGCCGCGCCCGGGTCTGCAGGACGACGAGCCGGCCCCCGCAGAACATGGCGTTCAGGCGCGGCGGGGTCCCGACCGTCCCGATGATCCGCCCGCCACGAGCCGGATCGCCCGGCGCCATCAGCCGCGCCCGCTGGACGAAGCCGCCGTCCCGGCGGTAGAGCATCTCGCTCAGGATGAAGCGACCATCGGGCTGCAGGTCGGTCGGCCACAGCCGCGCGGAGCGCAGCGTCGGCGCGAACGTCCGCGTCGTGCCCGCCGCCGCGTCGAACAGGCGCACGTGCTGCTCGTCGGGCGTCACGAGCGCCCACGGCCCGGCGGCCAGCGCCGGCGACACGAGGTTCCCCAGCGGCCGGTCGGACAGGTCCATCGGGCTCGCCATGACCGTGCGCTCGCCGGTCGGCGCCACCAACGACACCGTGTCGGTCCCGGCCTTCGGCTCGGCGCACGGCGACGAGAAGGTCGAGAGCAGCACCTCGCCCGCGGGCGTGACGTCGTCGACCGCCACCCGGGCGCAGGTCGCGCCGTCGCCGCCGGCCGAGACCGTGTCGCGCAGCACGGCCGGCTTGCCGCCCGGCGTCGTGGGGATCGCGATCGCCTGCCGGTGCGGCGGCTCACCCAGGAGGCCCACCCCGAACGCCAGGACCCCGCCGTCCGCCTGCGCCTCCTCGTCCACGTTCCCGTCGGTGCGGAAGGCCACCGTGCGCGCACCGGACGCGAGGTCGACCCGCACCACGGCCGCCGTGTGCCCGGTCCGCCTCAGCACGAACGCGGCGCCGCCGTCGACCGCGAGCCACCCCGTCGCGCCCGGGACGCGGATGACGCGCACCGGCGCGCCACCGGCGGCCGACGCGGTCGCCACCCCGCCGGCGACCGTCGCGACCCCGAGCGCCAGCAGCACGAACGAGCTCTTGAGCAGGCGCATGGCCCACCAATATACGTCGGCTCGCGCCAGTCGTCGGCCCTGCGGTCGGCGGGTAAGTTCCACACCATGTCCCCCACATGGCTCATCACCGGCTGCTCCACCGGGCTCGGCCGCGCACTCGCCGAAGCCGCGCTCGACCACGGCCTGAACGTTGTGGTCACCGCGCGCGACAAGGCGAAGGTCCAGGACCTCGCCGACGCCCACCCCGCCTCCGCCCTCGCGCTCTCGCTCGACGTCACCGACCCCGCGCAGGTCACCGCGGCCGTCGCGGAGGCCAACGAGCGCTTCGGCGCCGTCGACGTCCTGGTCAACAACGCCGGCTACGGCTACCGCGCCGCGGTCGAGGAGGGCGACGACGCCGACGTCCAGCAGCTGTTCGCCACCAACTTCCACGGGCCGGTCGCGATGATCAAGGCGGTCCTGCCCGGGATGCGCGAACGCCGCTCGGGCGCCATCGTCAACATCTCCTCGATCGGCGCGCGGATCTCCCCCGCGGGCTCCGGCTACTACTCGGCGGTCAAGGCCGCGCTGGAGGCGATGACCGCCTCGCTGCGCAAGGAGGTCGAGCCGCTCGGCATCACCGCGATGATCGTCGAGCCCGGTGCTTTCCGCACCGACTTCGCCGGCCGCTCGCTCGCCCAGTCCGCGGAGGCGATCGCCGACTACGCCGACACCGCCGGCCGGCGCCGCAAGGAGAACGACACCACCGACGGCACGCAGGAGGGCGACCCGGCCAAGGCCGCCCTCGCGCTCATCGCCGCCGTCGAGAGCGCCGCGCCGCCGCTGATGCTCGTGCTCGGCCCCGACGCCCTGTCCAACTTCCGCGGCGCGATGGCGGCGCTGGCCGCCGACCTCGACGCCTGGGAGCCGACGAGCGTCGGGACCAGCTTCTCCGCGTAGGCGCCCGCGCGCCCCCGGCCTCAGCCGGTGACGGTCACGTGGACCGTCACCGACGCGGCCGTGGCGCCGTGGGCATCGACGACGCGGACCGTCGCGGCGTAGGTGCCCTTCTTGTGGGTGTTGACCTTGGCGAAGCCGATCTTCAGCTTCTCCTTGCCGTTGTTGGTGAGCTTGATCCCCAGCGTCCGGACGAGGAGCTTGGTGGTCAGGTGCGTGCCGCGCGCGACCTTCACCGCGCGGTGGGCCACGATCAGCCTCGGGTTCACGACGATCGTGAGCGCGACCGGCTCCGCGGCCACCCCGTTGGCCGTGCCGCCGACGTTCACCGTGTATGTGCCGGCCGCGGTCGCGATGACGCCCTTCAGGCTCAGCGCCGCCAACGCGCCCGACGAGATGTCGGCCCCGGCCGCCTTCAGCACGGCCTTGCCGGTCAGCTTGGAGGCCGCCGCGTACTTGACCGTCGTGTGCCGGAGCGAGATCACCGGGCGCACCGTGATGACGACCGCGACCGGCGCGGCCGCGATCCCGTTGGCGCTGCCGGTCACCTGCGCGGAGTAGGTGCCGGGCGTGGCGAAGTCGACCGCGGAGAGGTCGATGTCCGCCGTCCCCTGCCCGCTGACCGCCACGCCGGCGGCCTCCAGCACCGCCGCCGAGCTGACGCTCGCGCCGCTCGGGTAGCTGACCTGGCTGCGCGAGACCGTCACGACCGGCGGCTCGATCACGTGGATCGTGACCGTCGCCGGCGTGGCGCCCAGCCCGGCGACCGTGCCGCCGACCTTCACGGCGTACGTGCCCGCGTGGCCGAAGTCGACCCCGGACAGGTCGACCGCCGCCACCGTGCCGCCGGGCACGCTCGCGCCCGTGTCGGCCAGCACCTGGTCGGAGCTCAGCGCCGCACCGCGCAGCGTGGAGATCTCCGAGGAGCCGAGCGCGACCGCCGGCTGGCGGACGACGTCGACCGCCAGCGGCACCGGCTGCGCGTCCACGCCGCCGTCGGCGCCCGTCACCGTGACGGGGTAGACGCCGGCCTTGCTGAAGTCCACGGACCCCAGCCCGACCGAGAGGCTCCCGGCCGTCGTCCGCGCGCCCGCGTCGTCGAGCACCTGCGCGCTCGTCGGGTGCGCGCCGACCAGGTAGGCGACCGCCGCCTTGGCGACCGCGATCTTGGGCGCACCAGGCCCGCCGGTGTCGCCGCCGTCGGTCCCGGTGATCTCCACCGTGAGCGTCGCCGGGGCGGCCGCGAAGCCGGCCGACGAGCCGCCGATGGTCACCGTCGCGCTGCCGGCGCGCGTGAAGTCGACGCCCGACAGGTCGGGCGTGTTCAGGTCACCCGTGTTGATCGTGGCGCCCGCGTCGGCGAGCACCTGCACCGGCGTCGGGCTCTCGCCGACCCGGTAGCGCACCGTCGTGTTGGCCAGCGTGATCGCCGGCGTCGGGATCACCGTGATCGTGACCGGCACCGGGGTCGCCTGCTCGCCGTTCTCGGAGCCGGTGATCGACACCGTGTAGGTGCCGGGGGTCGCGAGGTCGACGCCGGTGAGGTCCGGGGTCGCGAGCGTGCCCGAGTTGATCGACGCGCCCGCGTCGCTGAGGATCGTCGCCGCGCTCGGCGGGTTCGACGCCTCGTAGGTCAGGGTCGCGGTCGCGACGCTCACCGTCGGCACGACGTTGACCGTGACCCTCTTCGGCTCCACGCTCTCGACGTCGTTGACGACGCTGAGGCCGTTCACGCCGGTCGAGGTGTAGCGGTACGTCCCCGACACCTTGGCCGTGTAGGTGCCCGGCGCCTGCAGGTTGACGTTGGTGGTGTCGGCCGACAGCGTGCCCTGGCTGATCGTCGCCCCCACCTCGCTCAGGAGCGTGGCGGACGAGAGCGAGCCCGTAGGCGCCGCCGGCACCGTGATGGTGTCGTTGTCCACCGTCTCGGTCGGCGGCGCGGGAACGGTGACCGCGGGCCGCGCGTGCACGGCGCCGAAGCCCGCGTTCGTCGCGGTCCCGTCGTCGGTCACGCCGTCGCTCGCCGCGTTGGCGGTCGTGTTGTTACACGTGTTGAGCACGACGGCGAGGCCCTGCACGTTGCAGGTGCCGTCGAGCAGCACCGCGTTCTGCTGCGGGTGGTCCCAGTCGAAGAAGCCGCTGAGGTCGTCGATCTGCGGGAGGTTGTCGAAGGTGCTGGGGCCGATCGTGCGCAGGCCCCAGTTCTTCTCGATGAACTTGAGCGTGCTGTCCTGCGTGACCAGCCCGTGGTCGACGTGGTTCGGCTTGGCGTACGGCGAGATCACCATGTACGGGAGCCGCTGGCTCGGGCCGCAGCGGTTGGACTGGCCGCCGAGCTGCGGCACGCCGGCCGCCTTGGCGTTGCTGCAGATCGCCGAGTCGTTGCCCGTGTTGGAGGAGTTGATGATCGTCGGCGCCTGGTGGTCGTAGAAGCCGTCGGAGTCGTCGTACTCGATGACGATCGACGTCGACGGCCAGTAGGCGGACTGCTCGATCGCGTTGATGTCGCCGACGATCCACTTCTGCTCGTCGAGCGGGTCCGAGACCGACGGGTGGCCGGTCCGCACCTCGTCGGCGCGCAGGAACGAGACGGCCGGGAGCGTAGCGCCGCCGGTGCCGTTCAGCGCGTCGGTGAACTTGCTCGCGTCGTAGTTGTGGTTCGCCGGGCCGCCGAAGCCGATCTCCTCGTTGGAGGCCGGCGGGGTGTGGTCCGGGTTGCTCGTGGCCTGCCACCAGTCCGGGGTCTCGTAGATCGAGCTGAACTGCTTGGCCGAGCGGCCGTTGACGTTCGAGTCCGTGGTGCCCGGGGTGCCGAAGCCCTCCTCGAACCAGCCCCACGAGACGCCCTTGCCGTTGAGCAGCGTGCCGATGTTGTCGCCGCCCATCTGCCCGGTCTGCCCGTCGATGTTGTCGAACGCCGGGTTGGTGTTCGAGATGTAGGTCGAGTTGGTGATGGTGCTGAAGGTCGTGGCGCCGAACATGTTCAGCGAGCCGATCATCGTCGGGCCGAACGTCGCGTCCCACGAGTTGTCGGACATCCCGTAGTGCTGGGAGTAGTTCCACAGCCCCGTGACGGTGTTGCCGTCGTAGTAGTCCATGCCGATGCCCGGCGAGGTGTCCGACGCGCCGGGGATCGCGCAGCTGCCGGAGGTGAACTGGACGAACTTGTCCATCTTGCCGCCGTCCTCGGCCTCCTCCTCGGGCGTGTAGCTGTGGTTGCTGTCGCACGTCACCGCCGCGGTGTCCGGGATGCGCTGCGGCTGGTAGGAGTTCGGGTTCGGCGTCGCCGGGTTCGCGACGGGCGGCGTGGCGCCGGCCTCCGGGTTCGGCGTCGCGCCCTGGTAGGTCTCACAGTCGCCCTTGGTGACCTCGGACCCCAGCGTCGCGGCGGGCACCAGGCCCGCGCCGAGCTCCGTGTTGGTGGTGTCGGAGGAGCCGGGCAGCCCCGCCGTGCCCGGCGCCGGGCAGAAGGTCGTCCCGTCCTTGTTCTCGGCGTAGGGGTAGGTGCCGAAGTAGTGGTCGAAGCTGACGTTCTCGTCGTAGATCACGACGACGTGCTTGATCGGCGTCGTCGTGCTGTCGGAGTTGTCCACCGCGACGGCCGCCGCGCTGCTGACGTGGCCGATCGAGAACCCACCGACGGCGGCGAAGAGCGCGAGCGCGATCCCCACGGCCAGGGTGAACCCGAAGAGGGGGCGGGTTCGTGCGACGCGACTCATTGCTGCTCCGTTTCGTGGGTGCGGGGTCATGCTCATGCGAGAAGGGCCTGTCCGAGCCAGCCGGTGGGGCCGCTGACGCCGGGAAGGGCGAAGAAGTAGCCGCCGCCGTAGGGCGAGACGTAGTCCACGAGCGGCTCGTCGATCAGGCGGGTCTGGACCGCCTTGAACTGCCGCTCGAGGTCCTGGTTGAAGGCGACGAAGACGAGCCCCTGCTGCAGCTGCCCGTTGAGGTCGACGCCGTTGTCGTAGTTGTAGGCGCGGCGCAGCATCTGCGAGTCCGCGATCTGCGCCGTCCGCGGGTTGGCCTTGCGGATGTGCGCGCTGAAGAGGACCGCTTCGCCGGTGGGGTCGTTGTTGTAGTCGGGCGGGGTGAGCTCATCGCCGCCCGTCATCGGCGCGCCGGTGTCCTTGCGACGGCCGATCATCTGCTCCTGCTCGCGGACGTCGACGCGGTCCCAGAACTCCACGAGCATCCGGATCAGGCGAACCACGTGGTAGGTGCCGCCGGTGGCCCAGGCGGGCTCGCCGTTGGCCCCGCCGTCGGCCCAGACCAGCGCGTCCATCTGCGCGGGCACGTCGACCTTCGGGTTGGCGATGCCGTCCTTGAACCCGAGCAGGTTGCGCGGCGTGCCGGACGGGCGCGGCACCGACTGGAAGCCGTCCTGGCGCCAGCGGATCTGCGCGCCGCCGCGGGTGACCTTGGTGATCTGCCGCAGCGCGTGGAGCACGGTGTCGGTCTCGTTGGCGCAGATCTGCAGCAGCAGGTCGCCGTCGCACGACGTCGCCTGCAGCGTGTCGTTGGGGAACGGCGCGGCGGACATCGTGGTGAGCTTGGCCGGCCTGCGCGCGGCCAGCCCGAAGCGGCCGTCGAAGAGCGAGGCGCCGACCGACAGCGTCACCGTGAGCCCGTCGGGCTGGATCTCCGGCCCGAGCACCCCGTTGTCGATGGGCGGCGCGGTGATCCCCGGATCGGCGGGCGTGCCGCCGCCGGTGAGGAAGCGGACCTGCTCGGTGATCGTCTGCAACAGCTCGATGAGCCCGGCGCGGTCGGTCGCGGTGACGTCGAGCGCGACGAGCGCGGCCGCGCGCTGCTGCGGCGTGACGATGCCCGCCTGGTGCGGGCCCTCGAAGGCGAAGCGGTCGGCGCCGGCGGTCCCGGCAGGCGGCGCGGCGGCGCTCGTGTCGGCGTCGGCGCCCGCGTCGGCCGAGCGGATCCCGGCCGTGCCCACGGCGGCGCCGACGGCGGCGGCCGCGGCCCCGGTCAGGAACCCTCGGCGGGTCGGCACGGGCCTCACAGCCCCGCCGCCCGCACCGTGTCGCGGATGTCGCCGATGGCGGCGACCGGCGCGAGCAGCTCGGCGAGGCTCTCCAGCGAGGCGTCGACCTGCCGGCGGCGCAGCGTGCTCAGGGAGCGCAGCGGCGTCCAGCGCCCGTCGCGCCCGTAGGCGGCGAGCTGCGTCTGCGCGGCGGCGAGCGCCTGCTGCGTCTCGCCCAGCCGCGGGTAGCGCGTGCGCAGCAGCGGCGCGACGAAGCTCAGGGCCTTGCGCGCGCCGGCGAGGTTCGCGGTGACCGTGGCGAGCGTGGTGTGCGACCCCTCGTCGGTCGCCTCGTTCAGCTCGAACTGGATCGCGTTCTCGATGATCTCGTGGCTGCGCAGCGGCAGGTCGGCCGGCGCGATCTCGGCCGTGACGAACTGCTTGATCAGCCGTTGGACATCATGTTGCAGCCGGGTGACGGCCGGGACGATCTGCGCGCGCGGCGCACCCGACCAGAGCAGGCCCTCGATGAGGTGGAACCCGGCGAGATCGTGATCCTCGCGCCAGGTCTGGCTGCCCGAGGGCGCGCCGTTGATCTTCTCGTTCAGCGGGCCGAACGCGTCGTAGGCCGCGCCGAGCGTCTCGTAGGTCATGTGCGCCTTGACCCAGGCGGTCTCGGCCGCCGCCGTCGATCCGCCGGCCACCGCCGTGCGCAGCGCCGTGACCTGCGCGAGCAGGACGGGCAGCCGCGACGTGATCCACTTCTGATAGGCCTTGCTCGGCTCGATCAGGTCGGCGAAGGTCACCGGCACGACGCCGGGCGTGCGCTCCGCGGGCGCGGCGGAGGAGACCACGTGCACGACCGGGCCGCGCCACGGGTTGTTCTCCCCCGTGTAGCACTGCAGCTGGTAGCGCCCGCCGCCGAGCGTGGCGTCGATCTTGGCGCTCGCCCCCGGGGCCAGGCCCTCCAGCTCGTCGTAGACGCCGCCAGTCCGCGGGTCGGCCAGGTAGACGTCGGCGACCTCGCTGTAGCGGTTGGTGACCGTCAGGTCGAGCCGTCCGTCACGCGGCGCCGTCCACCCGCCCCCGCACTGCGAGACGCGGATGTCGACCCGGCCGGCGGCCGCGCCCGCACCGTCGCGGGACGCCGCCTTGTCGCCGCTGCCGCAGCCCGCCAGCAAGGTCCCGCCCAATCCCAACGCGCACACGGCGATCAGCAGCCGCGTCACCTCGCGACCTTGACCTTGGCGGTCGTCACGGTCGCCTTCGCGTAGCCCGCCGCCGTCGCCGTCAGCCGGACGCTGATGGTGGCGCCGCGGTCGGCCCGCACGACCTTGAAGGACGCGCGGGTCGCGCCGTGGATCGCCTTGCCGTTGCGCAGCCACTGGTAGGCGAGCTTCTTGGGCTTGACGCGCCACGTGGCCGCGCGCACGGTCAGCTTGGCGCCGACGCGATGCGCGCCGTGGATGAGCGGCTTCTTGACGACCGACAGCTTCCCGTCGGCGACCTTCACCGCCGCGGACGTGACGGTGGTCGGCGCGTAGCCGGCCGCCTCCACCGTGATCTCGATGCTCAGCTTCCGGCCCGCGGCGGACGCCGGGATCTTGTAGGACTTGCCGGTGGCGCCCGCGATCCGAGCTCCGTCGAGCAGCCACTGGTAGCTCACGGTGCTCAGCGTCGCGCTCCACGCGCCGGCGCTCGCCATGACCGTGGACCCGACGCTCGAGGTGCCCGTCACCGACGGCGCCGAGGTCGCCGCGACCGACGCCGGGGCGATCCCGATGGCCGGGGCCGTCGCCGACGCCGTCTCGATCCCCGGCGCGGTCGCCCGCACCACGACGCTGATCTGGTGGCCGCCGTCGGCCGCCGCGACCACGTAGGTGGAGAACGTCGCGCCGGCGATCGCCTGGCCGTCGCGCAGCCACTGGTAGCCGACGGCCGAGGGCGACGGCGACCAGTTGCCGGCGGCGGCGCTCAGCGTGGCGCCGATCACGCCGCGGCCGCCGATGGCCGGGGCGCCGGGCGTGAACGTGCCCGACTGGACCTCGTAGGCCGCGGAGACCGCGGACTCGGAGCCGACGCCCGAGGGCGCCTCGGTGACCTTCACGCTCAGCTGCCGGCCGGCGTCGGCCGCGACGACCACGTAGGACGCGCCCGTGGCTCCGGCGATCGGCCGGCCGTCGCGCAGCCACTGGTAGGACGGGGTCGCCGACGGCGACCACGTGCCGGGGGCGGCCGTGACGGTCTGGCCGACGCGGATGGTCCCGGCGATCGTCGGCGTGCCGGTGACCGGCGCGTCGCCGCCATCGTGCGGCGGCGGCGCGACGTCACCGACCGTCACCGGCGCGGAGGTGGCGGAGTCGTCCGCGTACCCCGCGGCGCTCTGCATCACCGCGACGCTGACGGCCTGCCCGGCGTCGGCCGCCGTCAACATGTAGGTGTCGGTCGTGGCGCCGTCGATCGGGTCGCCGTTGCGCAGCCACTGGTAGGCGGTGGTCCCCGCCGGCGTCCAGTCGCCCGGGTTGGCGTGCAGCGTCCCGCCGACCTGGGCCGGGCCGCTGATCGTGGGCGTGCCCCGCGAGAACTGCCCGCGGTCCAGCGCCACCGGCTGGGAGGTCGGCGACAGCGTGGTGCCGTCGTCGGTCCCGGTGATCTGCACGGTGATCGGGTCGCCGACGGCGATCGCGCCGCTGGCGAGCAGCTCCGGTGTCAGGTGCAGCGTCGGCGTGTTCGCGCCCAGGATCGGGACCGCGTTGTCGTACCACTGGTAGCTGTAGACGGTGGCCGCGGGCGAGAAGCCGCTCGTGTCCGCCGTCAGCGTGTGGCCGATGCGCGGCGTGCCCTGGATGAACGCGCCGGTGGTCTTGAAGTCGGCCTGGGGCGCGCCGGTGGTCGCGAGCTTGCCCGTGTCGGCCAGGTTCTCGGCCGCGACCCAGTCGCCGGAGCGGGCCGTGTCGGACACGCGCATCTCGTCCCAGTTCCAGTCGCCCCACTGGGAGCCGGCGGGCTTGCTCCCGCCCGGCGTCGCCATGCCGATGGTGAAGGGCAGGTCGCCCGGCTCCAGCGGCCCGCTGAACGGCACGGTGCAGGCCGCGGCCCCGTTGACGTAGAACCGCAGGTCGGTCCCGTCGTAGGTCATCGTCAGGTCGTAGAAGCTCCAGCCCGACGCCGGGTAGCTGACCGGCGCGGTGCAGGTGGGCTGCGTCGGGTCGGGCTTGTCGCCCTGGTAGGTGGCGGTCGAGGCGACGGTCGGGTCGGTGCCCGACTCGATGGAGGGCGTCCAGGCGTTGGTCTCGGTGAGGATCGAGAACTGCTCGCCGGGCTGGGTGCCGCCGGGCGCGTTGCGGCCGCCGAGCACGAGCTCGCCCAGGCCGGACTCCGCCGAGTCGATGCCGACCGACATGGAGTAGGTGAACTGCGTGAGCCCCTCGCCGAGCGCCCCGAACGAGACGTCGGCCTGGTTGGTGCTCATCTCGGTCATCGACGGCGAGCCGTCCTGGCCCTGCTGGTCGAACGCGACGGCACCGGTGCCGCCGGCGCCGTAGGTGATCGTACCGGTGCTCGCGTGGGTGGTCGCGTCGCCGACCGTGGTCGAGTCCTCGGGGTCGCCGAAGTGGTAGACGCCGAGGAAGTCGGAGTCCCACACGTCGGTCGTCGCCGACGACCGGGCCGGGGTGCCGTCGTAGTACACGAACAGCGGCGGGTCGGCCGGCGCGAGCGCCGGGACCTGGACCCAGACCGTGCTCACACCGTCGGGGTTCCAGCGCTCCACCTCGTAGGGCAGCGGCGCGGGATCGGGGCCGCGCGTGAACACCAGGCTGTCCGGCGTGGCGTTGTTGTAGTGGAAACTCGCCGGCAGCTGGACCTTCACCGGGAAGTCGCGCAGGACCGAGCTGGTCGCCGACGCGGTGTCGAGCGTGATCGCCACGCGCTCCTGCGACGCCGGGATGGTCCACGCGGTCTGGCTGCCCGGCGTGGCCGAGCCCTCGGCCGTGGACGGCGCCGAGACGAAGGCGTCGCGGTCGGCCGACACCGTGAAGTGATAGGTGTCGCCCTGGGTCAGGCCGGTCACCAGGCAGCTGGTGGACGTGAGCGCCTCGCAGTCGATCGGCGTCGACTCCTCCCCGCCCGCGGTGGTGCCCTCGTAGACCGAGTAGGAGGTGGCGTCGTCGACGGCGCTCCAGCTCACGGCCAGCGAGGTGTTGGAGATGGCTTCCGCGGTGACGGTCGCCGGCGCGGCCAGGTAGGTGTAGGACACCTCGCTGGAGGCCAGCGACGTGCCGTCGCCGGTCACGGCCGAGACGGTGAAGTACTCGACGCCGTTGGGCAGGTCGTCGACCGTGCAGCTCGTCGCCGTGGTCGACGCGCAGGTGACGGGCGTCGCGGCCTCGTCGCCGGCGGCCGTCCCCTCGTGCACCTCGTAGCCGGTGGCACCATCGACGGCGTCCCAGGAGATCGTCACCGAGTCGCCGCTGCCGTTGGCCTTGACGCCGGTCGGCGTGGACACGCTCGCCGACGAGCCGTAGCCGATCAGCTGGTCCTGCTGCGACGCGTACTCGGCCTGGACCCACGAGCTGCTGCGCGCGACCTTGGCGACGCTGAGGTGGTCATAGCCGTAGGCGCTGGAGTTGCCCTGGGCCGTGTCGGAGTACTGCCCCAGGATGAACGGCGACGTCGGGTTCGGGTTGACCGGCGCGGGCATCGTGTTGGTGGAGCGCAGGACGCCGTCGATGTAGATCGCCTCGGAAGTGCCGTCCAGGACGACGTCGACCGTGTGCCAGCCGGCAGTGACCGGCGCCTGGCCGGCGCCGGGGGCGCCGCCCGTCGAGTTGTTGCCGCAGGTGCCGACGGCGGTGTAGTCGCTGGTGTCGCCGTGGTAGACGGGGGCGTAGATGCACTTGTTGGCCAAGGCCATGAAGATCGCGCCCGTGCCGCCGGCGCCCTGCTGCCACCCGGGCGGCGCGACCGTCGTGGACTGGAAGTGCTGGCCGAGGATCGCCGCGGCCGGGCCGCCGGCCGGGGTCTGGTCGACCGCCGACTGCGGGATGTAGACGGTGGTGGAGAGCGTCTCGGTCCCGCTGTTGGTGCCGACCGACGAGGGCAGCGTCACGTACGTGCCGCCGGTGCCGTCCTTGCCGCCGTCGACGCTGCCGCCGGTCGAGCCGCTGAGCTGCACGCCCTGCCCCGCGGCGGCCTCGCCGGCGTCGCCGAGCACCGCGTTGGAGAAGACGTCGCCGTCGGTGGCGCCGTTGTTCTCCAACATCGCCTGCGTGTCGGTGCCGCCGAGGACGTCGGTGAAGACCGTCCCGGTCGGCAGGCCGCGCTCGCCCGCGCCCGCGGCCGACGGGCCGAGCGGCGGCGCCGGCAGCGGGTCGTCCAGCGTCGGCGCGGTCAGGCCGTCGTAGCTGGGGTGGAACTCGTTGACCACCGAGTAGCCGTTGTTCCAGGTCTTGGCGGCGTTCGGGCCGGCGTAGTCGGCGCTGCCGCCGTAGTACAGCTCCAGGTTGTTGAGCGGCACGTTGCCGGTGAACACCGGGAGGTCGACCCAGACGACGCTGGTGCCGCCGGGGTTCCAGGTGTCGACCTGGTAGGGCAGCTGGACCGGCGCGCTGTTGCTGTCGGCCGCGAGCACGAACGCCAGGTCGTCGGAGGACGCGGCGCCGGCGTAGTGGAAGTTCTTCGGCGTCAGCACGACCTTGACGGGGAAGTTGTCGAGCGTGTCGACGAGCGTCGCGTCGCCGACCTCGAGCGGCAGCCGGTACTCGGAGCCGGAGAGCTGCCAGTCCTGGCCGTCGGTGTCGGAGGCCGGGGTGGCCGCCGAGGTCTCCGACGACGGCGCCGACGTGGTGCCGTCGAGGTCGGCCGTGATCGTGAAGTAGTACGTGGTGTCGCTGTTGAGCCCGGCGACCAGGCAGCTGGTCGCGCTGAGCGCGACGCAGTCGACCGCATCGGAGGTCTCGGCGCCGCTGCTCGTGCCGAGGTGGACCGTGTAGTGGGTCGCGGATGTCGCGTCGTCGGGAGCGGTCCAGCGCAGCTGCACGGTCGAGGCGTCGTGGAACGCCGTGGCCGAGATGTCGGCCGGCGGCTTGTTCCAGGCGTACTCGACCTCGTCGGACGGCGCGGAGGTGCCGCCGGCGGTCACCGCGGCGACCGTGAAGTAGTACTTGGTGGTCGAGTCCAGCCCGCTGATCTCGGTGGTCGGGTCGGTCACGGTGGCGACCGGCGTCGCGTCCTCGCCGGCCGGCGAGGTGCCCTGGTAGACGTCGTACTCGGTGGCCCCGTCGACGGGGGTCCAGGCGAGCGTCGCGGTGCTGCCGGTGCCGGAGACGTTGATGCTCGCCGGCGTCGTGATGTCCTGGCGCGGGCCGTAGGTGATCAGGCCGTCGGTCTGCGACGCGTACTCGGCCTGGATCCAGTCGCTGCTGCGCGCGACGTCGGAGAACGTCATCTGGTCGAAGGCGTACGCGGTGGCGCCCTGACCGGAGGAGCCGCTCGAGTATTGCCCCATGATGAACGGCGACGTCGGGTTGGCGTTGACCGCCTGGGGCAGCGTCTTGGTCGAGAGCTGGAGGCCGTCGATGTAGAGCGCCGCGGACGTGCCGTCGAGCACGAGGTCGACCGTGTGCCAGCCGGCGGTGACCGGCGGCGTGCCGGGCTCGGGGGCGCCGCCCGTGGCGTTGCCGCTCGGCCCGCAGTCGCTGATCGTGCTGTAGGTCGTGCCCGGCCCGTAGTAGATCGGGGCGTAGATGCAGGCGTTGTCCAAGGCCATGAAGATCGCGCCGGTGCCGCCGGAGCCCGGGGCGGTCCCGGGCGGCGTGACCGTCGCGGCGGTGAAGTGCTGGCCGAGGATGCCGGCCGCCGCGCCGCCCGCCGCCGTGGTGGTGAGCGCGGACTGCGGGATGTAGAGCGTCGTCGAGAGCGTCTGGGTCCCGTTGTTGATGCCGACCGGCGCGGGGAGCGTGAGGTAGCCGCCCTTCTTGCCGGAGGTGTTGCCGCTGAGCTCGACGGCCTGGCCGGCCTCGACGGAGCCGGCGTTGCCGAGCACCTCGTTGGAGAAGGCGGCGCCGCTGGTGGCGCCGTTGGTGTCGACCGTCGCCTGGGTGGCGGTGCCGCCGACCAGGTCGGGGAACTTGGTCTGCAGCGGCAGGCCGGCCAGTCCGGCCCCGACGGCCGACGCGGCCACCGGCGCCGAGCGCAGCGGGCTGGGGAGCGTCGGCGCGGTCAGGCCGGTGAAGTCCGGGACGAACTCGTTGACCGAGGTGTAGTGGCTGCTCCACACCGAGGCGGCGGCGGCGGCCGGGCCGCCGTAGGTGCCGCCGTGCCCGTAGTAGAGCTCGACCTGCGCCTTGCTGCTCGACACCGAGGGGACCTGCACCCAGAGCACGCTCGTGCCGCCGGGGTTCCAGGTCTCGACCTGGTAGGGGAGCTGCGTGTCGGCGGCGTCGCCGGCGAGGACGAAGGCGAGGTCCGACGCGGCGGCGTGCGCGGCCGTGCCGTCGGCGGCGTCGCGGCCGTAGTCGAAGTTCTGCGGCGTGAGGACGACCTTCACCGGGAAGTCGGCGAGCACGCTGCTCAGGTTGGTGTCCTTGACCGCGAGGCCCATGCGGAACGGGGCGCCGGCGACCTGCCAGCCGGAGCCGGCGTCGGCCTTGGCCGAGCGGACCGAGACGCCGGTGAGGGCCGCGGCGGCCGCGACCACCACCGCCAAGGTAAGGACGACCGCGGCGACGGATCGGCCGTGCTTGGCCGTCGGTGCGTTCTTCGACATCCGTGTTCGTTCCTTCTTCTCGGTGGGGTTGAGCGCCGCCGGCGGAACCCCCCGGGCCAGACGGATAACGCCGGTCAAGTAAAAGCGCAGCAGGGCTGAAGGCTGTGACCACGATGTGGCCAGGATGTGACCTACTGGTTACCGGGGCGTCGGGAGACGCGCGCGACTCCATCTGTACCTATAGGTCCAGAACGAGCTACCCTCCACCCCATGGCCAGACCCCGTGAGTTCGATGAGACCGTGGTCGTCGCCGCCGCGCGGGAGCGGTTCCACGAGACCGGGTACGCCGCCACCTCGTTGGACGACCTCACGAAGGCCACCGGGTTGGGCAAGGGCAGCCTTTACGGCGCCTTCGGCGACAAGCGCCATCTCTTCCAGCGCGCGTTGGACGACTACTGCGCGGCCGCCACCGAGGCGATCGCCCAGGCGCTGCGCGGTCCCGACGACGGCGCGCTCGCCCGCCTGCAGGCCTACGCGACGGGCGTCGCGAACGACTCGAGCGCGCGCGACCGGCGCGGGTGCCTGCTCGCCAACACGACGGTGGAGCTGGCCGGCCGCGACGCGGAGGCGGCGGCCGTGGCCCTCAGCACCTACGAGGCGCTGGAGGCCGAGATCGCGGCGTGCGTGGCGCAGGCCCAGCGCCACGGCGACGTGCCCGGCCAGTCCGACCCGCACGACCTCGCGGCCGTGTTCACGGCCACCATGCGCGGCGTGGAGGTCCTGGGCAAGGCCGGCACGGCCCGGCGCAAGCTGCGCACGATCGCCGACGCGGCGGTCCACGCGCTCACCGTCGGCTGAGGCTCCGCGCCCCGCAGACCCGCGTTCTTGACCGTCTGGTCCGGAATCGTTACGCTCCGATGGAGTTCTGTACCGATCACTCCAGAAAGACTGACATGAGCACACTGACCGGCAAGGTCGCCCTGGTCACGGGCGGATCCCGCGGCATCGGACGCGGCATCAGCGAGCGCCTCGCGCGCGACGGCGCCCTCGTCGCCGTCCACTACGGCACGAACGCCGCCGCCGCCCAGGAGACCGTCGCGTCGATCACGGCCGCCGGCGGCTCCGCCTTCGCCGTCGGCGCCCAGCTCGGCATCCGCGACGACGTCAAGACGCTCTTCGCCGGCCTCGACCACGAGCTGACGGCCCGCCAGGGCTCGACCGCGCTGGACATCGTCATCAACAACGCGGGGATCTCGCTCCAGGCCGGCCTGGCCGAGACCACCGCGGACATCTACGACGAGCAGCTCGCCATCAACGCGCGCGCCCCGCTGTTCATCACCCAGGCCGCCGTGGAGCGGATGGGCGACGGCGGGCGGATCGTCACGATCTCCTCCGGCGTCACCCGCCAGGCCTGGCCCACCCTGCTCGCCTACGCCATGAGCAAGGCCGCCGTCGAGACCATGACGCGCACGCTCGCCAAGGAGCTGGCGCCCCGCGGCATCACGGTGAACGTCGTCGCCGCCGGCCTCGTCGACACCGACATGAACGCCGGCTGGCTGCGCACCGGCGACGCGGCGGCCCGCGAGCAGGCGGCGTCCGTCTCGGCCTTCAACCGCATCGGCGAGCCGGCCGACGTCGCCGACGTGGTCGCGTTCGTCGCCTCCCACGACGCGCGCTGGGTGACCGGCCAGGTGCTGGACGCGACCGGCGGGTCGGTCCTGTGACCGCGCCGCTCGGCCGCCTGGGGATCTGGAGCATCGAGCTGCGCACGGGCGCCGAGGACGAGACGCGCGAGACCGCCGCGCAGCTCGAGGCGCTCGGCTGGCCGGCCCTCTGGATCCCCGGCCTCTCCGGGACCGACGGCCTGGTCGCCGCCGAGCGCCTGCTCGCCGCCACCACGCGGACGACCGTCGCCACCGGCGTCCTCGGCCAGTGGAACCACACGCCCGCCGAGCTGACCGCCACGCACCACGACCTCCAACAGCGCTACGGCGCGCGCCTGCTGACCGGCATCGGCGTGAGCAACGCCGACTCGGCGCGCAAGGCCGGCCAGGACTTCCCCGGCCCGGTCAGCGCGATGGCCGCCTACCTCGACCAGCTCGACCAGCAGACCGAGCCGATCGCCCGCGACGAGCGGATCCTGGGAGCGATGGGCCCGCGGATGAGCCGGCTGGCCGCCGACCGCTCGCGCGGCCTGCACCCGTTCCTCGTCTCCCCCGAGTACACGCACAGCACGCGCGCCGCTCTCGGTCCCTCACCGCTCATCGCGCCACATCAGGCCGTCGTCCTGGAGACCGACCCCGCCCGGGCGCGCGCCGCGGCCCGCGACGGCATCGGCATGTTCATCGGGTTCCCCAGCTACCAGGCCAACCTGCGCCGCCTGGGCTTCACCGACGCCGACCTCGTCCCTGGTGGCAGCGACCGCCTCATCGACAGCGTCGTGGCCTGGGGCGATCTCGACGCCGTGGCCGCCCGGCTCGGCGAGCACCACGCGGCCGGCGCCGACCACGTCGCCCTGCACGTCCTCACGAGCGAGGGCGGTCCGTCCCTCGATCAGTCGTGGAGGGAGCTGGCGAGCCTGCTGTGAGCCCGGCCGCCTCGTCGCGCCCCGCCCAGATCCCTCGTGTGTGCTCCAGGTGTCGGCGCATGAGGGACTCGGCGCGGTCGGCGTCGCGCTCGCGAACCGCGGCGAGCACGTCGGCGTGCTCGCGCGCCGAGGCGTCGAGGTTCCCGGCCTCCGTGAGGGCCGAGAGGCCCATGAGCCGCGTCTGATCGCGCAGCTGGGCGACCAGCCGCGTCAGGCGCCCGTTGCCCGCCAGCTCCAGCAGCCCGACGTGGAAGTCGCGGTCGGCCACCAGGAACGCGGCGATGTCGTGCTCGCGCGACGCGCCCTCGATCGCCGCCACCGTCGGCTGCAGCGCGAGGATCTCCTCGTCGCTGGCGCGCTCGACGACGCGGCGGATCCCGGGGACCTCCAGCAGGATGCGCAGCTCGCTGATCTCGTCCAGGTCGGCCTCGTCGGCGACCAGCACGCGGAAGCCGCGGTTGCGGATCGGCTCGACCAGCCCGGTGCTGGCGAGGTCGAGCAGCGCCTCGCGCACCGGCGTGGCCGAGACGCC
>DASYBY010000094.1:0-3654 GCA_036500525.1 Baekduia sp. | reverse complement strand
GGCGCCGTCCTGGACGCCGTCGGACTGGCCGGCGCCGCCGAAGTGGTTGTGGGAGATCGTGACGCCGACCGGCTGGCTGCCGAGCGGGTACTGGCGGACCTCGAGGCGCCCTTCCGCGCAGCTGGCGCAGACGCTGATGCCGTCGAAGGTGTTGCCGTCGATCAGGATGTTGGCGTTGGCGTTCCCCGTCATGTCGAGGTCGGCCTGGCCCGTGAAGGCGCTGTTGAGGACCCGGAGGTCGTGGCTCTTGCCGGAGATGTCCAGGCCCTTCATCGTGAGCCCGGCCAGCGTGATGTTCGACGCGCCGGCGAAGGACGCGGACATCGTCGCGGCGGCGCCGGACGCCGGCTGCAGCGTGACCATGCCGCCCTTGGCGCCACCACGGAACGTGCCGTAGTCGCCGGAGGCGAGTGCGATGGTGTCGCCTGGCTGCGCGGAGTTGAAGACGCTGGCCAGGTTCGAGGGTGTGGCACTCAAGTTTGCAGCGTTGGCCGCGCCGGGAACACCGGCAGGGGCGGCGAGGACCAGCAACGCGGCGAGCGCCAGGAATGCGCTTCTCATGAAGACGGCTCCTAGTTCGAACAGCATTCGGACGCTGGACCGCGACCGCAGGAGATCATCCGGTGGCATGACGCCACCAGGGGCACTCCCGCGTGAGCGCTTGTTCCCATCGGAGCAGGTTCACAAGCGCCTCCCGGCGCAACACCTTAGCGCCAGTGTTCGAGGAGGTCCTCTTCGCGCACCTGCCGCACAACCCTTCCCGGGACGCCCATGACGAACCCGCGAGCGGGCACGTCGGCGGTCACCACGGCGCCCGCGGCGATGAACGCCTCCTCGCCGATCTCGACGCCCGGCGTGAGCACGACGCCGCCGCCGATCCGGCACGCACGGCGCAGGATCGCCCCGCGTAGCGCGTGATCCGCACCGTGCCGGTTCATGGTGTCGTCGTTGGTCGTCATGGCGCACGGACCGACGAAGACGTCGTCCTCGATCACGCTGAAGCCGGTGACGTACACCGATGTCTGGATCCGCACGCGGTGGCCGATCGTGACGTCGTTGTCGACGGCCGAGCCGCGTCCGATCACGGTGTTCTCGCCGATCACGCTGCGTTCGCGCACGAACGACTGATCGCCGATGATGGTCCCCGCGCCGACCCTGGCCGAGGCGAAGACGATGGCCTGCGCGCAGATCGCGGCGCCGTCGCCGATGACCAGCGGCTCCTCGCCGAGCGGCGCGGCGCCCGACGTCGGGGCGAGCTTGGGGCGCTTGCCGAGGATCGCGCCGTCCTGGATGGTCACGCCGTCGCCGATGATGGTGCCGTCGTGGACGACGACGTTGGCGCCGAAGACCACGTCGCGCCCGATCTGCGCGGTCGGGCTGAGCACGAGGTTCGGTGCGTCATGGCTCATGGGCGCGGACCCTACTGCCCGCGGCGGAGGCCACGCGCGCGGCGCCTCATGGGCCGCTGAGCCCGAGTTGGCGCGCGTTGCGCTTCGTTAAGCGCCGCCGTCCGGCCACCGTCCGCGGGCATACCCTGATGACGCCCGTGCTGCTCGAAGAGCGCTCCGTTCCCACGCTGGTCTCGCAGGCGCCGTCCGGTACGGCGCGCGTCGGCGTGCGACCGCACGGCGGCGTGCTGCTCGTCACGGGCTGCGTCGTGCTCGCCGCGCTCACGCTGCTGCTGCCCAGCGCGCCGACCTACGACCCGTGGTCGTGGATCGTCTGGGGGCGCGAGGTCGCCCACCTCGATCTCGTCACCTCGCAGGGTCCGTCGTGGAAGCCGCTGCCGGTGATCTTCACCACGATCTTCTCGTTCTTCGGCGCGGCGGCGCCCGCGCTGTGGCTCGTCGTCGCCCGCGCGGGGGCGATCGCCGCGATCGTGCTGGCCTTCCGCGTGGCGCGCACGCTCGGCGGCGGGATCGTCGGCGGCGTGGCCGCGGCGGTCACGCTGGCGATCGCCCCGTGGTGGATCCGCAACGCGATGCTCGGCAACTCCGAGGGCCTGATCGTCGCGTTCCTGCTGGCGACGATCGACCGCCATCTCGCCGGCGACCGCCGCGCGGCCTTCCTGCTGGCGGTCTGCGCCGGGCTGCTGCGCCCCGAGGCCTGGCCGTTCTTGGGGCTCTACGGCCAGTGGCTGCTGTGGCGCCGCCAGCTGCCGGCGACGCTCGTGCTCGGCGCGGGCGCCGGCGTCGTGGCGCTCTGGCTGCTGCCCGAGCTGTGGGGCTCCGGCGACCTGCTGCGCGCCGCGCACCGCGCCAAGGACGTCAACCCCGGCGCGCCGACCTACGCCGACAACCCGGCGCAGGCCCTGCTCGACAACGCCAAGCTGATGGTCACCGGGCCGCTGAAGCTCGGGCTGATCGCCGGCGCGGTGATGCTCGTCGTGCGCCGCGATCGCACGCTCGCGCTGCTGGCGCTGATGGCGCTCGCGTGGCTCGGGCTCGTCGCATACATGACCTCCGACGGGTTCTCGGGCAACCAGCGCTACCTGATCGCCCCGATCGCGCTGATCGTCGTGCTCGGCGGCGCGGGCGCCGGCTGGGCGCTGACGCAGGCCGTCGCCCTCGTGCGCCGCGTCGTCCCGGCCGCCGTGCCGCGCCACGTCGGGCACGCCGTCGTCCTCGCCGCCGCGGTGGCCGTGGGCATCCTCTTCGCCGCTCCGACCGCCAAGGACTTCCACCCCACGATGGACAGCCTCAAGTACCAGGCCGACCTCGCCAACGAGCTGCCCGACCTGGTGCGCGACGCCGGCGGGGCGGCCGCGCTGAAGCGCTGCGGCGACCCCTACACCGGCGCGTTCCTCGTGCCGGTCGTCGCCTGGTACCTGCACGTCCACACGCAGGCCGTGCAGCTCAAGCCGAAGGTTCCGGCCGTGATCTTCCGCGTCAGGACGACGATGGGCAGCCATCCGGTGCCGACGCTGCGCGACATCGCCGGCGGCGGTCGCACGCTCGCGACCGGCCAGAGCTGGCGGATCGTCGGCGCCTGCGGGAGCGGCGCGGCATGAGCGCCGTGGCCGAGGGTCCGCCCGGCGTGACCGTCGACGACGCCCCCGCGGCACAGCGTCCGGCCCCGCCCGCGCCGTCGACGCCCTGGTGGCGCCGGACCGCCGTGCTCTCGGGCGCCGGCGTGCTGCTGATCGTCCTCGCGTCGATCCACCTGCGCACGCAGGCGCTCAGCGCGAAGTTCTGGATCGATGAGGGCCTCTCGGTGGGTGTCGCCCACCACCCGCTCTTCGACATCCCGTCCGTGCTGCGCAAGGACGGCGCGCCGCCGTTGTACTACATGTTGCTGCACGTCTGGATCGACGTGGTCGGCGGCGACGGCGAGTCGCGCATGCACGCGCTGTCGATGATCTTCGCGGTGCTCACCGCGCCCGTCGGCTGGTGGGCGGGCCGCCGCATCTTCGGGACGCGCTCGGGCTGGGCGAGCGCCGGGCTGCTGGCGACCTGCCCGTTCCTGACGTACTACGCGCAAGAGACGCGGATGTACTCGCTCGTCGCGCTCCTGGGGCTGGCGAGCGCGTCGGCGTTCACGATGGCCTTCGCGATGCGCGAGCGGCGGGCGATCCCGGCGTTCAGCATCCTCACGGCGCTGACCGTGTACACGCACAACTGGGGCCTGTTCCTGGCGGTCGGCATGGGCGTGGCG
>DASYBY010000093.1:0-5412 GCA_036500525.1 Baekduia sp. | reverse complement strand
GTCGTCCTCGCGGACCAGCTCGTCGGCGTAGGTGCCGAACATGACCACCTTGAACGCGTCGTTGACGTCGAGGTACAGCAGGTAGCAGCTCTGCTGGGCGCGGTCGCCGTCGACCGAGATGATGTAGTCGCTCGTGACGTGACGGCCGCGGACCGGGTAGGTCGACAGGAGCACGCTCAGGTCGTCGTGACCCTGGTAGGGACGCTCGGCGTTGGAGCGGTGGAAGAGGCCGTCGGTGGTCCACGTCGCGAGGTAGGCGGGGACGTCGATGAGGTCGAATGCGCGGTTGTACCGAGCGGTCAGCTGCTTGATGGCTTCGATGTCGTCCATCGTTCCTCCTGGGGGTTGGGGGACAGCGCGGCGAGCCACCCGGCGAGCAGCTCCGGGAAGCCCTCGATCTCCTCCATCGGATAGTGCCCGATGCCGGCGATCTGGTCGTAGGTGCAGCCGGGGATCTGGGACGCGGTCCAGACGACGTCGGGCAGGTCGAGCCAGAAGTCGTCCTCCCCCGCCACCAGGCGCACCGGGCAGGCGATGCCGGCGAGCCGGTCACGCAGGTCGTGCGCGGTCCAGGCGATGAGGTCGGTCGTGGAGACGACGGGATCCTCGCGGCGGTGCATGGTCGCGATCCGGTGGGCGCGCTCCGCGCTGACCGTGCGGCCGACCGAGGCCAGCGTGCCGAGGTAGGTGCGGTCGCCCCGGCTGGGCGACGCGGCGTCCTCGAGGCCGCGCCGCAGCCCGTTGACCGAGAGCCGGCGGTTGTGGGCGTCGGCGGCCATCGCGACCGCGCCGCGGACGGCGCCCGACGCCGCGAGGTCCAGCGCGATCTTGCCGCCGATCGAGCAGCCGACGACGAGCGGCTGTGCGATGCCGAGGCGCGCGAGCAGCTCGCGCAGCCACGCCGCGTAGCGCCCGAGGTCCTCGATCGGGCCGTCGAGCGGCAGGTCGGAGCGGCCGTGGCCGGGGAGGTCGGGGACGATGACGCGGTAGCCGTGGGCGGGCAGCTCGCGCAGGACGTCGCGCCACTGGACGCCGCCCTGGCCGGCGGTGTGGACGCAGAGCAGCGGGACGCCGTCGGCGGGGCCGGCGAGCTCGACGTACGCCTGGGCGCCGTCGATCTCGTGGTACTCGGCGGCGATCATGCGGCAGCCCGCTCCGGCCCGGCCAGCTCGCGCGCGACGTCGAAGATCGACACCAAGGCCTTGGTCATCCGCAGGTAGGCATAGGCATTGCCGGAGGTGCTGAAGTGGCCGAGCGAGGTGCGTGCGAGGAAGTCGTTGCGGTCGGCCAGCGCGAGCTGCGCCCAGGCCAGCTCGCTGCCGGCGAGCGTGAAGGTCGGGCCTTCGGGCGTCGAGCGGGCGGCTTCCAGGATGGTGCCCTTGTAGATCCGAAGCTGGGTGGCATCGTCGCCGCAGCGCAGGCCGATCGTGCCGTCGAAGGTGCCGGTCGCCTCCTGGAAGCGCGGGTCCTCGCCGAGGCCTTCGCGCAGGAGTTGCGACCAGGCGGGCGCGCAGAAGTCGGTGAGGACCGCCGGGTCGGGATCGGGCGCCGACGCGCGGACGGGGACCTCCGCGACCGCCGTGCCCTCCCGGGCGACCGCGCCGTCGGCGGCGAGCAGGCGGAAGTGACAGCCGAGCAGGCCGCGTGCGCCGTCGCACGTCCGCCGGCGGCGGGTCACGACGACCTCGGCGCGCTCAGGGCTTCCCGCGCCCGCGCGCCACTCCAGCGCCAGCAGCCGCACTCCCCCACGCTCGCCGGAGGGTGCGGGCGGCGCCGCGCCGAGACGCGCGTCCTCCAGGACCACGCCGTCGAGGGCCGCCATCACGGCCGCCTCCGGCGCGATCACGGCGCCACCTCGCGCAGCACTGCGCGGCGCAGCTTGCCGGTCTCGGTGCGGGGAAGGGTGTCGACGTAGTCGATGATCCGTGGGGAGGCGTGGCGGCCGATGCGGGAGCGGATGGAGGAGCGGAGCTCGTCGGTGAGGATGTCGGTGGACGGTGCGCCGGAGGCCCGGACGATGACGGCGCGGACGATGGACCCCCGCGCGGGATCGGGCGCCGCCACCGCGGCCGCTTCGGCCACGCCCGGATGCTCCAGCAGCACCGCCGCGATCTCGGCCGGCCCGACGTTGTAGCCCGAGGTGACGATGACGTCGTCGGCGCGGCCGCTGAACCAGAAGCGGCCGTCCTCGCGGCGTGCGAGGTCCTCGGTGACGAACAAGTCACCGTCCCAGCGCGCGGCCCAGGCCGCGTCGTCGTTCAAGTACCCCGTGCTGAGCTGGAACGGCGGGCGGCGGATCGCGATCGTCCCCTCGACGCCGTCGGGCACCTCGCGGTGTTCCCCGTCGACCAGCAGCACCTCGAACCCCGGGATCGCGCACTCCAGCGCGCCCGCCACCAACCCCTCGTCGGACCCACCGAGGTTCCCCAGCACCATCCCGACCTCCGACAACCCGTACCCGTCGCGCAGCGCGGTGCCGGTGGTCGCGTGCCAGCGGTCGACGGTGCCGGCGTCCAGCGGCTCGCCGGCGCACGTCGCACCCACCAGGGACGCCGGCGCCCCGTCGCGCTGCGCCACACTCACCAGCCGCCGGAACGCGCTCGGCGCGCCCGCGACGAACGTCGCCTGCTCCTCCTCGACGATCTTCAACCACGCAGCCGGGTCGAAGTCACCGCCGTAGACCACCCGCGGCAGCCCGAGCGACCACACCGCGCAGCCGGTCGTGTACAGGCCGTAGCTCCACCCCGGATCGCTCGTGCTGAACAGCAGGTCCTCGGGACCGAGGGCCAGCACATGGTCGACGAACGGCAGCAGCGACACGAACGCGCTGTGCGGCATCAGGCAGCCCTTGGGCGTCCCGCTCGTCCCGCTGGTGAACATGATCGTCGCGGTGTCGGAGGCGGCGGTCTCCACCACCGGGCCGTCGGGCGCGCAGCGCTCAAGCTCGGCCCAGAACGACCGGTCGCCCCGCTCCAAGCCGGTCCCGCGCGGCCCGGTCACGGTGAAGATCGCCACGTCGTCGCCCAACCCGTCGAGCGCGCCCGCCAACACCGCCCGCCACGCATGCCCCACGACGATCGCCCGCGGCGCCGACGGCCGCAGCCGCTGCGCGAGCGCCTCGGTCCCGAACCCGTAGAACAACGGCACCAGGACCAGCCCCGAGCGCCACGCGGCCAGCGCGGTGATCCACGCCTCCGGCTGGCGGCTCAGCACCGCGGCGACGCGATCGCCCGGGCGCAGCCCCGCGTCGGCGAACATCCGCGCCGCCCGCGCCGCGGCGCGGTCCAAGTCATAGAACGTGAAGCGCGCGCTCGTGCCGTCCGCGTTGCGCTGGATGAGCGCGAGCCGCCCGCGGTCGCCCGCCCAGCGCCCGCAGCACTCCCAGGCCGTGTTCAGACCCGCGGCGGGATCGCCGTCGAGGCGGGCGACGATGTGCTCCCAGACCTCGCGACGCTGCGCCGCGGCCGCGCCCGCCATCAACCCAGCGGGACGGTCTTGTCGGGCGCGTCGACGCGCAGCCGCGAGTCGTGGATGTAGGTGGCGTCGACCATCTCCAGCACCGGCAGCTCGTGCAGCGGATCGATCGGCGAGGCGCCGGAGAAGTGCGGCGCGCCGATCCCCTTCCACACGCTCCCGCCGCTGATCGTGAAGCCGTAGCGCACCAACTCGCGCACCGACGGCTCCTCAGTCGGGATCGCGTGCGGGACCACGCGGAGGTTCCAACTGGTGAACGACTTCTCGCGACCCGGCCCGACCCACTCGGTCGGCATGAAGACGCCGGTCGCCAGCAGCAGGCCCTTGGGCCGCTCCAGCGCCGCGCGGATCGGGGCGTCGGTGGTGACCGCGCGCGGGTCCCAGTCGACATGCCCGCCCATCTTCGCGAAGCCGATCCACTCGCGGCCGGCGACCATGGCGGTGTCGTTGGTCACGTAGTAGCGCAGCGCGAAGCTGAAGACCTCTTCGCCCCAGCGGCAGTCGATCGTCGTGGCGACCTCGCGGTAGGCGCCGGGGCTGCTGACGCCGAAGCTCACCCACGAGATCGTGGCGATCGGCCGGTCCTCGACCTCGAAGACGTCGGGCAGCAGCGCCGCCGCGGCCTCGCCGTCGGTGCGGTAGCGGAACCGCAGGGTGTCGATGCCCTCGTAGTCGCGCCGTCCGGGCACGTACGGCGGGGACGTCACGGGCACGACGGACCCGAGGTCCGCCGGGGAGAGCCTGCCTTGGATGGCCACACGGCGACGCTAGACCCGCCCGCCCACCCGCGGGGGCGGCGCCCGCCGGTGGCTTGGAGATCTGTCCAACCCTCCGGCGCGCCCGTCACGCAGCCCGCGGCGCGCCGCGTAGGGTCCGGCGTCCATGCATGACGTCGCGGTGGTCGGAGGCGGGACCCTGGGCCGGCGGATCGCGCTGATGTTCGCCGACCGGGGCGGCACGGTGCGCGTGTTCGACGCCGACCCCGCCCGCGCGGCCGAGGCCGCGGCCTGGGCACAGGGCCGCCTGTCGCGCCTCGTGGCCGGGATCGACGGTGGCTCGGAGGGCGCGATCGTCGCCGCCGCCGATGTCGCCGAGGCCGTCGCCGGCGCGTGGCTGGTCGTCGAGGCGGTGCCCGAGCGCCTGGAGCTCAAGCAGCGCGTGCTCGCCGACCTCGACCGGCTCGCGCCGCCCGACGCGATCATCGCGACCAACTCCTCGTCCTATCCGGCCAGCCGCCTGATCGGCGACGTCGCCCGCCCGGAGCGCGTCGTCAACCTCCACTTCTACATGCCGCCCCACGCCGTGGCGGTCGAGGTCATGTCCTGCGGGCAGACCGATCCGACGATCCTGGACATGTTGATGGCGCGGCTGCCGACCTTCGGGCTCGTGCCGTTCCTCGTGCACGCCGAGAGCGTCGGCTTCATCTTCAACCGCATTTGGGCCGCCGTGAAGCGCGAGGCGATGACCGTCGTGGCCGAGGGCGTCGCCACGCCCGAGGAGGTCGACCGGTTGTTCACCATGAACCTCGGCGCGCCCTCGGGACCGTTCCGGATGATGGACGCCATCGGCCTCGACGTGGTGCTCGACGTCGAGGAGCACTACGCCCGTGAGGCCGGCGGCGCGCTCTCCGAAGCGCCCCGGAGGCTCTTGCGCGAGGCGCTCGCCGAGGGCCGGCTCGGCCGCAAGAGCGGCCGCGGGTTCTACGACGACTACGACGCGGGCTGACCGCGCCCGCGGCGGTTGGTCAAGCGCCCAACGCGGTCCGACCGCGGCGATTGACAGCGCCGCTGCGCGCCTCATAGTGGCCGGGTCGCATCCACTGTCTGCCGGAGGTGCTGCATGGCCCGACTGCCGTACGTCGATATCGAGACCGCGCCCGACCGCGTGCGCGACGCGTTCGAGAACGTGCCGCCGCTCAACGTGTTCCGCATGGTCGCC
>DASYBY010000092.1:0-4865 GCA_036500525.1 Baekduia sp. | reverse complement strand
GGTCAACGTCGAGGAGGGCCAGACGTTCGGCATGGACCTCGAGTTCACCGAGGGCATGCAGTTCGACAAGGGCTACATCTCGCCCTACATGGTCACCGACCAGGAGCGCATGGAGGCGGTCCTCGAGGATCCCTACATCCTCATCGCCAACCAGAAGATCGGCTCCGTCCGCGACCTTCTGCCGGTGCTCGAGCAGGTCATCCAGTCGGGTCGCCCGCTGCTGATCATCGCCGAGGACGTCGAGGGCGAGGCCCTGGCCACGCTGATCGTCAACAAGCTCCGCGGCACCTTCACGGGCGTCGCCGTCAAGGCTCCGGGCTTCGGCGACCGCCGCAAGCGCATGCTCGAGGACATCGCGATCCTCACCGGCGGCGAGGTCATCACCGAGGAGATGGGCCTCAAGCTCGAGAACACGCAGATCTCGCAGCTCGGTCGCGCCCGCCGTGTCGTCGTCGCCAAGGACAACACGACGATCGTCGACGGTGCCGGCGAGGCTGACGCCATCAAGGGCCGCATCAACCAGATCAAGGGCGAGGTCGAGAACACCGACTCCGACTTCGATCGCGAGAAGCTCCAGGAGCGCCTCGCCAAGCTCTCCGGCGGCGTCGCCGTCGTGAAGGTCGGCGCGGCCACCGAGACGGAGATGAAGGAGAAGAAGCACCGCGTCGAGGACGCGCTGCAGGCCACCCGCGCTGCCCTCGAGGAGGGCATCGTCCCCGGCGGCGGCGTCGCGCTGCTGCAGGCGTCGGCCGGCGTCAACGCCGACAACATCGTCGATGAGGACGAGCGCACGGGCGCCCGCATCATCCTCCGCTCGCTGGAGGAGCCGCTCCGTCAGATCGCGGAGAACGCGGGCCTCGAGGGCTCGGTCGTCGTGGCCGACGTCCGCAAGGCCAAGAAGGGCTTCGGCCTGAACGCCGCCACCGGCGAGATCGTCGACCTGGTCGCGGCCGGCGTCATCGACCCGGCGATGGTCACGCGCTCCGCGCTGCAGAACGCAGCGTCGATCGCGAAGAACATCCTCACCACCGAGGCGATCGTCGCGGAGATCCCGGACAAGGACGGCGGCGGCGGTGCCGGCGGCGGGATGCCCGACATGAGCGGGATGATGTAACCAGCGCCCACGCGCTGAGCAGCACCAGCTGTACCGGGGGCCCGGCGCGTTCGCGCGCCGGGCCCTTCGTCGTTGATGGGGTACAACGAAGGGGTGATCTTCTACGAGCCCCAGGCCCGCGACCGCGCGCTCCTGCCCCACGACCCGTTCAAGGCGCTCGTGGCCCCGCGGCCGATCGGCTGGGTCTCGACCGTCGACGGCGACGGCGCGGTCAACCTCGCGCCCTACAGCTTCTTCAACGCGGTCTGCGACGTCCCGCCGATGGTGATGTTCTCCAGCGCCGGGATGAAGGACTCCGCCGCGTTCGCCCACGCGACCCGCGAGTTGGTGTGGAACCTGCCGACCTACGCGTTGCGCGACGCGATGAACGCGACGTCGGCCGGGCTGCCGCGCGGCACCAGCGAGTTCGCGCACGCAGGGCTGGAGCTGGCGCCGTCGCGCCTGGTCGCCCCGCCGCGCGTCGCGGCGAGCCCGTGCGCCATGGAGTGCCGGGTCGTGCACACGTTCGAGCTGCACGACGTCGACGGCGCGCCGACCGATCGCCACGTCATCGTCGGCCAGGTCGTCGGCATCCACCTCGACGAGGGCTCCGTCGTCGACGGGCAGGTCGACACCGCCGCGCTGCGGCCCATCGCCCGCTGCGGCTACCTCGACGAGTACGCGGTCGTCGACGAGCTGTTCTCCATGCGCCGGCCGGACTGAGCGCGGGTAGGCTCGCCCCATGAGCCACACCATCAAGAACCTGCGCGACGTCGAGGACATGGCGCCGAAGTTCGGCTTCGACCAGGTCCAGGAGGCCCGGTTCTGCTGGCGCGACCTGGACGCCGAGAAGACCGGCCTCGCGTTCCTGCGCGTCAAGCCCGGCCAGCGCCAGGCCTTCGCCCATCGTCACGACGAGGCCGAGGAGATCTACGTGATCCTGTCGGGCAGCGGGCGCATCAAGCTCGACGACGAGATCGTCGACGTCACCGCCATGGACGCCATCCGCATCGCGCCCGGCGTCGCGCGGGCGATGGAGGGCGGCGACGACGGCATCGAGTACCTCGCCTTCGGCCCCCACCACGAGGGCGACGGCGAGATCCTCAAGGACGACGGCTTCTGGGACGAAGCCTGAGCCAGTGCCCTAGTGCTCGTGCCCGTGGCCGGGCTCGTGGCTGTGGCCGTGCCCGCCGTCGTCGTCGTGGCTGTGGCCGTGTCCGTTGGGATCCTCGCCGCTGATCGACTCGAGGATCGACATGGCCGCCAGCTGCGCCGGCGTGCCGGCGATCGAGCCGTCTGACAGCTCCTCGAGCTGCGGCGCGAACGTCACGTGGACGTTGACCTCGTCCCCGCCGGAGTCCTCGAGCACGATGACCGCGCGGCCCGCGCCCTCGGCCGGGGTGACGCCGCGGCCGGGCGAGAGCGCCTCGCGGGTGGCGCTGAGCACCTCGACCGCGAGCTCGCGCCAGTGGTTGGCGGCCTCGACCTGCTCATCGGGCGCCATCGCGGCGAGGTGGTGCTGGTTGCGTGCCGCGAGGGCCTGCACGCCCGCCTCCACGGCGCGCGTGCCGAGGAGCGCATCCGCCTCGATGGTGATCGGTCCCTCGTCGTGCTCGGACATGGCCTCATGGTCGCAGAACGTGCCGATCGGCTGCCGGCGCGCCGTGCCCTAAGGGCTCCCGAGCACCTCGTGCACCCCGCGCAGCCGGACGGCCAGCAGCGCCTGCGCCCGCGTGCTGTCCAGTGGGCAGCAGCGCGGCCGGTCCGGCGGCGCGAGGCGGCCGGCGAGCGCGACGGTGTGGCGGGCGCCGCCGCGCGCCGCGACGATCAGCTGCGCGAAGTCCAGCCGGCTGACCGCGTCGGCGCCACCCACGTGCAGCGGCCCCGCGGGGACCGCCGAGGCCGCCAGCTCGACCAGCGCCGCCGCGAGGTCGCCCACCTGGATCGGGGACCGGATCTCGTCGGTGAAGAACGCGACGTCCTGCTCGCCGGCGGCCGCGGCCAGCGCCACCTCCTCGTGCGGCGACGGCGCGATGCCCGGGCCACCGTAGATCAGCGACGTCCGCACCAGGACGGCGCCCGGGTGCGCGGCGAGCACCGCAGGCTCGGCCGCGGCCTTCGTCGCGCCGTACGGCGTCACGGGATCCGCCGGGTCGTCCTCGCGCAGGGGGCGGTCGCCCGCGCCGGAGAAGATCGCGTCCGAGGAGACGTGCACCAGGCGGGCGCCGGCGGCCCGCGCCGCGGCGGCCACGTGCGCCGCGCCGTCGACGTTGACCGCGCGCGCCGCATCGCCGCGCTGCAGGTAGGCGGTGTGGACGATCGCGTCGGGCGCCTCGGCCGCCACCAACCCCGCGACCGCCGCCGCGTCGCGCACGTCGAGCGCGACCGAGCGCACGCCCTCGGGCACGTGGCGGCCGTGCGTGCCGACGACGTCCCAGCCGGCGGTGGCCGCCCGCTGCGCGACCACGCGGCCGAGATAGCCGGACGCGCCGGTGACCAGGAGCTTGCGCACGCCGCCCGCACGATAAGCGCCCCGGCCCCGCGGAGCTGTTGTAGGTCAACCCGGCGGCGCGGGTACCATCGTGGACGTGGACACCACCGCGCCACCCATGACGCCCGCGGTCACCGAGGCCTGGGCGGCCATGCGCGCGCTGGTGCGGACGCAGCGTGGCCGGGTGCTCTCCGTCGCCGCCGAGGCCGGCCTGTCGCCCCCGCAGCTCTTCGCGCTCCTGGCGCTGACGCCCGGCGAGCCCGCGCCGATGAACAACCTCGCCGGCGCGCTGGACTGCGACGCGTCGAACGTGACGGGGCTGATCGACCGGCTCGCGGCCCGCGGCCTCGTGCAGCGCCGCGCGGCCCCGCACGACCGCCGGATCCGCCACCTCGTGCTGACCGACGAGGGCATCGCGCTGCGCGGCCACGTCGCCCGCCGCCTCGACGAGCCGCCCGACGGCTTCGCCGCGCTCAGCCCGGCCGAGGCCGAGCTGCTGCGCGACCTGGTGTTCAAGGTCGCGGCTGCCGGCGCGTCGCGCCGAGTGTGAACAGCTCCAGCATCGACGCGAACAGGTCGTCGGGCACCGCGTCGGGATCGACGAAGCGCTCGAACGCGACGCCGTTGGCCATGGCCGACACCATCGCCGCGAGCTGGTCGAACGGGACGCCCGGATCGAACCCGCTCTCCTCGGCGCGCTCCTGCAGCAGTTGCGCCATCCGCTCGCGCATCGCGCGGTAGCTGGACTGGAGCTTCTCGCGGAACGCGTCGTCGCGGCTCGCGTAGAGCGCCGCCTCGAAGAACAGCCGCGCCCACTCGGGGTCGCCGCTGAGGTAGTGCACGAAGTCCAGCGCGGCGGCGCGCGCCTGCGCCTCGGGCGGCTCGTCGGTCGACAGCGCGCGGTCCATCTCCGCCAACCGCTGGGCGAACCGGACGTCGAGCATCTCCAGGAACAGCTCCTCCTTGGAGCCGAAGTTCGCGTAGACCGCGCCCTTGGTGAAGCCCGCGTCGGCAGCGACCTCGTCGACCGACGCCTGCACCAGGCCGCGCCGCGCGAAGACCCGCGCCGCCGCCTCCAGCAGGCAGTGGCGGGTGTGCTCCTGGCGCTGCTTGCGCGTGAGGCGGTCTCGCTCGGTCACCTGCTGACGATGATCTCAGCACCGCGCGCCGGAACGAGCGTGATGACGCGCCGGCCGACGCGCTCGGACTCGGGCCGCGCGGGCTTCAGGCTCACGTTGGCGACGATCGCGCTCAGCACCGCGCGCATCTCGGTCTCGGCGA
>DASYBY010000091.1:0-6689 GCA_036500525.1 Baekduia sp. | reverse complement strand
CCGACGGCCGCCTCTCTCCTCGGCGGCTCCGGGGGAGCGCCCGGTGCAGCTGACCCGGACGCGTCGGGCGCGGGTGCAGGGGCGGAGCCCGGGAGCACCGCTGGTGTCGAGGCGCTGCTGGCGGCGATGCAGCCGCAGGCGCAGCCGAGGCGTGCGGGGGCGCTGGCGCCGCCGTCGTTCTCCGCGCAGCCGACGCTGGCCAGCGGTGCGCAGGTCCCGTCCGGTGGCGGCGGTGGCGGTGCGGCGCCGTCGGGGGTGGACGCGTTGCTCAACGCGGCGGCGATCGTCGGTCAGCAGCCGGGCGGTGCGGCAGCGCCGAGCGGGCCCGCCTCTCCGAGTGGTCCCGACGCGCCGAGCAGCGGCCAGGTGAAGGGCGCCAAGCTGGGGGATCCGGTCGTCGGCGGGACGAGCATCGGCGGTGAGCACGAGACGTCGGGGCTGTCGGGGTATCCGGCGCGGGACTACTTCGCGCCGGCGGGGTCAGACGCGGTGGCGCCGGTGAGCGGGAAGGTGGTCAAGCTCTCGGGGCACGACCCGAAGGACGGGCCGACGAACGGTCCTCACGGGCCGTTGGGTTGGTCGGTGTACGTGAAGGGCAGCGACGGCAAGACCTACTTCTTGACGCACCTCGGGAGCCGGACGGTGAAGGTCGGTGAGCGGGTCGACGCGGGGCAGGAGATCGGCACGGTCGCCAACTACGACAAGTACGGGACGCCGAGCCACGTGCACATGGGCGTGCGCGGGTAGCTGTGCCGATCCCTGGTGCGCTCGTCGGTGTGATGGCCGGCCTCGTGTTCGGTGAGGCCGCGGGCACCGCCGCGACGTCGCCGTGGGTGACGCTCCTGGTCGCCCTGCTCGGCTCCGGTGTGGTCACGGGACTGGTGACCGCCTGGTTGCGGCGCAAGACGGGAGAGGGCCCGTCGGCGGCGGCCCGTGATCTCGCCGAGGGCGTCGGCCGCCTGGTCGACGCGAGCGAGTCGCTCACGCTGCCGCTGCAATCCCGGATTATGCAGCTGACGCAGCAGTACGCCGAGCTCACGACGAAGTACGCGGCGGCGCGCGCGGAGACCGCGTCGGCGCAGACGGCGCTGGCGGAGTCGCAGGCGGAGATGGTGCGCGAGGCGGCCATCGCGCAGAACGAGCGGCACGCGATGAAAAACGAGATGGCGGCGCTGGCGGCGAAGCTCGAGGCGAAGACGCTCGAGGTCGAGACGATGCGGGTCCAGATCGGGCAGAAGCCCGGGCGCCGGAGCGGCGACGCGCACTAGTCGGGTCCGTCCGCGTTGGCCGGAGACTTCCGGCCATGAGGGTTCCTATCTCTGCTCCGCCTGCCGTCACGGTTGGCGTGTCCACCTACCTCGGCGTGCTCGGCACGATCGCGGGCGCGGCCGGGACGGTGGTCGCGGCGGTGAAGGCGAACGACGTCGCGACGATCACGGCCGGCGTGTCGACGATCGCGACCGCGCTCACGACGCTCGGCGGCCGGCACGTCCAGGCGGCGGTCCTCGCGGCGCGCTGGGCGCCGGTGGTCTCGGCGGTCGCCGACGGCCTTGCGAGCCCCGACCTTGACGATCCGTCGCTCGACGTCGGCGAGCCCGTGTTGAGCGCGAAGGATCTCGCCGGCCGCGAGGCGGCGTCCGAGCCCGTCGGCCACGGCGCCGCGGACATGCGCGACGCCGCGGACAAGGCGGCGGGCGCATGAACCGCTACACGCCGCACGTCGCGGTCCGGCACATCTCGGCGAACCGGTCGAGCCGCGGTGGCGTCAAGCCGTCGCTGATCGTCCTGCACTCCACGGAGTCCGACAACCGCACCGGGAGCGGGGACCTGGCCGCGGTCGCGAGCTACCTCGCGCAGCCGTCCACGCAGGCGTCCGCGCACGTCATCGTGGACGCCGACGGCTACAGCGCGCGGCTGGTCGCCGACGCCGAGAAGGCGTGGCACTGCGCGGGCTACAACTCGCAGTCGCTCGGGATCGAGCAGGTCGGGCGCGCTGCGCAGAAGGCGTGGACCCGCGACGAGATCCGGGAGGCGGCGCGGTGGATCGCGCGCTGGTCGCACCTGCACGGGATCCCGATCCGCAAGGGCGCGGTCAAGAACGGGAAGGTCACGAGGTCCGGGGTGCTGCGGCACATGGACCTCGGCGCCGTCGGCGGCGGCCATCACGACCCGGGCTCGCCGTACCCGCTGGCCGCGGTCCTGTCGCTGGCGAAGTTCTACCAGTCGAAGATCTGATGCTGGTCGCGCTGGCGGTCCTGGTGCTGGTCGCCGCGGTGGCCGCCGGCGCGGGCCGCACGGCGACGCGGCGGTACTTGGGCGGCCGTCGTCGGCCGCTGGCGATGGTGGAGTCGAAGCGGAGGCGGAGCTGATGGCGCAGAGCTTGCTGGAGCAGATCATGGGCGGGAGCCTCGGCAGCGGCTCGCCCGCGCAACAGAGCTACGGGACGCCCGCGATGACGTCGGCGACGCCGCCGGCAGGGTCGCCCGCGTGGTCTCCGGACGCGCCGCCGCAGGACCCGCTGGCGGCGCTGTTCCAGGGCTCGGTGAAGTGGCAGCAGCACCACCCGCATGAGGACGTGCTGGCGGGGCTGGCGCGCGCGTCGGGGAACGGCGGGACCGCGGCGCCGTCGCTGGTCACGAACGACGACCAGACGGGCCTGAACCACGTCGCGTCGATCACGTCGCACGGGCCGCGCGAGGGGCAGGGGCGGCAGACATTCGACCTCGGGAACGGGTTCAAGGTGAACACGTACTTCGACGCGAAGGGCAAGCGGAAGACGTTCGTGTACCGCGCGGGGACGCCGTCGCCGCCGGCCGCCGCGCCTGCGGCTTAGCTCCGCTTCGCTGAGCGTAGACGCGCCGGATTTCGTCGGAAGGTCCGGCGGATTCCGGCAAAACGCTGCATCCGTCTGCGAGATCCGTTACGTTCACCGGGCCACTCTTTCTGTCGATTAGGAGGGTTCCAGGTGGCTCTTGGTGATTCGGTCGCCCCTGCGGGGGACGGCCCGGACATCCGCGGTGACGCGACGGCTCGAGGGGAGCGCGCGGCCGCGGCACGCGCAGCCCTCGAAGCCGTCGCGCTTCCCGTGGGAAATCTCAACGATGCTCTGCCGCACCTGCGGCGGCCGTTTGCACCCGAGGCGGTGAAGTTCAAGGTGCAGACGGCGTTCGGGAATCCGACCCCGACGGGATGCGTGATCGTGTCGTACATCGATGCGCGGCTCGTGGTTGAGCGGCTCAACGCGGTGTGCGGTGGCGAGTGGTCGGCGGTGTACCGGCCGACGTCGAAGGACGACTTGATGCTGTGCGATCTCACGGTCTTCGGCGTCACGCGCACCGACCTCGGCGAGGCGAAGGGCAAGGGGTTGTCGAAGGACTTGATCTCCGATGCGTTGAAGCGCTCGGCGGTCATGTTCGGCATCGGCGTCTCGGTGTACGCGTTGCCGCAGGTGACGTGGTACCTCGGCCCGGAGAGGGCAGGCCAGATCAAGCCGAAGAAGATCGGCAACAAGGACTCCGTCGCTCTGGAAGACCTCGGTCACGGGCGTCTCCGTGGGAGCTACGGCCAGTGGCTGGAGACGGTCGGCGTCGAGGCGTTCGGCCCGGTGCTGGATCACGGTGATGTCGTGCCGGAGACGATCGACCCGGACGCTGAGGCGGCGTTGGACGGCGAGGAGTTCGTGCCGCCCGCGCCGGCGGCGTTGGAGGACGAGAAGGCCGTGGCCTTGCAGGATGAGGCGCGGGCGCTCTACAAGGAGATCTCGGCGGTGCAGGGCGCGAAGCGGGTCTTCCCGCCCGCGACGTTCGATGCGTGGCTGCGGCAGTCCGCGCACAGCCACGAGGCGCTCGCGCGGCTGGTCGAGCACGTGCGGTCCCGCCGCGACGAGCTCGTGGGCGGTGACGGCTCGTGAAGCGCGACTACCCGGACACGCTGCTGGGGCGGGCCGCGGCGTGGATCGACATGATCGGTGAGGAGCACGGTCACCCGTCGTCGCTGGACCGCGGCGACATGGCCGAGAACCTCGCGGCGGCCGAGCGGCTGTTCGAGGGGACCCTGGTCGATCTCGCGGAGGCGCAGGAGATCGGCGGGCTGATGGGCGGCGGGGCCGCGGGCGACGTGATGATCGCCGGGAACATCTCGGCCTCTGATCTCGCGCAGATGTTCTCCGGCGTGTGCGTGGCGGGGATGGCTCTCGGCGCCCGCGTCCAGGCTGGGCTGCACCAGTGAAGCCCGCTGAGGCCAGGCGTCGGCGGCAGGCGACGGAGGCGCAGGTGGCGGCGCGCGGTGAGGCGCTGACGGCGTTCCTGAAGGGGGAGGAGCCGACGACGAAGGTCGTGCCGGAGCTGATCCCGACGGAGAAGCATCTGCGGGAGGCGCTCGGCGAGGTGCGGCGGTTGTCGCGTGCGGCCGAGCGGCAGTCGAAGGGGTCGCGCGGCCGCGGCCGGAAGATGGATCAGCTCGTGTTCGCGATGGGCAGGTTGGTCGCGATCGAGCGGGTGATGGAGATGGACCCGCTGCAGCGCGCCGGGCTCACGCCGGCGCGGTTGGCGGTGATCGCCGACAGCATCCGGCCGGACGATCTCCGGGCTCGGTTGGCGTCGCTGCACGGTGAGAGCCGCACGGTGGCACCATGAGCGAGGCCGTGCTGAAGGAGGCGATGAACCGGATCGCCGGCCGCGTCGACGCGGTGCTGGGTACCGAGAACGTCCCGGGCAACCCGTCCGGAATCGCCGACATCAAGGTGATCGTGTCCGACCTGGACATGGACGCGGCGCTGGTCAAGGACCAGATGCACGACCTCGCGGGCGTCGTCGTGGGGCTGTGGGTCGAGGATCCGGCGAGGCCGTTGTGCTGCCTGATCACCGATGTCCTGCCGCAGGCGTTCGCGACGGGGATCATGCACGAGCGGGTCCGCGTCGAGCACGAGAGGCGGGCGGGCACGTGAGCCGCGACGAGATGGAGTGGCGCGCGCTGGCCACGGGCTACCGGGTCATGCTGGAGCGGGCCGAGCAGGCGCTGCAGGAGATCGACGAGGGCGGGGCGCGCGACGAGATGCAGCGTGTCGCGCACGAGGCTCTCGAAGATCTGGCGGTGCCGGAGTGAGCCGGTTCGCGCCGGTGTTCCTGCCGCCGGGCCGTGAGCTGGACGGGCGCGTCTCGGTCACCTTCGGGCGGGCTGAGAACGTCTGCTCCCGCGCGGGCTACCTGTACGCCTTGCACAAGGGCGAGGCGACCGGGCACCCGCTGGAGACCGGCTCGGCGCTGCACAGGATCCTCGAACTGGGGACCCGAGCCGCGGTCGAGAACGGGGAGCCGATGATCCCGCCGGAGATCGTGAAGGCGATCTGCAACGAGGTGTTCGCGGACCCGGCCTACCGCTGCCCGATCGAGGAGCACGACCGGATCCGCGAGGCGGCCTACCGGTGGGCGGAGGAGGCGACGTTCGACGCCACCACGCTGATCGCGTGCGAGACGCTGTTCGTGCTCGACGTCGGCGGGTTCGAGATGCGGGGCAAGATCGACCGTGCGGACCTGATCGAGGCGGGGGCGGCCGTGGCCGTGAACGACTACAAGTCGTCGCGGGCGATGCCGTCCTATGAGGCGCTCGGGCGGGTGCTGCGGGACGGGCGCATCGCGGCGAAGGCCTACCAGTTGGTGCTGTACGCGCTGCTGCTGGCGTTCGGGGTGCCCGTGCGGATCGAGACGTGCGCCATCTGCGGCGGCCGGGGCACGACCTTCGGCCTGGAGGATGGCCATCCGGGCGGCACCGCGCTGGTCGAGTGTGTGGGTTGCGGTGGCCGCGGCACGGTCGAGGTCCGGGAGCCGTTCGGTGTGGCCGAGCAGGCGCAGCGGTTCGACCTCGCGTTCGTGTTCCCCGGCATCGACGCCGACGGCCGCATGGGCCGCCGGGAGCTCTCGCTCACCCGGCTGGAGTTGCACGAGCTGCGCGCGTCGCTGCACGCCCAGCTCGCCCGCGTCGAGGAGGCGCAGGTGACCGGGGACTGGCCCGCGACGTCGGGCACGCACTGCAACGAGTGCGCGTGCCGGCCGGAGTGCCCGATCCCGGGGGAGCTCCGCGACTTCGCCGGGACGATCAACACGGAAGAGGAGGCGGTAGAGGCGGCCGAGCAGCTGTGGATGGCGCGCAAGCTGCATCAGGCGCGGTGGGACGAGATCAAGCGGTTCGTCAAGACGGCGGTCCCGGGGCAGCGGCTGCGGTTCGGCCGTGACCAGGTGATCGAGCCGACGACCGTGGTCAAGAACGTGATCCGCGACAAGGACGGGATGCGGGCCGCGATCGAGCGGGCGCGCACGACGGGCGAGCCGTACGTGCACGCCGACTGGGAGAAGAAGCAGGTCTCGACGCCGATCGCTCAGCGGTCGCTGTCGGAAGAAGAGCTGGCCGAAGAGGCCGAGCAGGACAACCACATCATCAACTCGGAGGGTTCCAACTCATGATCGAGATCAAGAACATCGACGGTGTCGTGCTGTACACGGCGGAGACGGCGACGGACGTGCGGGCGGCGTTGGAGGAGGCGGTGGGCGCGGGGACCGACCTGTACCGCGCCCGCCTCGTCGGCGCCCGCCTCGACGGCGCCCGCCTCGTCGGCGCCCGCCTCGTCGGCGCCCGCCTCGTCGGCGCCCGCCTCGTCGGCGCCCGCCTCGACGGCGCCCGCCTCGTCGGCGCCC
>DASYBY010000090.1:0-3631 GCA_036500525.1 Baekduia sp. | reverse complement strand
GCACGTCTTCGAGCGCTTCTCGCGCGGCAGCGGCTCGACCGGCACGCCGGGCACGGGCCTGGGGCTCTCGATCGTCAAGTCGCTGGTCGACCTGCACGGCGGCACGATCGACGTCTCCTCCACGCCGGGCAAGGGCACCACGTTCGCGATCACGCTGCCGGCCGCGCCCGGGCCGGGCGTCGTCACGCGGCCGAGCGACGCGCTGCGCGGCCGCCGCGTGCTGGTCATGGACGACGAGCCCGAGACCGCGCGGCTGATCGTCGAGCGGCTGGAGCCCTTCGGGGTCGAGTGCGAGGTCGTCCACGACGGCGACGCGGCGCTGGAGCGGCTGCGCACCGAGGCGTTCGACGCCATGACCCTCGACGTGCTGATGCCGGGCATGAGCGGCTTCGAGGTGCTGCGCGAGCTGCGCGCCGACCCGCGGCTGGCCGACCTGCCGGTCGTGGTCGTCTCGGTCTTCTCCGGCCGCGAGGCGCTCTCGGGCGAGTGGGTCGTCAGCAAGCCGATCGACGCCGAGGAGCTGGCCGACGCGCTCGGCTCCGCCGTCATGGCCGGGCGCGTGCGCGTGCTCGCCGTCGGGCGCCCCGGCGTGCGCAACCACCTGCGCGAGGCGCTCGACGCGCTGGGCATCGAGCACGAGTGGGCGGGCACGCCGCTGGAGGCCGCGCGCCTGTGCGCGATGCGGCGCTTCGAGGTCGCGCTGGTCGACGCGGGGCTGCCCGACGTCGAGGCGGCGCTGGCGGGCCTGGACCTGCGCGGGCGGCGCCTGCGGCACTCGGTCGTGCTCGTCGCGGCCGACGAGCACGGGGTCCCCGGGCTCGCCCGGCTCGACAGCGAGCCGGTGTCCGTCGCCGAGGCCGGAGCGGCGGTGTTGGCGCTCCTGGAGCCCGCCGCCGCCGCGGACTTGTAGGCTCGTCGGCTGGAGGACATGCCAGGCAAGGGGACTACCACCGATATCTCGGTGCTGCAGGAGCGCTTGGCGACCGTCGAGCGCTCGGCCGCCGAGAAGGAGCGACAGCTCGAGCGCTACGCCGCGGACCTCCGCGAGACGTTCAAGCGCGAGCGCGAGCGTCGCCATGAGCTGCGCCGCTCCTACATGGCCACGGTGCGGGCGCTGTGCAACGCCGTGGAGGCGCGCGACGCCTACACCGGCAAACACGCCGAGCGCGTGGCGGCCTACGGCATGGCGATCGCGCGGGTGCTCAAGGCGCCGTTCGCCGACGATCCCGAGGTCGAGTTCGGGTTCCTGCTGCACGACGTCGGCAAGGTCGCCGTGCCCGACGCGATCCTCTGGAAGCCCGAGCCGCTGACCGCCGAGGAGCGCCTGCTCATGGAGCGCCATCCGCTCGTGGGCTGGGAGATCCTGCGCGAGATCGACTTCCTCGGCGAGGCCAAGCTGGTCGTCCGCCACCACCACGAGCGCTGGGACGGCGCGGGCTACCCCGACCGGCTGGCCGGCGAGGAGATCCCGCTGGCCGCGCGCGTCTTCGCGGTCGCCGACGTGCTTGACGCGCTGACGACGGTCCGCCCGTACCGCCCGCCGTCGCCGTTGGAAGAGGCCCGCGCGATGATCGTCGAGGCGTCGGGCACGCAGTTCGACCCCACGGTCGTCGCCGCGTTCACGGAGATCCCGTCCGAAGTCCTCGACAGCATCCGCGTCGAGGCCGGCTGATGCGCAGCGTGTTGATCGTCGACGACGATCCGTTCATCCGCAAGCTCGTCGCCACGACCCTCGAGGACGTCGCCGGCTTTCAGCTCCACGAGGCCGCCAACGGCGTCGAGGCCGTCGACTGCGCCGCCGAGACCCAGCCCGAGCTCGTCTTCCTCGACATCGACATGCCGCGCATGGACGGCATCGAGGCCTGCCGCCTGCTCCGCGCGCAGACCGACGGCGCCGAGGGCGCGACGATCGTCATGCTCACCGCCGCCGGCGCGTCGGAGAACGAGATCCGCGCCCGCTCGGCGGGCGCAGACCTGTTCCTGACGAAGCCGTTCAGCCCGCTCGACCTGCTGCGGCTGGTCGACGAGCTGGCGTAGTCCTAGTCGCGGTCGCCGCGGCCGTAGAGGAACCCGAAGAACTTGCCCAGGCGCCGGGTCATCTTGGCGTTGTAGGGGTACATGTGCGGGTCCTTCTTCGTCGCGAAGCGCGTGACGAGGATGGCCTGCTGCTGGCAGTACTTGCGGATGCCGCCCGCGCCGTGGCGGGAGCCGAGGCCGGAGGCCTTCGCACCGCCCATCGGCAGCTCCAGCGCCTGGTAGTTGACCAGCGCGTCGTTGACGCAGACCGCGCCGGCCTCGACGCGGCGGGCGACCGCCTCGGCGTGCTTGACGTCCTTGCCGAAGACCGAGGCGCCGAGGCCGTAGGGCGAGTCGTTGGCCATCTTGATGGCCTCCTCCTCGTCGCGGACCTTCATGATCGGCAGCGTCGGGCCGAAGGTCTCCTCGGTCATCGCCAACATGGTGTGGTCGACGTCGACCAGCACGGTCGGCTCGTACCAGTAGCCCGAGGCGTGCTCGCCGCGGTGGCCGCCGACCAGGACGCGCGCGCCCTTGGCCTTGGCGTCCTCGACGTGGGCCTCGACGATGTCGACCTGCGGCGGGAAGGTCATCGACCCGACGTCGACGGAGCCCGACGGGCCGGTGCCCTGGCGCAGCGCGCGGGCCTTCTCGGTGACCTTGGCGACGAACGCGTCGTAGACCGGCTCCTCGACGTAGACGCGCTCGATCGAGATGCAGGTCTGGCCGCCGTTGAACATGCCGTAGTAGAGGGCGGTGTTGGCGGCGCGCTCGACGTCGGCGTCGGCCAGGACGATCATGGGGTCCTTGCCGCCGAGCTCCAGCGAGACGGGCGTGAGCGTGTCGGCCGCCGTCTTCATGACCTGCTTGCCGGTCTTGGTCGAGCCGGTGAACATGATCATGTCGACCTCGTCGACCAGCGCGGCGCCGGTCGCGCCGAGGCCGGTGGCGACCTGGAAGACGCCGTCGGGGATGCCGCAGGCCTTCAGGCCCTCGGCCAGCTTGAGCGAGGTCAGCGGCGTGACCTCGGACGGCTTGAGGATGACGCTGTTGCCCGCGGCCAGCGCGGGGATGCAGTCGCCGAAGGAGTTGGTCAGCGGGTAGTTCCACGGGCCGATGACGCCGACGAGGCCGAGCGCGCGGTAGCGCAGCAGCAGCTTCTTGCCCTTGAGCGGCACGGCCGCCGACTTGACCTTCTCGTCGGCGAGGTACTTCTCGGCGTTGGCGGCCCAGAAGCCGAAGGCGGCGGCGCCGTAGGAGATCTCGGCGATCAGCGCGTCCTCGTAGGTCTTGCCGGTCTCTGACCGGATGACCTCGATGATCTCGTCGCGGTGGTCGATGACCCACTTCTGCATGCGCGAGAGGATGCGGGCGCGACCCTCGAAGCCGAGCGCCTCCCAGGCGGGCTGCACCTCGCGCCCGCGGCGCGCCAGCGCGGCGACCTGCTCGGGACCGAGGTCGGGGCAGTGGGCGATGACCTCGCCGGTGGCCGGGTTCTCGACCGCGAACTCGTTGATGCCGGCGGACTCGCCTTCGACGACGACGTCGTGGACCTGCTCCGTACCTGCCATGGATGCCTCTCCGGGTCGCTGAGCTGACGGGGTGTCAAGCCTAG
>DASYBY010000089.1:0-3392 GCA_036500525.1 Baekduia sp. | reverse complement strand
CCGCCGTCCGCATCACGACCGCGACCTGTCCCGCGCCGAGCTGGAGCTCGCCGCCGTCGACCTCCTCCACCGCCCGGAGGAGTGGCGCGACCTCGTCCACCACGACCCGTCGGGCGCCCGGACCTACCACCAGCTCGCGCTCGACGACCACGTCGAGGCCTGGCTGATCTGCTGGACCGACGGCAACGACACGGGCTTCCACGACCACGACATCTCGCATGGCGCCGTCGGCGTCGCGGCGGGCCACGTGCGCGAGGAGACTCTCGTGCTGGGCGGCGATCCCGCGGTGCGCGAGGTCGGTGCGGGCGCGGTCTTCTCCTTCGACGCCACCGACATCCACCGCGTCCTGCACATCGGCGACGAGGCCGCGGTGACGCTGCACCTCTACTCCCCGCCGCTGCGCCGGATGGGCACCTACGAGATCCTCTCCGACGGCCGCCTGGCGCGGCGGTCGGTGTCGGCGGAGCAGGAGCTGACGCCGACGGCGTGAGGGGCGGGCGGGCGGGTGCGTGTGTTGTTGTTGGTGTTCAGCTCGGGCGTGGTCGGGGTGCGTCGCGTGGTCTGTCGGCAATGACGAGTGCGTCGTTGATGGCCTCGGCGTTGGTCTGTCCTCCGCGCGGCGGGCGCGGTGCCCGGGGCGGGTGTCCGTGGCACGGATGGCACCTAGCCGTTGCATCTCAACGTCCAGGTGCCATCCGTCGGCCGGCCGGGAGATCGATGGCACGTAGGGGTCGATCGGCGACCCCCAGGTGCCATGCATCCCCGCGGGGTGGCGGTTCGCGCCCGAGCGACCGACGAACCACCCCACGTACCCTGACCCACGCGGCGAGCTGGACGCCAACCACGCCCGTCGCCCGGCCCGCACCGCCCCCGCCTGATTGAATCCGCGCCATGGCCGACCGTCGTGTGGATCATCTGCTGATCGGGGGCGGGATCGCTGCGGCGACCTGCGCCCAGGTGCTGGCCGAGCGGGGCGATGGCGCCTCGATCCTGCTCGTCGGCCGCGAGCTCGATCCGCCGTACCACCGGCCGCCGATCACCAAGGGCTACCTGGCGGGCGCGGAAGGCAAGGACGATGCCTTGATCGCGCTGCCCGACGCCGTCGAGGTGCTGACGCGCACGTCGGTCATGGCGCTCGACCCCGCGGCGAAGACCGTCACGCTCTCCACCAAGGAGACGGTCGAGTACGGCACGGCGCTGATCGCCACCGGCGCGATGGTGCGCCGGCTGCCGGTCGACGGCGCCCAGCTGGAGGGCATCCACTACCTGCGGGCGCTCGCCAACGCCGACACGCTGCGCGCCGACGTCGAGGGCGCCGAGCACGTCGTGTGCGTCGGCGGCTCCTACATCGGCTGCGAGGTCGCCGCGACGCTGACCGCGCTCGGCAAGCAGTGCACGGTCGTGCTGCAGGAGGAGGAGCCGCTGGAGCGGGGCTTCGGCCTGCAGGTCGGCGCTTGGGTCCGCTCCCTGCTGGAGTCGCACGGGGTGGAGGTCGTCTCCGGCGTCGAGGTCGAGCGGTTCGAGGGCAACGGTGCTGCCGAGGACGAGCGCGTCGCCCGCGTCGTCCTGGCCGGCGGCCGCACGCTGCCCGCCGACGCCGTCGTCTGCGGCGTGGGCGCGAACCCCGACGTCATGCTCGCCCGCAAGGCCGGGCTGGAGATCGGCCCGCAGGGCGGCGTGCGCGCCGACGCGCAGCTGCGCGCGCTCGGGGCCGAAGGCCTGTTCGTCGCCGGCGACATGTGCGAGTACGACAGCCCTGTGCACGGCCGCACCGTGCGGATCGAGCACGAGGAGGTCGCCGCGGCCCACGGGCGCACGGCCGCCGCCAACATGCTCGGCGCCAACGCTGAGCACACCACCGTGCCCTACTTCTGGAGCGACCTGGCCGACTGGGCGACGCTGGAGTACGTCGGCCCGGCCGAGGGCTGGGACGAGGAGGTCGTCGAGGGCGATCTCGCCTCGGGCGCGTTCGCCGTCTGGTACCTGCGCGACGGGCGCGTCGCGGCGATGCTCCGGGCCGGCGGCCACGGCGACCTCGATCGCGCGGCGGCGCTCATCGCCTCGGGCGAGGCGGTCAGCGCAGAGGGTCTGACGGCCGGGGTCTGACCCCGGCCGGGCGAGCGGCTGCCTGCGCGGCGGCCGCTACAGCGTCTTGGTGTCTTCGCCGCCCTCGAGGTACTCGAGGTTCTCGGCGTGCTCAGCGGCGGACTGCGCGAGCGCGAAGCCGATGAGCCCGTGCAGGAGCAGCGGGAAGATCACGAAGAACACGATGACCAGGCCGAAGGTGGCCTTGAACGGGCTCAGGGCGAAGATGAGCGACATACGGCGCGAATCCTACCGCGGGCGTGGGCAGCCGCGCGCTGCGACGCTCCCGCGCCGCGCCGGCAGCCGGACGATCCGCTCGGCGAGGTTGTTGTCCTCGCGCTGCTCGATCAGCTGGCCGGTCGGGTCGGCGCGGTGCACGAACGCGAAGCAGCCGCGCAGGCCGGTCACGTCGATCCAGTTCTGGTGGTAGGTCGCGGGGTAGACGTCGGCCCAGCCGGGGGAGACGCCGAGCCGCAGCGCGCGGCGGCCGAAGGACTGGCTGCACGCGGGGAAGACCCGTTGCTTCGGGGTGCGCGCCCACGTGCGCACGCGCGCGAGATCGCGGAAGCAGTACGACAGCTTCGGGCCGGTCCGCACCATCTGCGCGCGCGTGCCGTCGGGGTTCAGCGTCCACAGCTCGAAGCGCGCGGCGCGGTAGTACTTCCAGTAGTGGCCCTGGCCGGGGATCGCCTTCCAGTAGATCCAGCCGGCGGCGGGGAAGTAGACGGGCCGGCCGCCGCGCGTGCGGATGACCTGGACGGCCTGGGCGAAGCGCGGCCGCGCCGGGTCCTTGGTCCCGACGAGCTCCAGCGGCCCCTGGCCGACGTTGACGATGTGGTTGGCGGTGAGCAGCCGCACCCGGCCGCCGCCCGCGTGCTGGATGCGCAGGTCCGACGGCGGCGCCATGCGCAGGTCGGGGCACTTCAGCGCCAGCGCCGCGTCGTCGCACGGGTTCGTGCTCGACTGGTCGATCGCCGGCGCCTGCCCGCCGGCGGGCGCGACACCGGCGAGCAGGAGACCCGCCGCGACGGCGACGAGGGTGGGAAGGAGGCGGCGGCCCGGCATCGCGGGCGGCAGTCTGCCGGAGAACGCGCGGCTATGCGTGCGCCCGCGCGCCCAGCTCGTCGAGGAAGCCCAAGGTCTTGCGCCACGCGTCCTGCGAGGCATCGGCGAACTCGTCCTGCTTGCGGTCGAAGAACGAGTGCGGCGCGCCCGGGTAGACGACGATCTCGTGCTCGACGCCGGAGCGCTCCAGGCTCGCGGCGAAGATGTCGCGGTCGCTCTCGGGGATGTGGTCGTCGGCGCCG
>DASYBY010000088.1:0-4268 GCA_036500525.1 Baekduia sp. | reverse complement strand
TCCTGCTGGCGCTCCCAGTTGGCCAGCCGGCGGGTCAGCACCTCCGACATGGAGGCGAAGTCGTCGGGCACGCCCTCCTCGCCGCCGCGGATCGTGAACCGGCGGTAGTCGGCCTTCTTCGGCGCGCCGCCCTCGAAGACGACCATCGACGCGACGGTGTGCGTCCCCATCAGGTTGGAGATGTCGAAGCACTCGACCCGCAGCGGCAGCGCGTCCAGATGCAACGCCTCCTGCAGGTCGTCGAGCGCCTCCACGCGCTGCTGGCGCGAGCGCTCGGCCTTCAGCCGATCCTGGTCGAGCGCCAGCCGCGCGTTGCGCTCGGCCAGCGACAGCAGCCGCGCCTTGTCGCCGCGCTCGGCGGCGCGCACCTCGACCTTCGCGCCGCGGCGCTCGGTCAGCAGCTCGCCCAGCGGCCCCAGGTCCTCGACCTCGGCCTGGACGATCACCTGCGGCGGGATCACCGTCGCCTCGCCGTAGTACTGCAACAAGAACTCCTGGGCGACCTCGCCGACCCCGCCCTCCTGGATGTTGTCCAGGTAGAACGACTGGCGGTCGCTGAGCACGCCGTCGCGCAGCTGGAAGACCTGGGCGTTGGCGTCGGTCCCGTCGGCGGCGACCGCGACGACGTCCACGGTCCCGACCGACTCGTTGGCCACACGCTGACGCTGCAGCAGCGAGCGCACCGCCGCCAAGCGGTTGCGCTCCAGCGCCGCGGTCTCGAACTCCTGCTCGGCCGCGGCCGCCTTCATGCGCGCCTCGAGGTCGCGCTCGATCTCGCGGTAGCGGCCCGACAGGAAGGCGCGGACGCCGTCGATCGACTCCATGTACTGCTCGCGGTTGACGCCGTAGTCCACGCACGGCGCGCCGCAGCGCTTGATGTAGAAGTCGAGGCACGGCGAGCCCGAGCGGCGCCCCGGCTCCGCCCCGCTGCACGACCGGTACTGGAACACCTTGCCGAGGGTCTCCAGCGTCGAGCGCGTCCGCTTCGCGCTGGAGTACGGGCCGAAGTACAGGCGGTTCTTGCGGTGGCGCTCGCGGGTGAAGTAGACCCGCGGGAACGGCTCGTCCATCGAGATCGCGATGTAGGGATAGGACTTGTCGTCGCGCAGCCGGATGTTGAAGCGCGGCTGGTACTGCTTGATGAAGTTCTGCTCGACGATCAGCGCCTCGGTCTCCGAGCTGACGAGCAGGAAGTCCACCGAGTCGATCGAGTCGATCATCTGGTGCGCGCCGCGCGTCACCGGGTTGGAGAAGTGGCTCGCGACCCGCTTCTTGAGCGAGATCGCCTTGCCCACGTAGATGACCTTGCCCTTGTCATCGTGGAACAGATAGACGCCCGGGCCGTCGGGCAGCGTGCGGCGCTGCTCGGCCAGGCGGGTGCGGCGCCCCTCGGATTGCGGTGCGGTGGCCATGCGCCTTCGAGGATAGGCTCGGGTACGGCTGACCCGTGCTCCGCCCTTCCGCCGACGACATCGTTGCCGCCGCCCGCACCGAGCTGGGCCATGATCGCCTGCACCCGGGCCAGCTGGAGGGCGTCCAGGCGGTGGTCTCCGGCCGCGACGCGCTGGTCGTCATGGCGACCGGATCGGGGAAGTCGGCGATCTACCAGCTCGCCGGGTACTTCCTCGACGGTCCGACGATCGTCGTCTCCCCGCTGATCGCCCTGCAGCGCGACCAGGTCGAGCAGGCCGAGGGCGGCGTGGCGCACGAGCTGAACTCGACGCTGTCGCACGCCGAGCGCGAGGAGGTCTTCCGCGCGCTGGAGGCCGGCGAGGTCGAGTTCGTCCTGCTCGCGCCCGAGCAGCTGGCGTCGGCGAAGACGCGCGAGCGGCTGCGGGCGGCCAAACCGTCGCTGTTCGTGGTCGACGAGGCACACGCCGTCAGCCAGTGGGGTCACGACTTCCGCCCGGACTACCTGGAGCTCGGCGCCTACGCCGAAGAGCTCTGCCGTCCGCCCGTCCTGGCGCTCACCGCGACGGCCGCCGCGCCGGTGCGCGAGGAGATCGTCGAGGTGCTGCGGCTGCGCGATCCCGCGGTGATCGTCAAGGGCTTCGACCGCCCCAACATCTGGCTCGGCGTGCATCGCTTCTTCGAGGCCGAGGAGAAGAACCGCGCGCTGCTGGAGGCGGCGAGCGTGCCGGGCGGCGGGCCGGGGATCGTGTACGTGTCGACGCAGCGAGAGGCCGAGGAGACCGCCGCCGCGCTGGTGGCCCGCGGCGTCCGGGCGGCGGCCTACCACGGCGGCATGGGCGCGCGGGCGCGCGACGCGGCGCAGGAGGCGTTCATGGACACCGGCGAGGTCGACGTGATGGTCGCCACGATCGCCTTCGGCATGGGCGTCGACAAGCCGGACGTGCGGTTCGTGCTGCACCTCGACGTCAGCGAGTCGATCGACGCGTACTTCCAGGAGCTCGGCCGCGCGGGGCGCGACGGGCAGCCGGCGCGCGCGCAGCTCTTCTACCGCCCCGAGGACCTCGGGCGCCGGCGGTTCTTCGCCTCGGGCAAGATCGATCCGGCGACGCTGGAGCGCGTGGCGCGCGTGGTCGCCGCCGCGGGCGCGCCGGTCGACGCCGCGGCGCTGCGCGAGGAGCTGGGGATGGGCCGGTCGCGGATCGCGACGGTGCTCCATCGCCTCGACGTCGCCGGGCTGGTCGCGGTCTCCGACGACGGGACGGTCGCGCCGGTCGCGGGCGCCGACCTGGACGACGGGCTGAAGACCGCGGCGCAGATGGAGGCCGACCGCGAGGCGTTCGAGCGCTCGCGCGTCGAGATGGTCCGCGGCTACGCCGAGCACGACGGCTGCCGGCGCGCCTTCCTGCTCGGCTACTTCGGCGAGGCCTACGAGCCGCCGTGCCACAACTGCGACTGGTGCGACAAGCACCCCGACGGCCGGCCGGCGGCGGCGGCGCGCGACGACGAGCCCTTCTTCGTCGGCGAGCACGTCGAGCATCCCGAATTCGGCGCCGGGACCGTCCAGCGCGTCGAGGACGACATCATCACGGTGGTCTTCGACCGGGTCGGCTACAAGACGCTCTCGGCGGAGATCGTCACGCGCCGCCATCTGCTCTGAGGGGTCTGACCCCTTTTCGCATCCGCACTGCAGAAAGGGGTCTGACCCCTATTTGCGGTCGCACTGCAGAAAGGGGTCTGACCCCTTCTCGCATCCGCACTGCAAAAAGGGGTCTGACCCCCTGGGCATCTAGGCGGCGAGGAGCCGGTGTGCCTCGCGCCAGAACGCCACGATCTCGTCGGGGTCGTCGGCGGAGCGCTCGGCGCCGGTGAACCCGGTCGCGTTCCAGAAGAGACCCTCGGGCGGCGGCGACCAGGCCGACACGTAGGCGTAGGGCTCGGTGTGGTCGGCGTCGCCGGGCGACACGCCGTAGGTGCCGCGCACCGCCGCCGCGCCGAACTCGACCGCGATGTCGAAGTGCTCGGGCCAGAGGTGGATCGCGGAGACGTCGTCGGTGGGCCGCGCGCCGTCGATGAGCGTGCGCAGCGCCTCGTCGCCGTTGGCCAGCGTCGCGGCGATCAGCCGCGCGGCGCCCGCGTGGACCTCCAGCGGCTCGCCCGGCAGCGCGGCCGCGCCGGTCAGCCCGACCCACTCCGCCGCCGCGCGCAGGCTCCGGATCGCCGCGCGGCGCTCCTCGCCGCCGGGCTCGACCACGACGATGTCGGTCCCGCTCACCCCGGCCCAGCCGCCGCCCGGCAGCTCCGGCGTGCCGAACCCCTCGGGGCGCACCCGCAGCGCGATCTCGTTCCCCGTCGCCTGCACGCACACCTGGCTGATCACCTGCACGGCCAGCGCATGCAGCGCCAGCCGCGTCGTCACGAGCGTCTCGTCGTCCATGCGCGCATCATGGCGCGCCGCCCCGGACGCGGCTCGGCGTGCCTAGGCGGCCAGGTGGTCGTCGGGGCGCAGCTCGGCCCCGGCGATCATCGCCCGCGAGCGCCCGGCCCGCTTGGCGTCCAGCAGCGCGACGTCGGCCGCCTCCAGCAGATCGGCGAGCTCGTCGCCGTGGGTCGGCGCCGCGGCGCAGCCCATCGACAGGTCGATCTTCGGCCCGCTGCCGGCCTCGAAGGCCTCGGCGACCTGCGCCATGACGCGCTGCGCGGCCTGCACCGCCTCGTCGAGGTTGCCGGGCACGAGCACGGCGAACTCGTCGCCGCCGAGCCGGCCGGCGTGGCCGTGGTGGCCGATGATCCGGCCGATCTCGGCCAGGACGAGGTCGCCCGCGGCCATGCCGTGACGGTCGTTGACCGCCTTGAAG